>JBPCPS010000187.1:0-4230 GCA_050998915.1 Gemmatimonadaceae bacterium
TTCGGCGCGGTGGATGTCGCGTCCGGGATTGATCCGGCGTGGTCACCTGACGCCAGCAGGATCGCGTTCTCAAATGACGCGTGCGACTACTATTTCCCATGCACCGGAGGGGTCGCGATCATGAACGTCGCGACCCGCACCGTTACGCAGTTGGCAGAAGGTGCGGGCGGCCGCGAGCCGGCGTGGACGCCCGCAGGTGATGCAATAGCTTTTTACCGGCCTGGTCAGAATCGTCAGTTGTTCGTTCTCCGGCTCGATGGATCGCCAGCCCAGCCTTTCGACCCGCCTGGAATCCTTTGGTCAGCGAACCCGACCTGGTCTCCCGACGGACAGCGCATCGCTTTTACCTGCCGGGCGGCCACCGGAAGCGTCGACATATGCGTGATGAACAGGAGTGGTACGGGGTTGGTGCGGTTTGACCGTGCGGACAGCTACGACGAGTCCCCTGCTTGGAGTCCAGACGGTAGTAAGATCGCTTATACCCGCAGTGACATGTTCGCGACGGAAATCGCCGTAATGAGCGTTGACGGCACTGCCGTTAAGCGCCTGACGAGCGGCTTCGAGCCCGCCTGGTCGCGTGACGGCACGAAGCTCGTGTTCGCGCGCGGTGACGGTCTGTACACCGTTCGCGCCGACGGCAGCGATGTCCGGCAAATCACGGTCGGAAATCACCGCGCTCCCGCCTGGCAACCGTGACACAGCGGCCGGTGATTGTCATGCGGCAATGGCGGCGGCGTTGAAGAGTATGGCGCACAGGGAAATGTTGCGTGGAGATTGGCTGGTAACCCCGGTTACGTCTTCCGCGCCCAGCGCATCCGGTCGCTATATCAACCGGGTGTCGGCGATCCGCGTTAACCTGCCGCGCAGAATCAGAGCTCCAGCTCGACAGTCGCGCGCGCCGCTGCCGAAGTCATCACGGGAAAAACCTCAAACCCCACGATATCGGACCAGTGCGCGATCCATTCGTCCAGCAGCTCGCGGCGGTCCGTCTCCATCACCTGGTAACAACGCGTAAGGTCGTCCGTGACCCAGCTCGATATGTAGTGAAGCCCTTCAGGCATGTGGCGCCCGCTCTCACGCATCCGCCGGTAAACAGGAGCAGGATCACCGTTGAGAAATGTCTCGACGACCATGTACAGCATTCAGGACCGCCCTGCCGCGGGCCACCACCGTTTAACCGTCGCGCAGTATCGCGCGTACTCGGGCCCGAAGGTCTCTTTCAGCGCGGATTCCTCGTACAGCACGACGAACAGATGCATGACCAGTAGGAACAGCCCCGCATAGCCGGCTAGCGCCCACGACTGGTAAGAGAGCGCGGCGCCGGCAAGGGCCAGCGCCGCGCCGATGTACATGGGGTTGCGCACAAAGCGGTACGGGCCCGCAACAACCAGTCGGCGAGGCGGATCGAATGGTGCGGGCGTTCCGCGACCGATCGTGCTGAATGTCAGGATGCACCACACTGCCACGACTGCGCCGAATCCGCCGACCAACATGCCGGCGATCTGCACCGCGCCAACTTGCGCTGGCCGCACGAGTCCTGACCACTCGAGAACTCGGGCGGGCAGGAATATCAGCAGAAAGCCGATGAAAAGGGCGGAGTACGTGATCGCGCGGACCAGCGTGAACGCGGTGGATCTCATTGCTACCGCATTCCAGTTTCGAGCGCCGCGATGAGGTCCGGATCGTTCCGGCACTGGGAAAGCGGCCGTGGCAATGCCGGCTCACTGTCACGCGGAGCGAGCGCTCGCTCGTACCAACGCACGTCGTGCCAGGCGCCGAGCTTGTACCCGATGCCCCGATACACGCCGAAGTGCGTGAACCCGACCGCCGTGTGCAGCTTCACACTCGCGTCGTTCGGCAGCGTTATCCCCGCGTACGCGTTACGGAATCCCTGCACTACCAGCGCGGCGAACAGCGACGTGTACAGCGCCCGCCCGATACCGCGCCGGTGCGCCTCGGGACGCACGTATGCCGATACCTCCACCGACCATTGATACGCCGCGCGCTCCCGGTGCGTGCCGCCGTACGCATATCCGAGCACGTGGCCATCGCTCTCGTACACGAGCCACGGAGTTCGCGCCAGAATTTTCATCGCGCGACGCGCCATCTCCTCGGCGTCGGGCGGCTCGAGCTCGAATGAGATCGGACAATCGACCACAGCAGGCCGGTATATCTCCGCCAGAGCGGGACCATCGGCCGTCGTTGCGAGGCGGATCAGTGGCACGTCAACAAGATGGTCGGTGAGGATGGCTTGCCGCCACGGGCGGCCCGCCCACAACTTTCCCCGCGCGGTTCCGTCCGTGCCGCGCCTCCCGAAGCCACTTGGCGAATGGATGATCTGAGCGGAACCGTCGTAGGCGAGCGCTATCTCATCGAGCGCTCAATCGGCCGGGGCGGCATGGCCACCGTCTGGCTCGCGAGCGACGCACAGCATGAACGGATGGTTGCGATCAAGACGCTCCACCCGGACCTAGCCGGCGCGATCGGCGTCGATCGATTTCTCCGCGAGCTCCACCTCACAGCCCGCGTGCAACACCCCTGGACCGTCCCGATTCTGGATTCGGGAGTTCTCGACACCCCCGATGGAAGACGCGTGCCCTGGTACGCGATGCCGTATCTGCAGGGTGAATCGCTGCGGGCCCGGCTGAGTAGGGAATACCAGCTCTCGATAGAGGAATCGCTCCGGATTACCGAGGCACTGGGAAAAGCGCTCGAGGCCGCGCACCGGGAACAGATCGTTCATCGCGACATCAAGCCGGAGAACGTCCTCCTTTCCGGCGAGCACGTCTACGTCCTGGATTTCGGCATCGCGAGAGCGGCCCGCACAACCGGGGAGCAGCGACTGACCGGCACCGGACTGGCGATCGGCACGCCGGCGTACATGAGCCCCGAGCAGTCCGTCGGCGAAGCCGTGGACGCGCGCAGCGACCAGTACAGCCTCGCAACCGTCCTGTACGAAATGATCGCAGGCGAGCCGCCATTCACGGGCGTGACTACGCAGGTGATCTTTGCGCGCCGGCTCTCGGAGAAGGCCCGGCCACTCACCGCGGTACGCTCGACAATTCCCGAGCCCGTCGAGCGGGCGACGCTCCGAGCGCTGGAACGGACTCCCGCCGACCGCTTCCAGAGCATCGCGGCCTTCCTCGCGGCACTCCGCGGTCACGCGCCGCCTCCACCGGTACGCGTGCCGCGACGCCAGCGTTTTCCTACGGCCGCCGTGGTGGCTGGCTTGATCGCCGTAGCCGCCCTGGTGGGTTGGTGGTTGATGTCGCGTGACAGACCCGCGCGGGAACACGTCGTCGATCCCGAAGTCATCGCTCTCTATCAGCGCGCGGTACAGGCGCACGACCGCCGCACGGCGACCGGGGTGGCCGAAGCGATTGCCACGCTTCGCGTAGTGTTGGCTCGTGATTCGGCGTACGCCGCCGCGTGGAATGCGCTGGCCAAAGCCTACACGCGCGCGCACGGGCGGGCGTTTTCCATTCCGGGCACCCCGACGGAGCGACTGTTGCCGCTCGCGGTCGCCGCGGTGGATCGTTCGCTGTCACTCGATTCCGCCAGCGCGGACGCCTGGGCGACGCACGCCCTCGTGAGCCGCGAAGTCGACCCCGTCGATCTGGCTCCCGCGCTGCGCTCGGTCAGGCATTCGCTCGCCCTCGACTCCATGCAACCGCGGGCGTTGAATACACTGGCGCTTTATACCGCTGAAAGCGGGGACCTGGCCACGGCGCTCGAGATTTGGCGCCGGGCCGTGCGATTTGGTCCGGGCTACGCGGAAACCATCGCATTTTTTGCGCTGGGACACTACTGGCGCGGGAACTTCGACAGCGCCGCCGTATGGGCGGACAGTGCCCTGCGCATAGACCCCAACTTCCTGCTGGCTCGTGAGGCGAGCGGTGTCATCGCCGTAGAGCGCGGCGATTTCCCGCGCGCTGATGCGGCATTCGAGGCGGCGCGGCGACTGAGCACTGACATCGAGATCGTGAACGCGATGGCCGGTGTCGCTCTGGCGATGGCGCGATCGGGTCGCCGGGGCGAAGCGACCGCCATCGTTCGACGCGCTGAATCACTCGCGTCCGAATACGATCCGATCCCGCTCCACACGGCGGTGGACATTGCCAAGGCTTCTGCTGCCCTCGGCGATGCCGACCGCACCATTCGCATGCTACGCCGTTACCAGCCCGCTCAGAGCACTCACTTCCAGCTTCCCCTTCGATGCGACGCGCCGTT
>JBPCPS010000144.1:0-3517 GCA_050998915.1 Gemmatimonadaceae bacterium
CATCTGCAGTGTGAGCTCCGGCACGACCTGCGAATGATTCGCGCGAAGCGCCAGCCTGGGCCTCGACGCTTCGCCCGGCTCCTGCGGGACCCAGCGCGTGCGCCGCTCCAGTAGCGGGTGCGCCGAATTGCTGGGGAGAACCACGACCGCGCCCTGGTCGTCCAGCATCTGCGCGATCGTCTCTTCCGTCGCGCGCGCAGTCGCGAAGCCCCTGTCAAACAAATCCCCCTGCCGCTCGGCGTGCGCGACCACCGCTTCCACGCGCAGCGAGATACCAATCACCGCGTCGGCAAGCCTGATTTTTTCCAGCTCGGCGCGTACCAGCCGCATCCATGCCTTCTGGCTCGACGTCGCGCGCGCGGGACGCAGCCGGTGCTCCGCCGTGGACCTGTTTGCCAGCGAGAACGCGAGCACCATCTCGCGCGCACCTTCGCCCCGCCCGGTCAACGCGTTGCACACCGTGCCCATCAGCGAGTTGATCACGAACAGCAGCCGCTCCGGGTCCCGCAGAGTGTACTCGACCCACTCGAACGAAGCGCCCGGCAAATTGCGCGGCATCTCTGCGAACAGTCGGCGCTTGTCGTCCGCGCGCGAGAGGTGCCACAGCCTGCTCCCCTCGCTGCCGAACCGCACCTCTATTGATTGATGATCGAGCGCGGCCAGGTCGCCGCACGTCTCGATACCCACCGCAAGCAGCATCGCGAACAGCTCGTCCGACGGCTCCAGCAGCTCGATTGGAAGCGGGGCGATGAACCTCGCATCGTCCCCGGCGCTTACCGATGTGATTCTCGTGGCCGGCCGCGTGCTTGTCCGCGCAGCCAGCTCCGCGGCAACCGGACTCGTGGCGATTCCAGCACGGGCACGCGGAAAACCCGACTCGACGACAATATCGAGCAGCGAGTCCGTAACCTCGCGCGCCGGTAAGCTGCGCGCGTCCGCCCAGATGACGCCGCGCGCGCCAATCGCCAGCCTGGGAACTATCTCCAGCAACGGCGGCGCCAGCTGCGATAACTTCTCCGCCGAGGCACTTGGCACCTCCACGCACACTACACTCACGTCATGGCTATCCGATTCAAGATCTGCTGCATGCAGAATGTGGACGAAGCCCGCCTCGCGATCGAGCACGGCGCCTCCGCGCTCGGCTTCGTCTCGGCGATGCCGAGCGGCTTCGGCCCCATCAGCGAAGAAAAAATCGCGGAGATCATCGCCGATGTCCCGGCTGGCATCTCCACCTTTCTGCTGACCTGCGCGACGGACGCGGAAACGATCGTGCAGCAGCAGCGTCGCTCCGGCGCCAACACGCTGCAGCTCGTCGACGAAGTCGGGCCGGGCACGTACGCCGCGCTGCGGGATTCTCTACCCGGCGTATCGCTGGTGCAGGTGATCCACGTCACCGGAGAAGAATCGCTGCGGCAGGCGGTGGCAGTCGCGCCCGAGATCGATGGAATCCTGCTCGACTCGGGCAATCCTTCGCTGAAGATCAAGGAGCTCGGCGGCACCGGACGCGTGCACGACTGGACGATCAGCCGCAGGATCCGGGAAGCGGTCGGCGTGCCGATATATCTGGCGGGCGGCCTGCGCGTGGAGAACGTCGGCGCGGCCATCGAGAGCGTGCGACCGTTCGCGGTGGACGTGTGCACGGGGCTGCGCACCGACGGCGCGCTCGACCCGGTGAAGCTCGGGCGCTTCGTCACCGCTGTGCGAGCCGCCGCCTGACCTTCTTTCGGGCCGCCAGAACCCCGCGACGATCTACGGTCCCGGAATCGAGCGCGCTGCGGAGCGCGTGCTGCGACACCGGAAGCACCAGCTCCGTCTTCGCGCTCCAGCCCAGAGAGTGCGCGTGCACCAGGATGCGCGCGCGATGCACCTGCGCCGGCTCGCCGAACGGGCTCGGCTCCCAGTCGTAGCCGCGCGGCAGGATGCTCGAGGTGAGGCGCAGGCTCGCCATCGCCGCGTGCGGTGTGAGCGCGACGAAAGCTCCGCCGCCTTCGCGCACCGCGCGCGATAGCCGCACCGTTTCCGTGGCATCCGGCTCCACCCCGGCAAGCACGACCAGCGCGAAGCCGCCGCAGCGGAGCAGCTCTTCGGTGCCGCGGAGGGCAGTTTTTCTGGAAGTGGGCCTGACGAGCAGCGGTCCTTCCTTCCAGTAAGGACCGGAGATACAGCCCAGCCCGTCGATCCACGCCGCCCGCTCCCCGCTGGCCACTGCTTTCTGGGCGGCGGCTGTCAGGATCGCCGTGGCCCCTCCTTTAGGAAGCCAGACCGTGAGCCTGGCTCGCGGGAGCCCGCCGCCGGGGAGGATCTTGTCGAGCCCGGGGATCCCGGTAGCCACCGGCTCGGCGGTACGATGGGTGAGCGGGGTCGCATCGGGGAACCGGTTCTCCAGGAGCTCGCGAAGGGCGGGGAGGGCGGACATACCGCAGCTTAGCCCGAATAAAACCCGAAAACAAGACCTTTTACTGCCACTTAGAACTGCCACTTAGAACTGAACAGCTAGTAGCTGCCAGCAGGAAGCTGCGAGCCATGAGCTACTGCGGCAGCTGGTAACTGGCAAACTGGTAACTGCTGTGCCAAGCCCGTAGCTGGTAGCAACCAGCTGGCCGCTACCAGCTGTTCAGTTCTATGTGGCAGTTCCCCCTGGAACCCCTCCCATTTCCGTAAAACCGCGTTCATGTTACGGGAAAACGGCACTTAGCTCCTGGCTGAAAAGGAGGCATGATCGTCATATGAGGGAATACCGAAGCGGGGACATACGTAACATCGCGGTAGTAGGACACGGAGCGAGCGGGAAGACCACTTTGGTCGACGCGCTCGCTTTCGTTTCGGGGGCCAGCAAGCGGCACGGATCGGTGCGCGACGGCTCAGCGCTCACGGACTTCTCGCCCGAAGAGGTCGAGCGCAAGTTCTCCATCTCCCTCGGCTGCGCGCACGCCGAGTGGATGGACGCGAAGATCAACCTCCTGGATACGCCCGGCTACCTCGATTTCCAGAGCGACGCGGTCGCCGGGATCGCGGCCGCCGACGGCGCGCTGTTGGTGGTGAGCGGCGCCTCCGGAGTCGAAGTCGGGACCGAGCGGATGTTCCGGGAGGCGATTCGCCGCCGGGATCCTGTGCTCGTCGTCGTGTCGATGATGGACAAGGAGCACGCCTCATTCGAGTCCGTCTGGGAAGAGATCAAGAACCGGCTCGACTCGCGCGTCATTCCCGTGGAGGTGCCGATCGGCGAGGGAGCCAACTTCCACGGCATCCTCAACCTGTTCGACAGGAAAGCCCACCTGTTCAGGAAGGGCACGAAGACCGGCGACTACACGGAGGTGGACGTCCCCGAGGAGCACTGCGCGCTATTCGACCAATACTACGAGCAGTTGATCGAGACGATCGCCGCCACGGACGACACGCTCCTCGAGCGATACCTGAACGGCGACGAGATATCGCGAGCCGATGCGATCAACGAGATGAAGGCGGCGCTGAAGAGGGGCGAGCTGTTCCCGCTCTTCTGCTGCTCATCCGAGCTGAC
>JBPCPS010000178.1:0-11726 GCA_050998915.1 Gemmatimonadaceae bacterium
CGTTGGGGGTGCGCAGGGACAACGAAGGGTTGGCGGGCTTTTTCGTATTCCCGCTTTTCCGGTCCCCCCCTCCCCACGCACGTGACGTCGAACAACACAGGCGTGATTTTGCGGTTCTTTATCTCGACGGTGACCGAGCTCCCACCGGATACCGCGCAGTTAACGATTGGCACGATCGTGACGACGTGCGGTCCCGGACTCAGTCGCGTTACGCTGAAAGACTCGTTCGTACCAACGTGGCCACGGGCTACGCCGTCCAGTATCACGGTGTACGTCGCGAGCACGTTCGCGAGCGACGCTGAGCGCGTGGTGATCGTCACACCGGTTGCTTCGCATACGACTACGAGGCTTATCTCCACCGTTGCGCCCGCGGCCAAGGTCACCGCCCGCGGATTCTCGCCGGTGATGCTGCAGTTGGGGTCGACTCGTGTTAGCGATACCGCATAAGTGCCGGGTGCGAGCGAGATAACTTTGTTGTCGCTGGGGCCGACGCGTTGCGGCGCCGACGCGGCTTCGATGACGACGTCATATCCATCGACGTCGAGATCCGCGCCGATCGTTTCCACGACGACTCGCAGCCAGGCCGGTTCCTTCGGCGTCGGTTCGAAAGGTCCGCCGTCATTGCATGCGATGGGCAGAGCCGCCACTAGCGCGGCGAGTGACAATCGAAACAAGATCGGTGGCATCGGCATTCAAGGCTCCTGGGGGGTTTTCGCCCCCCGTTTCCGTGTTGAGCGGGTCCGTGAGGTTCCCCGGACGTCGCGGCCGAATCTGATCGGCAGGGCTCAACGCGAACTCAGCCGCACCTCATCGCGGGCTCAGAACCGGCCTATTGGGGCGCGACTGAGCCGGAATGACCGGCTCTCGAGGGGTTTTCTTGCTGCCGCCCCCTGGGCGTCCTAGGTTCCGTCGCGTGACCGCGCCCTCAGACACAGCAATCCCGCACCTACACCGCCTCCGGACCTTCGGAACGCTCGCGCTCCTCGATGCGGGCGAGGGGTTGGCGGGCAACCGCGGTTCGCAACGGCGGAGACTCGCCCTCCTGGCCGTGCTTGCGGCCGCGGGGGATCGTGGCCGCGGCAGGGACGAGCTCCTCCTGCTCTTCTGGCCGGACGCCACGCAGGAGCGCGCGCGGCACTCCCTCGAGCAGCTTATGTATGCGCTGCGACTCGCGCTGGGTAAGGAAATCTTCGCAGGCGCGAATCCCGTGCGCCTGAATTCCGCCGTGATCTCCAGCGACGTCGGGGATTTCAACGCAGCGCTCGCGCGCGGCGACTCCCAAGCGGCCGTGGAGCACTACACCGGACCGTTTCTCGAGGGCTTTTATCTCGCGGAGGCGCCAGAGTTCGAGCAATGGATGACCGCGGAGCGAGCGCAGCTCCAGCAGCGTTACTCGAGCGCCCTCCAGCGCCTAGCGCGCCGCGCGGACGAAGCGGGACAGCACGCCGCCGCCGTGCGGTGGTGGCGCAAGCTGAGCGAGGCAGATCCGGTGACCGCCACGAGCGCCGCCGGGCTGATGCGCGCGTTGATGAACGCGGGGGATCACGCCGCGGCGCTGCAGCACGCGGAGCGTTACGAGTCCGTGGTAGCCCGGGAGCTCGGTACCGGCGTAGGGCCGGCCGTAACCGAGCTCGTCGCCGAAGCGCGTACGCGTTCGAAGACGCAGCCTGTCGCCGCGGCCAGGCCTCCGCTGCCGATATCCACGAAGCCCGATTCGCGCGACACAGCGCACTCACAGTCTGACGCGCGCGCGAGCGCCGCGGTTGGATCGCCTGTCGCGTACGCGCTCGTACACAGGTCTCCGCGACGTCGGTGGAGGCTGTATGCAGTCACCGCTGCCGCGATCGTCGTCGTCGCCGCGCTCGCAGTGTGGTCGCGCGCGTCCGCGCGCGCACCCGTCGGGACGCAGGAAGCGCAGCCGTCTATAGCAGTGCTCCCCTTTGTGAACGTCGGCGAAAACGCGGGGGACGCTGCGATCGTCGACGGGCTGACCGAGGAAATGATCGCGGTGCTCGCCAGGATCCCCGGTTTGCGCGTGATCTCGCGCACGTCGGCATTTGCGTTCAAGGACAGTGACGCGGGTGTGCGCCGCATCGCCGACAGCCTGGGCGTGTCCAATGTCCTCGAAGGCGCGGTGCAGAAGGTAGGCTCACAGCTGCGCGTTCAGGTGCGTCTCATCGACGCGCGGGACGGGTCCACCCGATGGTCCGAGACATACGATCGGCAGCTGCGGGACGTGTTCGCGGTGCAGTCCGACATTGCGGGCGCAGTGGCACGAGAGCTGGATCTGCGTCTGTCTCCGGGCGCTGTGGCTCGAATGCGGCGCGGCACCACGCGCAACGTCGTCGCCTACGAGCTATACCTTCGCGGCAGCGACCGGACGCTGCTTCGCAGCGACAGCGCCCAAAGGATAGCGTTTGACTACTTCCGACAGGCTGTGGCGCTGGATTCGACGTTCGCGGCGGCGTGGGCCGGGCTCGCGCGCATGTATTCCGCACGGCGCCTGGTGACGACATCGGCGGCGCAGCGCCAACGAGACACAGACATCGCCCTCGCGTACGCAAAAAAAGCCGTGGCGCTCGACGATTCGCTGTCGGAAGCACACGCGACGCTGGGCGTGCTCGAGATGGGAAGATTCAACTTCGCTGCCGGCGAGCGCCATCTGAAGCGAGCGATCGAGGTCGATCCGGCGGGTACTCTCGCGCACGAGTGGCTCGTCACTCTGTACCTGTGGAAAGAGGAGCCCGCCCTGGCACTGTCTCACGGCAAGCGCGCGCTCGAGCTTGATCCGCTGTCGCCGTACGCGCACGCGGAGATGGCGCGCGCCTTGATCGGAAACGACCGCTGCGACGAAGCTCTTTCACACCTCGACAGAATTGCGGGGTTGAAGCCGCCGCTCGGGAGGGCCGCCGTATTGACGGCCCTCTGCTACGCGCACAAGCAAATGTGGCCGAAGGCCGTCAGCGCACTACGTCCTCAGGTCGAACGCGGCGGACCTCAGGCGGGACCACTCCTGGGCTACGTGCACGCCCGCTCAGGCAATCGCGCTGAAGCGTCGCGACTGGAGGCCGAGTTTCTGGACGCCGCGCGGCGCGGCGAAGCAGCAGGCTTCAAGGTTGCGCTGGTGCGTGCGGGATTCCGCGATTTCGAGCAGGCGATCGTGTGGCTCGACCGTGCCGTCAGCGACGGGTCGTTGTCAGGCGTTGCCGGCAATCCTGTCAATGCTGCCATCATGGGACCGGTCTTCGCGGATCTGCGAGCTCACCCGGGGTTCGCGCGGATACGCGAACGTCTCGGGCTTCAGAAGCGATAGCGCAGCGCGAGCTGGAGCTGATAAACCGACTCGGCAGCGACGACCGTCCAGCCGGTCCTCGCGCTGTCGAATCGAAAAACGGGCTGCGATCCGGTAGGGGGCGAGGACACCTGTCCGACATGCTCGAGCAGCGCGGGCGCGGCTTCGCGGCGCAACCCCCAGCTCGACCGCAAGAGATTCAGCACGTTGAAGATCTCCAGTTGCACTTCGACGGCTCGCCCGCGCAGTGGAAGCGCCTGGCGAAGTGAAGCGATCGTCGTGTTCGACCATGGCTCCCTGCAGCGGTTGCGGTCGAGTATCCGTCCGCGCTGTGTTCGCAGGCATGGTGTGCGCTCGATGAAGTCTTCGAATGCGGCCCGCGCGGCCACCTCGCGCGCCGCCTGTGCCGCGGTGGAGTTGTCCGCAGCCGACTGGCCCAATCCGCTGAAGCGGATCTCCGCGCCATCGCGCGCGTCCTTAGGCACGTAAATCGGATCATTCGCGTTGGATCCGTCCGCATTGAGATCGCCACGCGTGGAAGCGCCGAACGCTATGAACGTGAAGGGACGGCCGGACTCGCCCACATAGTACAGGGACAGCTCCGTGCGCGCGCGAGCCCACGGCGACACGTACGTGCCGAAGATGATGAGGCGGTGCGGGATGTCGTTCGACGAAACGCCCGCCGACATGTCGTCGTGGCGTCCCGCCATCACGCGCGCGCTCGCCCACAATACGGTGCCGCGCGTATTTACACGGAGCGGCGTCTGCACGTCGCGAACGCGGGAAAACGTGTACGCCACAGACCCGCCGCTGCCGCCCGCGGTCATTTTTTCCAGCTTCGTGGAGAGTTGATACGATCGGTTCCGCGACGTATTACGGATCTCGATCGCCTCCGTGAACTCGGATCGGCGCTTCGGAGACGCGGCGCCATTCGCTGCGATGGTACCGTACATCACCCGGCCGTAAGCATCGGTGCCGACGGGGTCGGCCAGGTTGAGATTCACGACCACGAAATCCGAGAGACCGCGCGTGAGCAGTGCCTCGCTCGTTAGAAGAAGGTCGCCGCGGATGCGCCGCTCGTATGCCACCGAGCCGCGCAGCACCCGCACGATGCGCAGGTCCCGGGCAAGCAGATCCACGTCGCCGGGGAACGCGCTCGTGATCGTAGCGCCGCCTGCGCACGCGGTAGGTGGTGCGCGGTGATCCGGACTGAACGGAGGCGGAAAACGACTGGGCCCGGCGCTGTTGCATCGCAGCAAGCCGCCCACGCCGTAGGTCGACAACGCCGTATGCGCCCAGCCGAGCGGATACCTGGTGGCGAAGATTCCCATGCCGCCACGCAGCTGCTGCCCCCGCGTGCGGGAGAGGTCCCACACGAAGCCCACTCGAGGCGACAGCTCCAGGCGCTCTCGTGGCTGTTCGTCGGTGCGGCGGCCGAAGATGGAGTCCACCTGCGGGTGATACGGCGCGCGCTCCGTGATCGCGAGCCGGTCTCCGCGCAGGCCCGCGGTGATCGAAAAGGTTTCCGTCGCGCGCCATTGATCGCTGGCGAATACGGCCGTCTGATTTCCGCTGATAGGAGTATTCGCGTTGTCCGGTCTTACGCGGACTTCGTAGCGGTCGGCGATGCCGAGCTCCAGATCGCGCAGGCTGGCGAAACTCCAGGTACCGTATGACCCGGGCGCAGCACCGTTCCTGATTCGAAAGGTCTCGAGCTCGGCGCCGAGCGTGAGGACGTGCGCTGCCCCGAGCGGAAAGGTGAGATTGTCCTTCAGGCTGATCGAAGGCGCGCGGGTGCCGCTTCCCTGGGCGATGTCGGGGGTTCCGGTGTTGACCGTAACACTTCCGCCCGCGGGCGTTGCAAGGGAGACTCGCACGATGGGTTGCCGGGAGCTCCCGACTGGGTTGAGGCCTCCCACACGTCGGGAGATGAGGAATTCATTGTGTCCGCCTCCGTCGCGTGGCAACGCGGTGTGAATGTGGACCGCGCTGGTACGCATCGCCGCGACCCGATTGAGGAGCGAGCTCGACAACGCAAACGTGTCCCGAGCCGCCCGCGAGAATGCGATGTCCTCGCTGCCCGCATGGTTGTGCCAGGCCACGACGCGACTATTCCAGCGCGGCAGCGCGAAATCCACCCGCGTAAAGAGATTGCGCAGCGGATGACGGTTCGTGATCGGTCCGGCGGATCCCGCGTCGAGCCCGTAACCGCGCAGGATGGCGGTCAGCAGTTCGATGTCGGCGCCGCTTACCGGCACCGCCGGCGTCGAGCCCGGCGGTTGTCCCACGTATGGACCGGATGCGGGGTACGTGAAGTGCTGCAGCTCCGAGGCGACCAGAAAGTGCGCGCGGTCACGGACGATCGGTCCGCCGACCGTGAAGCCGTACTGCATCTTTTCATACGGTGTCGTCGTTTCCGACGAGCTGCGCGCCAGGCGGTCGTTTCTCAGGTAGCCGAAGACGGATCCGCGAAAATCGTTCGTCCCCGCTTTGGTGACCGCGTTGATCAGGGCGCCCGCGAAGTCTCCGTAGCGAACGTCGTACGGCGAGAGCAGAACCTGGTACTCCTGCACGGCGTCGAGCGGAATGGATTTGGCGCCGGTGAATGCCCCTGACACGCTGCCACCTGAGGTGCGATCTGTTACGCCGTTGATCAGAAAATTGTTGAAGCGAAATCCGACGCCCCCGCCGGAGAGGCCCGGGTTCGCCAACCCGATCTTGGTGGAGATCTGCGGAACCAGCCGCACGAAATCGTACAGGTCACGGTTCAGCGTGGGAATGCGGTCGAGCATGGCCGCTGGGATGATCGTGGCCGTGCCGCCGTGCGCTCCAGCGCTCGCAGGGTGAGCGCCCTGGAGGGCCTCGATGGTGACCGCGTCCAGCTGGGTCGCGGCGGGTTGCAGCACGAAATCCATCAGCGCGAGCTGTCCCAGCTTGATAAAAACGTTTTGCTGCCGGGTCGGCGCATATCCTACAGCTCGTACAAGAATCGTGTACGGCCCACCAGGCTCAAGCCCCTGTATATGGTAGTGGCCGCCTGACGCACGGAGCTCCAGTGAATAGCCGGTGCCTTCGTGAGTGATCCGGACGCGGGCGTCGATACGCGCTGCATCCGCGGTAACGATGCTTCCGCGCACTCCGGCAGTGGTGACTCCCTGCCCGTGAGCATCAGCGCTCACGAGCGGGAGCAGGAGCGCAGGCAGGAGAAGCTTTCCGGTAATCACGACGTTGTATTTTAACGCGCTTCGCTCGCCGAGCGTCAGCAGCCTTTGCCCGAAGCGCCACGAGGGATGACCAGGAGAGCGCGGAAGCGATCGTCGCCGGCGATCGGCGCGAACGGCGCGTCGCATCGAAGGTGGAGCTGGAGGTGTGTGCTCTGAGCGGGCTGGTAACGCCGCAGCACGCGAATGGCGCGGTCGGCATCGCCGAGGGCAGCAGATGCCTTGGCAATGTCTACCGCCGTGTGGAGCGGCATCGGATCGTATTCGGACACGAGTGATTCAGCGCGTCGAACGATGGCGGTCGCTTCGCTCCGGCGTCCCGCTCGCGCCTTCGCCAAAGCCAGGCCGGCCATAGCGTTCACTATCTCTATGTCCGTGCTCAGTCGGCGCGCGGCCTCGAATGCCGCTTCAGCACGCGGGAAATCGCCGCGCTCCACGGCGATGACACCGCTCGCCTCGCGAGCGAGCAGGTAGTTGGGGTCTATGCGCAGGGCGCTGTCCGCCCATACTGCGGCGCTGTTGAAGCTCCCGCGCCAGTAGTGTCCCAACGCAAAAAATGCCAAGGCTTCCTCGTAGCCCGGACCAAATCGCACGGCCCGGCCCCAGATCTCGAGCGCCGTGTTCAGGTCCCCGCCTTCAGCGGTATAGAGCGCCAGGATATTCAGCGCCCGCGGCTGCGTCGAGTCTATGGCGAGTGAATGCCTCACCGAGCGCAGCGCGGGAGCGAGATCGACGGGATCGACCTGGTGGGTCACGATGGCGTGCGTCGCCCAGGCGTCCGCGCTGGCGGAATCGAGTGACAGCGAACGATCCACCGCGGCGACCGCGAGTGGCAACAGTCGCTCCGCCGGCGTGCCCGGAATTGAAAACGCCCGCCCGTGGGCACGTGCGTAGGCATTGGCCAGCGCATTCCACGCGGCGGCGTACGCCGAATCACGCGCCAGCACTACGTGAAGCGTGGCAATCGCTTCGGTCACCCCGGTCGGCGTGCGGCGGTCGTACGCCTGCACCGCGCGCTGATAGAGCGCGGCGACTTCGGGGTCAACGACGTGCTCCCGCCCGGGTCTTTCACGCGACAGCCGCCACCAACCCGCCAGAGCGGCCACGGCAATCAAGCCAGCCACCACGGCGGCGGTAGGAAAAGGCTGCCGTCGCTGCACCCGTACTGGCGGAGGCGGCTCGTGGCCGCGGAGTGCCGCCAGGAACGCCGCGATGCTCTGGAAGCGATCGGAGGGAGTCCGTTCCAGCGCTCGAAGCGTCGCGCGCTCGACGGGCTCGGGAATGGTCGAGCGCACCGCGGTGAGCGGCCGGGCCTTTTCCGAGAGCCGGCGCGCAAAGATCACCTGCGTATTCACGCCCGTGAACGGCGGCTCGCCGGCGATCATCTCATACAGTATGGTCGCCAGGCTGTATTGATCGCTGCGCGCGTCCACGGTCTCGCCGACGGACTGCTCGGGGCTCATGTACGCCGGCGTGCCGATCGCCAATCCGGTGCCGGTCAGCCGCTGCTCCCCGGTTGTGCGGGCCGCTCTCGCGATGCCGAAATCCAGGACGTAGACGTGCTCGCCGGAAAGGAGGACGTTCTCCGGCTTGATGTCGCGGTGAACGATCTGTTCCCGGTGCGCGGCCTCGAGCGCCTTTCCGACAGCTTCCGTAATGCGGAGCGATTCCTCGATCGGGAGCTGGTATTCCCTGCTCAGCCGGGTCCGCAGCGATTCACCCTGTAGATAAGGCATCGCGTACCAGGGCACGCGTCTGCCATCGGGGCCGTCGAAAACTCCCGAATCCAGAATCGGGACGATCCCGGGGTGTTGCACGCGGGCGGTGAGGTGGAGCTCGCGGAGAAATCGATCGACGCCGATCGCGCCCGCGAGGTCCGGGTGGACCGTCTTGATCGCAACCATCCGCTCATGCTGCGGGTCGCTCGCGAGCCACACGGTGGCCATACCGCCACGGCCGATCGAGCGCTCGATGCAATAGCGATCGCCTACAACGGTTCCGCTCAGATCATCCATTCGCCATCTGGCTTCGGGAGGCGCGGCACGGACGGAACGTCGCGGGGAAAGTATGTGGCCGGGCCGCCGGTGGCGGCAAGCCATCCTCACCGACCATCTTGTTGGCGTGCACCTGATCCGCCTCGCAACAACGGCCGATGGTCCCGCCCTGGTGGGGATTTATCGACATGGTGTGGTCAACTGTCCTGTCTCATTCGAGCTCGAGCCGCCCGACGCCGAGGAGATGACGCGGCGCGCGATGAAAGTTCTGGCGCGGACTCCGTGGCTCGTGTACGAGAGCGACGGTCACGTGCTCGGATACGCGTACGGCGGCACTCACCGGGAGCGCGCGGCGTATCAATGGTCGGTCGAGGTATCGGCGTACGTGCACCCCGACGCGCGCAAACGCGGAATCGGGCGCGCACTGTACACCTCGTTGTTCGCGGCGCTGGTAGTGCAGGGATTCCGTAACGCATACGCCGGGATAACGCTGCCGAACGATGCGAGTGTGAAGCTCCACACCTCCGTCGGGTTCACCCACATCGGAGTTTATCGAGGAATCGGATACAAGCTCGGCGCCTGGCACGACGTGGGGTGGTACGAGCGCGCGCTCGCACCGCGCGTGGCAGACCCTCCGCTCCCGCGACCGCTCGTGCAATGCAGCAGCGAGTTGGCGTTTCTCGCCGCAGTACAGACGGGTATCACCGCGCAGCGTTTGTAAAGGATGCTCTACATGGTGATCGAGACCTTCGGCGACGGCGACGCGGCGCCCGTGTACCGGCGCGTGCGCGACGGCGGACGCGGTATGCCCGATGGGCTCCAGTACGTCGCGAGCTGGGTCACCGACGATCTCACGCGCTGTTACCAGGTGATGAAGACGGACCGGCGAGAGCTGCTGGACGAATGGATCGCCCACTGGTCGGATGTCGTGGAGTTCGAGGTGATTCCCGTCGTGACGTCGGCGGAGGCGCGGGCCGCGGTAGAGCCACGACTTCAGCGCTGAGTCCTAGTTGTTCGCCTCAGCCAGCTTTCGGCGCAGCTCGCTCTCCCAATTGTAGATAACCTGCACCTGTATCCGCGAGTTTCTCGACGGGCGGAGCATTAGAAATCTCCCGTCACGCGCGAGGTCGTAACTCTGGTCGCCGTACAGGTCGCGCGCGAAGGGGCCGTGGAATAGCTCGACCGGCGCCGCGCGGCGAAACTCTTCACCGGGAGTAATCCGCACCGCCATCATGCGGTTGCCCTGGCGAAAAAACAGCTCCCGCCCATCGGGCGACCAGCTCGGCTCATCTCCGCCGTCGGTCGAGACGACATGTGTTGTGGTGAGTGCAGGCCAGGGCGCCACCACGATCTCGCTTCGGCCGCTCTCGTTGGCCTGATAGGCCAGCCATTTACCATCCGGAGAAAAGCGCGCGCCACGCTGCTCGCCCGGGGCCGGGATCTCCCGTATCTGCCTGGTCCGGACATGCACGAACGCGAGGTCGCTGGGATCTCCGCCGCGGTGCCCGTACACGGCGACCACGCTGTCGCCCAGGATATCTGTGGGCCAGGTTTCGCGCGCAGACGGCTTGATTAGCGTGTCGACCGCCTGGCCGCCATCCGTCGGATGCATGATGAGGCCGACCGAATTCGGAATCGGATTGATCGACGTCACGATGCGCCTGCCATCGCGCAACCAGATCGGTTCTGTCGCCGTGGGGTGCAGCGGCGTGCGGCCACCGGTGGCGATGGGAATGATACCGGCCCCCACGCCGCTAACGAGCGTCGCGAGGCGCGTGATGTCGGGTGACAGGCGCGGATGGCGATAAAATCCGAGAGGCAGCCCGACTGGGCTTGCCGCTCCGCCCCGGGTCACCCACACGACCTCGTATTGGCCGACCGCCGACGCGCGATCGATGAAGGCCGCAGTCGGCCCGTACGAGGACGTGATGCCCTCGACGCCTGTTACGGGGACCGACTCAGCGATGACCTCCCTTCGCTCCAGATCGAATCTCCCCGCGGAAAGCTGTCCCGCTCTGGTAAAGACCAACATATCTCCGACGAACCATGCCGGCGACTCGATCCCTTCGGGCAATATGAGCAAGCCGGTACCATCGGGCGACACCAAGGCCAGTCGCGATCCATTCCCCCGTCTAATGCGGATGAGCAGCCGTCCGTCGGGCGCGGGCGAGGGATTCAGGATGACTCCTCCAACGGAATCCGGGCGCAAGATGAACTCCGGCGTTCCACCAGCGCTGGGCACTCGCCACAACCCCTGTCCGGATGCGCCAATGAGATATCCGTTCTTATGCCACGCCGTGCCGTACAGCGTCCAGCCCGGCGTGCCCGTGAGCTCGCCCACGCGCACAGGCTCTCCGCCGTCTACGCGAACCTTCCAGATCTGCGCGCCGCGGTGGAACGCGATCCACTGCCCATCGGGCGAAAACACGGGGAGGCGCCCGCCACCTGGTACGCTCCATGGCTCGAAGCGATCCTGGTACTTCACGAGCAGCATCGTGGTGTCGCCGCGCGCGACCGAGAACGCGACCACCTTGCCGTCGGGCGAGGCGGCGACCGGCCCGTTGAGGCCCACGGTATGGAATAGCCCTGCCGCGCTGTCCGGTGGAGACACGACGGCCCGGATCGTATCGCCGTTCCGCGAATCGCCGGGGGACTTACCGGCAAACAATGCGGCGCCGAGCAGCAGAGCGGCGATTCCCATTGTCGCGAGCGTCCGCGCATCGAGGGCCCATTCGCGCGTCGTGCGCCGCGGCGCGACGGCGCGCAGGTGCGTGGTGGTCCCAACGAACGAAGGAGTCGCGAGCGCTGTCGCGAAATCGGCGGCGGTAGCGAAGCGGTCGGCGGGCAGCTTCTCCAGCGCTTTGTGAACCGTCGCATCCACGTGCGGCGGGATGCTCCGCCGTTGAGCTACCAACGATCGCGGATTTTCCGTGACGACGCGCGCGATCACCGCCTGCGCGGTGGGGCCGGTGAACGGCGGCTCGCCGAGCAGCATCTCGTACAGCACGCATCCCACCGCATAGACGTCGGAGCGCGCGGTAATCTCGCGGTCGCCCATCGCCTGCTCGGGGCTCATGTAATGCGGAGTGCCGAGCGACATTCCCGTTTCCGTCATGCGCGTACCTCCGCCCGCGGTGCTGACGGCGAGCGCGATTCCGAAATCGGCCACTAGCGCCTGCCCGTCGTGCAGGAGGATGTTTTCAGGCTTGATGTCGCGGT
>JBPCPS010000182.1:0-6894 GCA_050998915.1 Gemmatimonadaceae bacterium
CCGTCCCGGTCCACCCACACGAGAAACCCCTGATCGTAAGCCACACCACTGACTATCTGATCCACGACCAATCTCCGCTTGCCACTCTTGACGTCGATCACGTACGCTCGGCCGGTAGCGCCTGCGCCCGACGCGGCAATAGCGATAACCGAGCGGCCGCCATCGAGTGCGCCGGTCACGATGAGTACTGCCTCGCCCTTGGACGAATCAGGGCTGGCCAGAAGACGGCTCTTGCCCTCGCTATCCACGGCGTAGATCGCGCCGTCGAGAGCAGTGATGCCCAGCGTCTGATTGTCGAGCCAGATGCGGCCTTGCGGAAAGAGCGCGCCAGTGGGCACGGGAACGACCGCCCCGCCGGCCGCGGGCATTTTCTTGAGCGCCGCGCCGGAGGTGAAACTGATCCACTGTCCGTCAGGACTGAACAGGGGATTCGAACCGCCCTCGGAGCCAGGGAGGGGAGTCGGGACCAGCTCGTCGAGCCGCCTGCGATACAGTTGCAGGCCGCGAGGACTGCGGCCGCCGTACACGATGGTGGATCCATCCGGCGAGATCGCGAGCGCGATATTTCCTGAAGCGTCGAGCCTGTGATCGGCGGGCGTAGCGACGACGAAACGGGTGACGACGGAGTTGGTTGGGTCGTTCGTCGCGAGCGCGCGCCCCGCCGCGAAACCCAGGGCGGCCCCGAGCAGCAGGCTTGCGCCGCTGAGAAAAACAGGGCGGCGCCATACAGGCTCCGCGGTCGCTCGCCGCGCGCCGTCTTCGCGAGCGCCGGCTGGCAATGCACCGGGATTCGTCAGCGCAGCGGAAAACTCCGCGGCTGTCGAAAAGCGATCCGCCGGCAGCTTCTCGAGCGCGGTGAGTATCGCCGTCTCCACGTGCCGCGGGATCGTGTGTCGCTTCGGAACAAGCGGACGCGGCTCTTCGGTGAGAACTTTCGCGACGATGGACTGCGCGGTCGGCCCGGTGAACGGCGGCTCGCCGACGAGCATTTCATATGTCACCGCCCCGAGCGCGTACACGTCGGACCGCGCGGTGATCTCACGCTCGCCCATCGCCTGCTCGGGGCTCATGTAGTGCGGCGTGCCGAGCGACATGCCGGTCTCGGTCATGCGGGTACCCGCAGTGCTGACCGCCAGCGCGATTCCGAAATCGGCCACCAGCGCCTGTCCGTCGTGCAGGAGAATGTTCTCCGGCTTGATGTCGCGGTGGATCACCCCGCGGCGGTGCGCGTAGTCCAGCGCGCTGGCGACTTCGGTCGCGATCCTGATCGCTTCGCCAACCGCTAGCTGCTTCTCGCGGTTCAGTCGCTCACGCACCGACACGCCCTCGACGTACGGCATCACGTAGAACAGCAGCCCGTCCACCGCGCCCGAATCGAACAGCGGCAGAATGTGCGGGTGCTGCAGATTCGCGGTGAGCTTGATCTCGGCGAGAAACCTGTCGGCGCCGATTACCGCGCCGAGCTCGGGGCGCAACAGCTTGAGCGCGACGAGCCGGTCGTGCCTGAGGTCGCGCGCGAGGTACACGGTCGCCATCCCGCCCACGCCGATCTCGCGGTCTATGGCGTACCGGTCCGAGAGGGCCGTGGCGAGCTTGTCGAGGCTCGTAGCGTCACTCATACGGCAACAAGAAACTTGGCGTCATATCCTGGTCATCGATCGCGGAATGTTACTTGTGGGACTCGTCCGGTAGCTCCGATGAGAGTCATGCGAAGAAGTGCTGGAGCAAGACGGTCACCTCAAGTTGTCCCGCCCAGTGACGCAGATACGCATCGTCGAAATCCGCGCGATTGAGTGTCACCAAGCGTTGAATGTCCCGCCGCTGCATCTCCGATTCCTCCGAGCCGAGCTGGTACCAGCGGAGCTTCGCCAGCAGGATGTCTTCTTTCGTTGCGACCCGGACTGGCTCGCTGCTTCCAGGGATCGCGATCGCCTCCGCCCGCCGCATCGCCTCATTGTCGAAGCTCGATCTGCATGGAAAGATGTCAACTTTGAGGTAGGTCACGCGGTGAATGAGATTGAAGCTCGACTGTTCTGCAAGTGCATTCGTCGCCTGATCGATGTCGGCGACGAATCCCGCGGACAGCTTGTCAAGCAGGGAAGGAAGCTGCGCGGCACTGAGTTTCGCCACAATGTCGAGATCGTTCGTGGCCCGAAACTCCCCATGGACGCTGCTAGCGAGCGAGCCCGTGACGAAATATGGAATGCCAGCCTGTGTGAACCCGCTGACCACGGCATCCACCACGGCGAGTAGCTCGGGCGCGTCATTCATGCGGCGGCGGCGCGATCGAGGTACCGCTCCGAAGCATGGCTGTCATCCGTGCGGCGACGTCGGGGCCATACATCTGCAGCAGGAACCGCTCGGCGACCGCGTTGTCGCCCAGATGTGCCGAATGACGAGCAGCGCCCTCCCGTGCCAGGTCCCGCGCCAGTGCGGACAGCGCCAGCGCCCGGACGAACCGCTCCGCTGGCGGCACGGTCCGGATCACCGCCAAATAACGCTCGAATGTGGCTGGGTCAGTGTCTCGCATTATCTCTGGGGCCGCGTGAGCTGGGCCCGCAGTTCTTCGCGCCAGTTGTGTACGACCAGCACTTGTGCCTGCTCAGTGGCCTTGAGCAGCAGAAGGTGGGAGCCATCGGGAGTGACGTCATAGTTCGCGTGTGGCAGCGGTGCCTTGACGAAATCGTCCCGGAAGAGCACCTCCCGGGAGAGGATCGAAAACGATCCCGTCAGGCTCACGTTCGCCGCGTGAACATTCTGATTGTCGCGGTAGAACAGTCGGCGGCCGTCACGCGACCAAACCGGCTCGGATCCGCCGGAGACCGACACCTGTACTCGTGCTCCGGGGCCCGGGAACGGTTGCACGACAACCTGATCGCCGCCCGATTCCGTGGCGACGTATGCCAGCCACCGCCCGTCGGGGGAAACCCGCGGCATGGACGCGGCGAAGGAGGGACTCGACAGTTGTTTCGGCGTGGTATCGCCGGCGAGCATGCGATACATGACCGCAGCCCCCGCCGTGTCGAGCTGATATACGATCGCCTGTCCATCAGGCGTGATGACGCCTTCGTAGTAATCCTCGGTCGGGCTAGTGAGCAGCGGCTCTTCTGGCCCACTGAGATCGGCTGCCCTCCACCACAGCGCCGAGCGTCGCTCTCTGGAGGTGCGGTACAGGACGCGGCTGCCGTCGGGCGTCCATTCCGGACGTTCGTTGAGCGCTCCGTCGGTGGTGAGTCGCGTGAGCGTGCCGCTCGCGATGTCCATGACCCACACGTCGCGTTGCCCGGCCGACGTCACGGATACCGCAACCTTGCTCCCATCGGGCGAGTACCGGGGATACGCATGACGGCGCGGCAGGTCGGTGAGCGGTCGCAGATTGCCGCGCAGGTCCGCAATCACCGCCTGATTGGCCGGCGAACCACTCTGATAGACCAGCGACCCGCTGGCCGACAGCGCGGCTTGGGCGGTTCCGCTGGTCTGGTTGATCTCCACGTCCCCAAGGAGAGGCTCCGGTGCCCCCGTAGCCTGGCGCCGACGGAGGTCGATCGGGATCGCCATGATAGCGCCGGCATCCGTAACGTAAATCAGCGACCCGTCCATGACACCAAGTGGCTGCATGCCGGGAACGTCCAGAACGGTGCACTCTCCCGTCTCGAGTGATGCTACGGCGATACGCCCGGAGCCCGCATTAGACGTGGCCCAGCTCGCGTAAACCACAGTCTTTCCGTCAGCGAGCGCGAGCGGGCTCCCTTCGTACGCGGCCCGCATTCCCGTCCCACTCCTGCACACCCGGCGCGCCGCTCCACCGTTCTCCGGAATAGCGTGCAGGAATCCGTTGCCAAGCGAGGCGACGATCTCCCCGCCCGGGCTCCAGGTCCCTCCGCCGATGATCCCCGGCGCGTCGGCAACAGCCATCACCGTTCCGCCGACAGTGCGGACTTTTCTCAGCCGGGCGTTGGCGACGAAACCGAGCCACTGCCCGTCGGGGGAGAAGAAGACCATGAATGCGTCTTCTGTTCCTGCAAGCGGCCGGACGGTGGGGTCGTCGATCGTGCGGGTAAACACGCGCTCCGCGCCGTTGCGCTCGCGCGCCACGAAGGCGAGGACTCTGCCGTCCGGCGACAGCGCATACACCGTCTGGGTGCTGGTCGTCGTCGCCATCCCTTCAGAGAGAGTCAGCGGGAACCGAACCGTTGTGCCCGCCTGGGCGCTCTGCGGTGCGTTCCCCCGCACAGCTTCGAAAGCCACGGCGGCAAGCGTGATGACGCCCAGCGCGACGAACACCGGATCGCGTGCGCGCGAGCGCCAGTCGCGTATCGGGCGGGCGCCAGCGCCGCGCGAGCGCACCGTGCGCGACGTGGCGGTCCTTTCGGCAGACCGCAGCGCCTGGCTGAACTCCTCCGCGCTCGAGAATCGGTCGGCGGGCATCTTCTCCAGCGCGGTGAGCACCGCGTCTTCCACATGCGGCGGGATCGAGCGGCGCTTGAGAACGAGCGAAGTGGGATCGGTCGTGAGCACCTTGGCCACGATCGCCTGCGCGTTCGGGCCGCTGAACGGCGGCTCCCCGGTCAACATCTCGTACGTAATCGCGCCGAGTGCGTAGATGTCCGCCCGGTGGTCCACCGCCTTGTCGCCCATCGCCTGCTCTGGCGCCATGTACTGCGGCGTGCCGAGCGACATGCCCGTCTGCGTCATCCGCGCGCCACCTGCCTGCTGCACGGCGAGTGCGATACCGAAGTCAGCGACGAGAGGCCTGCCGTCGTGCAGCAGGATGTTCTCCGGCTTGATGTCGCGGTGCACCACGCCGCGCTTGTGGGCGTACTCGAGCGCGTCGGCCACTTCGGTCGAGATCCGCAGCGCGTCCGCGATCGGCAGCTGCTGCTCGCGCTCCAGCTTGCGCCGGAGCGTCTCCCCCTCGACGTACGGCATGACGTAATAGAGGTGTCCGTCGGCGTTCCCCGAATCGAACAGCGGCAGGATGTGCGGGTGCTGGAGATTGGCGGTGAGCTCGATCTCTTTTAGAAAGCGATCGGGGCCGAGCATCGCGCTGAGCTCGGGGTGCAGCACCTTGATCGCCACTTTGCGGTGGTGACGCACGTCCTCGGCGAGGTACACTGTCGCCATGCCGCCGACGCCGATCTCGCGGTCGATCTGATATCGGTCGGACAGCGCTCCAGAGAGCCGCGCGGGCGCTTCGGTCACAGTCGTAACTTGCTAATCAAGGGGAGCGTTCGGCGAGCCGGCTGAATACGTCGGTGAGTACCACGAACGACTCGCCCACGCCCGCGGCTCGCACCATCACGAATCGGTCACCGGTGGGGAACACATCGTAATCTGCCCCATCTTCGGACGTTTCGTACGATGATTGAAAGAGCACCTTGCGTCCCATCACCCGCGGGGTCTCGCCCCCGCCGACGGACGCGGCTACGAGGGAGCCATCCTGTGTCCGGTAATACAGCGTTCGCCCATCGCGGCTCCAGACCGGTTCCGCGCCACCGTTGTCGGAGATCACCTCGCGCGCGCCTGCGACGGGTACGGAGCTGGCGTATACCTCCGGGCGGCCGCTCTCGTCGGATACGTATGCGAGCCAGCGACCGTTGGGAGATAACGCTGGCGCCACCTCGCTGGAGGGGGTCGCCAGGTACGGCCGGGCATCTCCCGAGTCGAGCGCGGAGATAAAGATGTCCGACAGGTTTTCGTTCGACGCGTTATGAACCGCATAGGCAAGCCACCGGCCACCCACAGACACATGCCCGATCCGGCGGGAACCCGCAGAGGCAATGGTGCGCTCGGAAGAGCTCCGGTCCGCAGGTTGGATTTTTATCACGGAATCAGCCGCGTAAACCAGGCTTCGGCCATCCGGCATCCACGCGAGATATCCGTTCTCTCCGGCGAACGTCAGCTGAGTGGTAGTGTTGCGCTCAACGTCGTGGACCACTACCTGATGACCGGACTCCATAGACATCGCGAGCGCAAGACGCCGGCCGTCGGGAGAGATTCGCGGACTGTCAAAGTGCGCTGCCTTCACGGGCACCGGGACGTTACGCACCTGCTCACCGCCGACAAAATCCACCGCTCCGCCGTCACGGTCGACCTTGTAGACGAGCAGGCCTCCAGCCGAGATGTCGTACTCAATCCCCCGGGTAAGGTTGTCCGTAATCGTAGTTGGCGACCCACCAATGCGACGGCGACCCGGGTCGTAGCGCTGGATCACAAGCGATCGACCACGCCTGAACGACAGGTATCCAGCGCGGCTGTACACCGGCCGGATGCCATCCGTGACGTAACTCTCGGAGCCGCTGGTGAGATCGAGGACCCAGATCTGTGGGGTGCCGCGGATCGAGTTTCGCCCATACAACACGGTGTTCGTGCCAGCCACGTGCGAGGGAAGTCGGTACACCGAATCCTTTGCGCCGAGTTGGACTGGCGTGCCCCCGTCGGCGGAGACGCTGTACAGCCCGCTGTCCCCTGAAAAAATGATATTTCCGTCAGGCGTCCACGTCGCGCCGTCCGGAAAAGTGCGTGTCGTCGCGATCGTGAGCGGGGGCCCGCCGCGGGCAGGAACCTTCTTCAGGTGGAAGTCGCCGCCTCCTAGCTGGCGCGTCCTGAATGCGACCCAGTTTCCGTCGGGCGAGAAGAAAACCTCCAGCGCGCCCTCGGTGCCGCTGATCGGGTGCGCCGTCAGCTCATCCAGCTGGCGCGCGTACAGCTGCGCTACCCCGCCCTTGACACTTACATATACCAGCTGCGTCTCATCGGGGGAGATCGCCACCTGATAACCGCAGCAACCGGTACCTCCCCGGTGCGTCGCCGAATCGGGGTGAAACACAAACTGCACGGGCAGGCGATTTCTGGCGGGCACCGGCTTCGCGATCCACCCCGCTGCCGCGCTCA
>JBPCPS010000209.1:0-14363 GCA_050998915.1 Gemmatimonadaceae bacterium
GCGCTGGCCGCGCCGGTTATTATTGCGCTCGGTCCGGAGGGCGGCATCGAAGAGCAGGAGCGCGCAGCGTTCGTCGAATCCGGCTTCAGCCCTGTCACTCTGGGCTCGACGACGCTACGATTTGAGACGGCGGGGGTCGCGGCCGCGGCGATGGCCCGCGCAGCGATATCACATTCCACCAACGATCATGTCTAAGCACTGCCTTTTCTGTCGGATCATCAGGCGCGAAGTCGCTTCGGAGATCGTTGCAGAGAACGAGGACTGCCTCGCTTTCAAGGACGCCGATCCGCAGGCGCCCTTTCATGTATTGGTGATACCGAAGAAACACGTCTCGTCGCTGAACGACGTGGATGACGAGCAGACGGTCGGTGCGCTCTCGCTGATGGCTGCCCAGGTCGCGCGCGACGGCGGCGTCGCCGACAGCGGCTACCGCACGGTGATCAACACGAACGGAAACGGCGGCCAAAGCGTTTTCCATCTTCACTTGCACGTGCTCGGCGGGCGAAAGCTTACGTGGCCGCCGGGCTAGGTCCCCGCGCCGCGGCCGGTCACGCTCCGGCCGCTACGCGCGCAAACTACGCGCGCTAAGACGCGGCCTCCGGTGACCGGTCCCGGCAGGAGACCTGGCACAGCCTCCGTGGCATGCGCCAGCGGCACGTGCGCGTGAGACTCCAGTTCGTGCGGGGGGCAGTGGGCGAAGGAGACGGAACTGCGCGGCGCCACGTTTGGCGGTGCCCGCCGGCGGGGGAGACGGCGAACCTGCACTCAACCGGTAGGCGAGCCCGGTGCGGTTGCCCGGTGCCGGACTTTACCCGGGAGCAGCCGTCGGAACGGCCGCATGGGCTGTCGGAGGCGGCGTCTTAGCGCGCGTAGTTTGCGGGCGTAGCCGCCGCAGGCAGCCCATGCGTCCGTTCCGACAGCACCGAGAAGCCCGGCATCGGGCAACTCCTAACCCAAAACTCGCCTTAAGCCCGTTGTGTGACTAGGTTTATCAGTCTATCCCAAGCCGGCGCGCAAACGCCAAGAAGGGGGGAGTTAGAGTTTGTCGGAAGTCATAATCCACGAAGATGAGAACTTCGAGCGGGCCCTCAAGCGCTTCAAGAAGAAGTGCGAGAAGGCTGGTATCCTCGCCGATCTCAGAAAGCATCGGCATTACGAAAAGCCCAGCGAGCGACGCAAGCGCAAGATGAACACCGCGATCCGAAAGAATCGGCGGACACGTCACGCCTAGATGTCCCAGCTGCAAGCGCGTCTGGAGGGAGACCTCGTAGCCGCGAGAAAGGCTCAGGACAAACCGCGGGTGCTGCTCCTCGGCACCGTCCTCTCGGAGATCAAGAACCGGCGCATCGAGCTCCAGCGCCAGCCGACCGACGAGGACGTGGTCGAGGTGATCCAGCGGGGGATCAAGAAGCGGCGTGAGTCCATCGAGATGTATTCGAAGGGCGCGCGCGAGGATCTCGCCGGAAAGGAACGGGCGGAGTTGGAAGCTATGGAGCAGTATCTCCCCGAGCAGGTTGGGGACGAAGAGATAAGGACAGCGGTGCGCGCGGCGATCGCCGGCGGCGCGGCGCAGATGGGTGCGGTGATGGGAAAGGTCGCTCCAGGCTTCAAGGGACGCGCGGAAGGCTCGCGCATCAACGCAATAGCCCGCGAGGAGCTCGCAAAGCAGGGGTGACACCGCTTCACACGCGCACGAATACGACCTACGGGTTGAGGCCCGGGCAGACGAAAGAATCGTCAGCCCGGGTCTTTTGTATTCCCGCCGAGGTTGGCTCTCCAGCGCCGGATGCCTGCGAGCACGCAGCACGCAGCGCCGTTCTCCGCACCACGCAGCGCCGTTCCCTGCAGCACGCAGCGCCGTTCGCAGTTGCGCCGCACTGGCCACACACGGCCGCGTCATGAACGTTCATGGTCTGTCCGTCGTCGAGTTTCCCGCCGTCCTCGAGGTCGTAGCCGGCCGGGCCTCGTCGGAGCTTGGCGCCGACCGCATCCGTGCCTCCTCGCCCTCCGTCGACCGCGCCTGGATCCACGCCGAGCACGAGCGCGTGCAGGCCATGCGCTCGATGCTGACCGGCGAGGCCGGCTGGGATCCCGAGCCCATTCCGGACGTTCGCCTCTCCGCGGAGCGGCTCCGTGTGGAGGGGACGTCGCTCGACGCCGCCGCGCTGCTGGCAATCGCGATCCTGCTCCGCAGCTCGCGGCGCACGGCGACCGCGTTGCGGGACGAGAAGCGGCCCGGCATCGCCCGCGCTGTTTTGCGCGGGTTCGGCGCGCGGCTCGTCAGCGCGCAGCCCGTCGAGAGCGCGATCGAGAAGGCGATCTCGGAGGACTGCGAGGTCCGGGACGACGCTTCGCCGACGCTGCGCCGCGTGCGGCGCGAACTCCGAAGCGCCGAGGAGAGTCTGTTCGGCGTGCTCGAGAACGCGATGCGCTCGCTGGCGCCGCACCAGCAGGTCTCCGACATGTCCGTCACGATTCGCAACGGTCGCTACGTGATCCCCGTGCGCCGCGACGCGCGCAACGTCATTCGCGGACTGGTGCACGACACTTCGGCGACCGGCGCCACACTGTTCGTCGAGCCGCCCGCCGCCATCGAAGCGGGCAACAGGATACGGGAGCTGCAGGGCGAGGAGCTGCGCGAGATCGACAGGATCCTCCGCGAGCTGACCGAGCGCGTCCGCCCGCACGCGATCGAGCTTGCGACCGCAATCGATGCGCTCGTCGAGCTCGATTCGCTGTATGCGCGCGCTCGCTTCGCCGCCGTGTTCGATTGCGCTGTGGCGGAGATAGCGGAGGAGTCGGAAGGTTTTACGATCGTCGGAGGCCGTCACCCTTTGCTCCTCGCGCAACGGATGGAAGTCGTGCCGTTCGATCTCGACATGGCGGGCAGCGAACGGACGCTGCTGCTGTCCGGGCCCAATACCGGCGGAAAGACCGTGCTGCTCAAGGCAGTCGGGCTGTTCTCCGCGATGGTGCAAGCCGGCATTCCCGCGCCCGTCGCGCCCGGGAGCCGCGTGGCGCTGTTCGACGACCTCTTCGCCGACATCGGCGACGAGCAGTCCATAGCGGCGAGCCTCTCGACGTTCAGCGCGCACGTAAAGAACCTCGCCGAGATCCTCCGCGGTGCCACGAATCGGTCGCTCGTCCTGATCGACGAGCTCGGCTCCGGCACCGATCCGATGGAAGGCGCAGCGCTCGGAGGCGCGATTCTCGAGGAGCTGACTGGCCGCGGCACATTTACGCTCGCGACGACGCACCTCGGCGCGCTCAAGGAGTTGGCCACGTCCGTGCCCGGAGTCGTGAATGCGTCGCTCGAGTTCGACGCCGCGCGGCTGGCGCCGACGTACCGGCTCGTGAAGGGGATTCCCGGGCGCTCCTACGGTCTCAGCATCGCCCGCCGCCTGAACCTTCCCGCCAACGTGCTCGACGCCGCGGAAGAGCGGCTGCCGCGAAGCGAGCGCGACACCAACGCTTTGCTGGCGGAGCTGCAGGAGCGCGACGCGAAGCTGGCGGAGAGGGACCGCGAGACGGCCGAGCTGGCGGTGGAGACACGTGAGCGACTCGCGAACGTGACCGCGCGGGAGCAGCGGGTTCGCGACCGCGAGCGCGAAGTCGAGAAAGAGAGCAGGAGCGCCGCGCGCAAGCATCTGCTCGACGCGCGCGCCGCCGTGGAAGAAACGATTCGCGAGCTCAAGGCCGCGTCAGCTTCCGCCGTGGAGGACGCCGCGCGACTGGCCCGTCGCAACATCGAGCAGCTCGCGGGCGAGGAGGCGTCGGCGCTGGACAAGTTGGAGCACGCGGAACCCGAAGGGGAGCGCAGGCGCGGCGGCGCAGCCGGCGTGGCCGCGCCTGGCGATCTCGTGGAGCTCGACACCTTCGGCGGCCGCACGGCAAAGCTGCTGGAGCTCCGCGACGACGAGGCCGTGGTCGCGCTCGGCTCGATCAAGCTCAACGTGCCGGTCGCGAGCATTCGCAGGGCCGCGATTCAACTCGTCGCGACCGGGAAGGTGCCGATCCGCGGCGACATTCCCGAGGTCCACGCGTCGACCGAAGTGGATCTTCGCGGGTTGCGCGCCAGCGAGGTCGAGGAAGTGGTAATGCAGGCCGTGGACAGCGCGGTGCTGGCCGATCTCAAGGTGCTGCGCATCATTCACGGCAAGGGGACGGGCGCCCTGCGCGAGCGCGTGAGCGAGATGCTCAGGAAGGAGCCGCGGGTCACGACCTTCCGCCTCGGCGCGTGGAACGAGGGTGGCGCGGGCGTCACCATCGCGGAGCTGGCTTGATACCCGACGAAGTCGTCGAGCACGTCCGGGAAGCCGCGGACGTCGTGCAGATCATCGGCGAATACGTGAAGCTCAAGAAGACCGGCGCCGATTACCGCGGCCCGTGTCCGTTCCATCAGGGGACGCACCGCAACTTCTCCGTCTCCCCGCGTAAGGGAATCTTCTATTGCTTCGTATGTCACGAGGGCGGGGACGTTTTTCGCTTCGTGCAGAAGCGTCTCGGCGTCGAATGGCCGGAAGCGGTCCGGATCGTCGGCCAGAAAGCCGGAGTCGAAGTGAAGGAAGTCGACACGCGGCGCGAAGGGCCCGACGCGCGCGAGCCGTTCTGGGAGATCAACGCCGCCGCCGCGGAGTACTTCCGCACCATGCTGTGGGACGACCCACGCGGAAAGACCGCTCGCGAGTACCTCGAGAGCCGGGAGATCTCGCGCGAGCTGGCGCAGGAGATCGGCATCGGGTACGCGCCGTCGGAGATCGGCCTCATGCGCACGTATCTCTCGACGCTCGGCTTTGAGGATGCGCGGATGCTGGAGACCGGGCTGCTGGTGCAGAGGGAAGAGGGCACCGAGCCGCGCCCGCGCTTCCGTGACCGCATCATGTTTCCGATTCTCGACGCGATGGGACGGCACGTGGGCTTTGGCGGGCGGGTGCTCGGCAACGCGGAGCCGAAATACCTGAACTCGCCTGATTCCCCCGTGTTCTCGAAAGGGAAGCTGCTCTACGCGCTGAACTGGGCGAGGAACGAGATCAGGAAGGAAGATCGCGTGCTCGTGGTCGAGGGTTATTTTGACGTCGTGAGATTGATAGCCGCCGGCGTTCGCACGGGCGTTGCTCCGATGGGAACGGCGCTCACCGACGCCCAGGTCACGCTCATCCGGAAGTACACGAAGAACGCGGTCCTGCTGTACGACAACGATCGTGGCGGGCTGGCCGCGACGTTCCGGTCCGGCGACGAACTGTTGCGCCAGGGATTCGGTGTGCGGGTCGCGACACTCCCGGAGGGCGACGATCCCGACACGTTCGTCAGACGCGAGGGCACCGCGGGGCTCGAGCGGGAGATCGGCGCGGCCATAGACGTTTTCGAGCGCAAGGTCCAGATCCTGCAACGCGTGGGAGCGTTCAGCGAGCTGCACAAGAAGCGTCGAGCACTCGATCGCCTCCTCCCGACCATCCGCGCGGCCTCCGACCCGATCATGCGTGACCTGTATCTCGCCCGCGCCAGCGAAGCGTCCGGCGTCGATCGCGCGATCCTGCAGCGCGAGGTGGAGTCGCCAGCCCGCCGGGGGGAGCGTCCGGCGGCCGCGTCGGCTCTGCGGGAATCCGAGCCGGACATCGGACAATCGATTCCTGTTCGCGACCAGCCTGGCGGTCACCGCGACTCATATTCGGCGATCGGCAGCTCTGCGGAGCGCGAGCTGATTCGCGCGATGCTGCAGCAGCGGTCGCGCGTCGCCGAAATCGCGGAGAAAGTAGGGCTCGACAGCTTTCGCGACCGGCGTTACCGGCGGATCTTCGCGCGGCTGCTGGAAGCGGAGGAGGACACGCCCGTGCAGCAGCTGGTGGACGGGCTGCCCGTGACCGACATCGCGGTGATCGAGGAGCTCCTGTCCGAGGCCGGCGCGCAGATCGACCCGCAGCGGACCGTGGACGATAGCCTCACCGCCATCCGCGTGCGAGAGCTCGACGAGAAGATGCTGGAGATCGACGCAACGTTGCCGCTCGCCAGAGCGGATCAGAAGGACGAATTGATGAAGCTCAAGCAGGAGCTGCGTGATGAGCTCAACAGCTTGAGACGGACGCGGTACAAGGCCTTCCGCGTTCGTCGTAAAACCGCGCCCGAGAGAGAGTAATGCACCCGAACATAGACGAGTTGCTGGCATTGCAGTCGGACGACAACCGGATCTCCGGGATCGAGCAGAAATTGGCCGCGCTGTCGCCGCGCCTGCGAGAGCTGGACCGCCTTCGCCAGCAGGCGGCCGACGCCGTGCAGCGGGCGGAAGCCAACATGGAAGGCGAGCAGCAGCGACAGCGCGACATACAGGCGCGCGTCGAGCTGCACAAGAAACAGCAGGAGCGGAATCTCGCGCAGCTGGATTCCATCAAGAAGATGAAGGAAGCGACGGCGGCAATGTCGCAGGTCGAGACCACGCGGCGGCTGGTCGCCGAGGATGAGAGCGAGCTGGCGGCGATGGGCCGGAGAATGGAAACGATGCGCGCGGACATCGAGCGTACGCGCGCGGCGCTCGCTGCGGCGGAGCAAGAGCAGGCCAGCGCGCGCGACGAGATCGCGGCCGAGCAGGGAACGCTCGACGCCGAGCTGAAGGAAGCCCGTGCGGAGCGCCAGGAGAAGGCGGCGAAGGTCGACCGGGCGTTGCTGCACAAGTACGACCGGATCCGCAGTCGCCGGGAGAACGCGCTGTACCCTCTGCGGGGGCAGTCGTGCGGGAACTGCGATACGGCGGTTCCGATGCAGCGCCGGAACATCATGACGGCGAATGGAACGATCGAGGTGTGCGAGGGGTGCGGGGTGTTGCTGTATCCGGGCTGAGACTGGCGGAATCCAGGTTCGGAGGGTGGCAGTCTGGAGGCGGCAGTGAGAAGTGACACTGCGCGACTGCCAACTCCACACTGCCACCCTCCCCAACTTGGATTCCGGTGCGTTGAAATCGGATTCTCGGCGGCGCAGGGGTCCTCTATCTTTAAGGCATGAGTCCGACCGTCGCTGCCGCCCATCCTCGCAGAAAGCTGCGCTGGATCGTCGCCGACGAGCCCAACCCCGAAGAAGTCGCGGCTCTGGCCGCCGATCTCAGCCTTCCGCTCCTGGTTTGCCGGCTGCTGTGCGCCCGCGGTTACAACGCATCGGGCGCCGCACGCACTTTCCTGCGTCCGCGGCTCGATCAGCTGCACGATCCGCTGACCATGCTCGATCTCGATAAGGCGGTTGCACGGCTCGCCCGCGCGATCCGCGAGCAGGAGCTGGTATTCATCCACGGCGACTATGACGTCGACGGGATTTCTTCGACGACCCTGCTGACTCGCACGATCCTCCTGCTCGGCGGTCGCGCGCAGCCGTTCATCCCCAAGCGCCTCGGGGACGGGTACGACCTGAGCGGGGCCGGCGTGAAGGCAGCGGTCGAAGCGGGCGCCAAAGTCGTGGTTACCTGCGACTGCGGGACCACTGCGGTCGAGCCGATAAAGGCGCTGTGCGCCGCGGGGGTGGATGTCATCGTCACCGACCACCATTTGCCGGGGTCGGCGCTGCCTGATTGCCTGGCGGTACTGAACCCCAAGCGGCCGGGTTGCGGCTATCCCGACAAGGACCTCGCCGCCGTCGGGGTCGTCTTCAAGCTCGCGCTTGCACTCGCGCGCGACCTTGGCAAGGGCGAGAACCAGGTCTGGCAGATGCTCGACCTCGTCGCTCTCGCGACTGTCGCGGACATCGCGCCGTTGCGCGGGGAGAACCGGGTTTTTGTGCGGCTCGGACTGAAGCTGCTGCAGGAGACGCGAAACGTGGGACTTCGCGCGCTGGTGCACGCCGCGGGATTGAGCGGCAAGCAGATCACAGCGGGGCGGGTCGGCTTCATTCTGGCGCCGCGGCTCAACGCCGTGGGCCGGCTCGGCGCGGCGATCCGCGGCGTCGAGCTGCTCATGACGGAGACAGAGCACGAAGCCAACGTGATCGCGCGCGATCTCGAAGAGCTGAACCGCAAGCGGCAGGAGATCGATCGCGCGACGCTGGAGGAAGCGCGCGAGGAGGTCGTGCGCCGCGACCTGGACGAGACGTTTGGCATCGTCCTGGCGCGCGACGGCTGGCATCCGGGCGTCATAGGGATCGTCGCGTCGCGCATCGTGGAAGAGTTCGGCCGCCCGACGATCATGATCTCTTCCTCGCCCACGACGTGCAAAGGATCGGGCAGGTCGATCCCCGCGTTCAACCTGCACGCGGGCCTCGTCGAATGCGCCGATCTGCTGGAGAAGTTCGGGGGACACAAGGCGGCGGCCGGCGTGACGCTGGACCGCTCGCGCCTCGAGGAGTTCACGCAGCGGTTCAACGAGGTCGCCCGGGCCGCGCTCGAGCCAGACGACCTGCTCGGCCAGATCCGCGTGGACATGGAGATGCCGCTCGCCGAGGCGACCGACGCGCTGCAGTCGCTCATCCGGCACTTCGAGCCGTTCGGCATCGGCAATCCATCGCCGGTCTTTCTCTCCCGCAGAGTCCGGCTCAAGTCGCCTCCGCGCACGCTCAAGCACGACGGGCTCAAACTGTACCTCGACGCGGGCGGGTCCGTACTCGAAGCCGTCGGCTGGGGGTTCGCCGGCCGCGCGGGCGAGATCAAAACAGGCAGCGCCCTCGATGTCGTGTACAAGATCGAGCGCGACGAATATCAGGGGGCCAGCCGGCTGCAGGCGCGTCTGCTCGACTTTGCTCCATCGATATAAGTGAGAATCATCGCCGGCCGGTGGCGCGGGCGGCGGATCGCGGCTCCGCCGGGCAGCGACGTCCGCCCGACGCTCGACCGTGTCCGCGAGGCGTGGATGAGCATCGTCCAGCCTTTGCTGGTCGGCGCGGAAGTCGTAGACCTGTTCGCCGGCACGGGCGCGCTCGGACTCGAAGCGTTGTCACGCGGAGCGCGCGTTGCCCACATCGTAGAGCGCCACGCCAAGACCTTCGCGATCCTCCAGGCCAACGCGGAAGCGCTCGGCGCCGGCAGCGCCGCCGTGCTGCACCGGCAGGACGTGTTTACGTTTCTTCGCGATGCGGCTGTATTTGACCTGGCCTTCGCCGATCCACCATATGAGGGTGAAGACGCAAAGCGCCTCGCTGAGGTCTGGACGGAGAAGCGGTTTGCGAGGTTGTTGGGAATCGAGCACGATTCCCGGGTCGCGCTACCCGGCTGTTCGGACGTGCGAAAATACGGTTCGACCTCGATCTCGTTCTTTCGGCAGGACAAACTGTAAGGGCGTCGGAGGGTTTGGGCGGGTGTGTCCCGGGCAGCGCCGTCTTAGCTCGCGCAGTTTGCGAGCGTAGGCGCAGCCGGGGACCACACCCCACCAAACCCTCCGACGCCCACCCGGAGACACATGGCGAAAATTGCGATTTACGCGGGCTCGTTCGACCCGATTACGCGCGGTCACGAAGATCTCGTCGTGCGCAGCCTCGAGTTCGTGGACCGGCTGGTGGTCGCGGTCGCGAACAATTCGGCCAAGGCCCCGCTGTTCGATCTGGCAGAGCGGAAACGACTCATACGCGCGGCAGTGGGCGAGGACAAGCGCATCGAAGTTCGCGACTTTACGGGGCTGCTGGTCGACTTCGCGCGCGAGGTCGAGGCATCGCTGATCATCCGGGGGCTGCGCGCAGTGAGCGACTTCGAGTACGAGTTCCAGATGGCGCTCATGAACCGTCACCTCTCGCCCAAGCTCGAGACCGTCTTCATGGTCCCATCCCTGGACACGACCTACATCAGCTCGAGCATCGTTCGCGAGGTTGCCCGGTTTGGCGGCAAGGTCGACGGCCTCGTGCATCCGGTCGTGGCTGAAGCTCTCGCTGCCCGGTTTCGAGCGGAATCCAAGAAATGAGATGCCAGAGAACCAGAATGCCAGAAACGAGAATACACCATGTGGCCATCTGGCTATCTCACTTCTGGCTTCTCATTTCTTGGATTCCCCTGAGAAATCCCCGGATCCTTCTCTAGAATCATCGCACCTGCAGCCAACCGCTGAATGAGCTTCACGGACGACATCCGGCGTCGCGCGGCAGCGAAGCCCAGACGAGTCGTCTTTCCCGAGAGCGCCGACGTACGGATCGTGGAAGCCGTGCATGTCCTGCGCGAGCAGCGCATCGTCGAGCCGGTCCTGGTGCTCGATCCGAGCCGGCCCGAGACGCACGCCACTGTCGAGGCGCTCGGCGTCGAGGTCGTGCGACCAGGGGCGACGCCCCCGCTGCAGTACGCCGTGGGGATGGTGCGGGATGGGCGGGTGGACGCTTGCGTGGCGGGCGCGGTGTACGCCACCGCCGACGTGCTGCGGGCGGCGATCTCGATCGTGGGGAAGGCGCCTGGCATCACGACGATCTCGAGCGCCTTTTACATGGTGCGCGGGCCGGCGTGGGGCAGCGGCAGCGACGTGCTGACATTCACCGACTGTGCCGTGGTCCCGCACCCGACGGCCTCGCAGCTCGCCGAGATCGCGATCTGCGCGGCCCGCGACCGCGCCCTGATCGTAGGCGATGAGCCGCGGGTCGCGCTGCTCTCCTTCAGCACCCACGGCAGCGCGGTGTCCGACTCGGTTCGCACCGTGATCGACGCTGTCCGGCTGATCCGCGAGAGCGAACCAGGCCTCCTGGTGGACGGTGAATTGCAGGCCGACGCGGCGCTGGTGCCCGACGTCGCGAGCCGGAAGGCTCCGGGCAGCATCTTCGGAGGGACGGCAAACGTGCTCGTCTTCCCGTCGCTCGACGCCGGCAACATAGCTTACAAGCTGGTCGAGAGACTCGCGGGCGCCGCGGCCATCGGACCGATCCTGCAGGGGCTGGCGAAACCGGTAGCCGATCTCTCCCGCGGGGCGCAGCCAGAGGACATTATTAATGGTGCGGCAGTTGCCGCTTTGAAATCGGTGATTAGTGATTAGTGATTAGGAAGGCCCGTCCTTTCAGGGTCCGTTGCCCGGATCATTCTTCGCCGTTACTAATCACCAATCACTAATCACTAATCACCCCTCAATGTCATGAGCTTCACCATTCGCAAGCAGGGCGAGATCGTCGTCGTCGATGTCGAGGGCCAGCTCATCGTCGGCAATCGCCAGGAGCTGAAGCAGAAGGTGCTCGACGAGCTCGAGAAGGGGGAGAAGCGCTTCCTCATCGACTTCACCCAGACCGGCTACATCGACAGCTCCGGACTTGGCGTGCTCGTGTCATTATCCAAGAAGATCCGCGAGCAGGGCGGCGAGCTCCGGCTCGCGAACCTGAACGACGATCTCAAGACGTTGTTCGAGCTCACCAAGCTCGACACGCTCTTCCAGATATCGGACAGCAGGGAGCGCGCGCTAGAGAGCTTCTAATGGGCAAAATGCGCGTCGCGCTGGAGATCGAGATCCCCAGCAACGTGCACGAGATCGAACGGGTCGTCGAGCTGGTGCAGAAGGAATGTCGCCAGCTCAAAATCGAACCCGAGAAGTGCTCGCTCAACGTGCCCGTCGCTCTCACCGAAGCCTTGTCGAACGCGATCCTTCGCGGGAACGGCGAGGACGCTTCCAAGCGCGTCCGCGTGCGCGCATCGGTCAACAGGGCGGGAGACATGCTCGTCGTCGACGTGATCGACCAAGGCAAGGGATTCGATCTTCCCTCGAGCACGCGCAACTGCACCACTCCCGAGAACCTCGTGCGGGAAGACGGCCGCGGTCTCTACCTGATGCAGTGCCTGGTCAATCGCGTGGAGCAGTTCGTCGATGGCGGGAACACCGTACGGCTGACGGTGCAACGTGGATGAGGGATCTTCAGGCGGTCCTTGCCGCGTTTTACGACGCGACCCAGTGCCCTGTCGCCGTCTGGATGGGCGACGAGAAGAACCCGGCCGAGCTTTCGACCGCGATATCCGCCGGCACCGTCATCGCTCCGGACGCACTCCCGGGAACTGAGCAGGGGCCGGTCCCCACCAACGGCGGCGAGGTAATCACCGCGCGCCTCGCGGGGCTCAAGCGCGCGTGGATGACGATGGGCCCGTGCGAAGGCGATCAGCCCCCGCTCGAGCGGAACGCGCGCCTGCTGCTCCCGGTCGTCAACCAGATGATGCGGACCGGCCTGGAGATGGAGCATACGGCCGCCGAGCTGGCCGGACGGTACGAAGAGATCAGCCTGCTTTATACCATCAGCGAGATCCTCGGTCGCACGGTTGCACTCGAGGAAGCCGCGAGGACCATTCTCGCCGAGCTCTCACAGACCGTCGGTGCCCGACGCGGCGCGATCCTGCTGTACGACAAGCCGACTACGATGCTGTACGCGGTGGCTGCGATCGGAGTGGAGCAGGCCCAGCTGACGTCGATCCCGATCAACGACATGGGAAGCGTCGCCGCGCGCGTGTTTCGCACGCGCCACTTCGCGATCGCGGATGCGAGTGAGAGCACTTCGGAGAACGAGGCCATCTACTCGCGCGATACGATGCTCGCCGCGCCGATCATATGGACGAGCTCGACCGGGAGTCTCCCCCTGGGCGTGGTCGTTCTTTCGGAGCGGGAGACAGGCCAGCCGTTCACCGCTGGCGACCAGAAGCTTGTCGCCGCAATCGCGACTCAGATCGGGATCGCGATTCAGAACTCGCGCCTGGTGCGAGCCTCGATGGACCAGCAGCGGCTGCAGCAGGAGATGCTGCTCGCGCACGACCTCCAGATGAAGCTCCTGCCGCAGCCCGCCAGCCTCTCGGCCGACGCGGAGATCGCCGCGCGCGTCGTCCCCGCCGAATCCGTCGGAGGAGATTTCTATCATCTCTTCCGCCTGGGGAACGCGTCCACCGGCGTGATGATCGGCGACGTGTCGAGCCACGGCTATCGCGCCGCGCTGATCATGGCGCTGACGATGAGCGCGGCGTCGATTCACGCTCAGATCCACTCGGACCCGGGCGCGATGCTCGGCGCGCTGTTGGGCTCCGTGCGGGAAGAGCTGGTCACCACGGAGATGTTCGTGTCGCTCTTCTACGGCGTGGTGAATCGCAAGAAGAGCATTCTCAATTACGCCAACACGGGGCACCCGCACGCGTTTCTGTTCGGCCCGGACGGGAAGTACGACCGGCTGCCCGCGTTGGATCCGCCGCTCGGAATGGTGGACGATCTCCCCCATGCGAAGTCGCTACCGTGGCATCCCAGGGAGAGCCTGCTGCTGCTCTTTACCGACGGCATCAGCGACGCGCGCAACGCCAAGGGTGAAAAGCTCGGCGAGCAGCGTTTGCTCGACGCGGTGAAGAAGAACCGGAAGGAGCCCGTGGAGACGATTCTCGAGAAGGTGTTCGAGTCGCTGCGCCGCTTCACCGGCAGCACGCCGCTCCGTGACGATCAGACGCTGGTCATTCTTCGCGCGTAGCCCGTGCGTCCTCCCGCGCCGCGCAGCAGGGGACCCAACCCGCCGGTTCTCAAACGACTCGGCCAGCATTTCCTCAACGACCAGCGTGTTCTGGCGGCGATCGCCGAGGCGCTCGAGCTCCACGGCCACGAGACGGTCGTCGAAATCGGCCCGGGTCGCGGCGCTCTCACGCGCCATCTCGCGGGGCGCGCGCGCAAGCTCGTGCTCATCGAGCTCGACCGCGCTCTAGCCGCGAACCTGCGGGAGGAGTTCGCCGGCGATCCCTCTGTTGAAGTGGTCGAGACTGACGTTCTAGATGCCGACATCGCGGAGCTCGCCGGCGGTCCGTACGTGCTCGTGGGCAACGTTCCGTACTACATCACCACTCCGATCATCTTTCACGCGCTGAAGGCGCCAATGCCGCTGCGCGCCGTCTTCCTGGTGCAGAAGGAAGTGGCCGAGCGCATGGCCGCGGATGCCGACTCGGAGGAGTACGGCGCTCTATCCGTCACCATACAGGCTCTCACCGAGCCCGAGCTGCTCATGCAGGTTCCGCCGAGCGCCTTCACGCCCGCACCCAAAGTGCACTCCGCGGTTGTTCGTCTCCGCCCACGGGCGAAGCCCCTGGTTCCAACGGAAACCTCACCCGGCTTCCAAGCCTTCGTGCAATCGTTTTTCGGGATGCGCCGCAAGCAGCTCGGCACCATCGTGCGTGCCCTCGAAGGCGTCGAGTCCGATCGTGCGCGCGAGATCCTCACAGCCGGCGGTTGGGATCCCCAAGCCCGTCCCGAGACTCTGTCACCAGCGGAGTTTGCCCGCCTGTACGCGACCCTTCGCGCAACGAGCTAGATCTCTGTCGTTCTCCTGACGAAGCACCAATGTCTGGCGGGCCGGGCGCGGGGGGGGGGGGGGGGGGGGGGGGGGGGGGGGGGGGGGGGGGGGGGGGGGGGGGGGGGGGGGGGGGGGGGAGAGGGAAGAGGGGGGGGGGGGAGGCGGGCGGTGTTTTCGTGTTAGAAAGAGAGAGAGGCGAGATC
>JBPCPS010000035.1:0-20036 GCA_050998915.1 Gemmatimonadaceae bacterium
CCGATGAAGAAAAACGGCTCGATGAATGCAAAAGCCAGAGTCGAGAAGAAGACGGCGAGAAAGATGTTGAACATGCCCTTCTGCGCGTACTTGGTGCAGATCTCGACGACCCGCTTGCTGTCCTCCACCGAAGCGCGCGCGGCGCTCTCGAGGTTGATGTTGGCCTTGATGAACTCGACCGCGCGGTAGGCGCCCGTGGTCACGGCCTGAGTCGAGGCGCCGGTGAACCAGTAGATCATCGCCCCGCCCGATATGAGGCCGAGGAGAAACGGCGGATGGAGAATGGAGAGCTTCTGCAGGAATTCCGGCTGGAGGCCGTCAGTCAACGCCACGATGATCGAGAAGATCATCGTCGTCGCGCCGACGACAGCGGTCCCGATCAGCACCGGCTTGGCCGTCGCCTTGAAGGTATTCCCCGCTCCGTCATTCTCCTCGAGCATGTGCTTGGCGCGGTCGAAGCGCACGTCGAACCCGAAGTCCCGCTTGACCTCTTCCGCGATCCCGGGCGTCTGCTCGATCGTGGACAGCTCGAAGACCGACTGCGCGTTGTCCGTGACCGGGCCGTACGAATCCACGGCGATGGTGACCGGACCCATCCCAAGGAAGCCGAATGCGACGAGGCCGAACGCGAACACCGCCGGCGCGATCATGAGGGTGGCGAGGCCCAGCGTGCTGAGCCCGTACGCAACCGACATCAATACCATGATCGCCATGCCCAGCCAGTACGCGCTGAAGTTTCCAGCCACGAGGCCGGACAGGATGTTGAGCGACGCCCCGCCTTCCCGCGAGGACGTGACGACCTCTCTGGTGTGGGCCGAGCTCGTGGACGTGAAGACCTTTACGAGCTCGGGGATGATCGCGCCGGCCAGCGTGCCGCACGAGATCACGCTCGAGAGCTTCCACCAGAGACTGCCGTCGCCGAGGTCCGGGATCAGCAGCCACGACACGAGGTACGTAAGCCCCACAGACACGATGGACGTCAGCCATACGAGAGTAGTCAGCGGCGTCTCGAAGTTCATTTCGTCCGCGTCGGCGTAGCGCGCTTTCGCGACCGCTTCATTGATCATGTACGAAGCGCCGCTCGCGATCACCATCATGACGCGCATCATGAATATCCAGACCAACAGCTGCACCTGCACCGCAGGCTCGGTCACCGCCAGCAGGATGAACGAGATGAGCGCGACGCCCGTCACGCCGTACGTCTCGAAGCCGTCCGCGCTCGGCCCCACCGAGTCGCCGGCGTTGTCGCCGGTACAATCAGCGATCACGCCGGGATTGCGCACGTCGTCTTCCTTGATGTTGAAGACGATCTTCATGAGGTCGGCGCCGATGTCGGCGATCTTGGTGAAGATTCCGCCCGCGATTCTGAGCGCCGCCGCGCCAAGAGACTCCCCGATCGCGAATCCGATGAAGCACGGACCCGCATAATCTCCGGGAATGAAGAGAAGAATGAACAGCATGAGCAGCAGCTCCACGCTGATCAGGAGCATGCCTATGCTCATCCCGGCCTTGAGCGGGATCGAGTAGCAGGGATACGGCTTGCCCTTCAGGCTCGCGAAGGCGGTGCGCGAGTTGGCGAACGTGTTCACCCGGATTCCGAACCATGCCACCCCATAGCTGCCGGCGATGCCGATCAGGCTGAACAGCAGGATGACGCCCACCCGCGTGGCCTCGAAGTCGAGCAGCAACCCGAAGTAGAGCACGATGACGAGACCGATGAAGATCTCGAGTATGAGAATGAACTTGCCCTGCGTAATCAGGTACGTCTTGCAGGTCTCGTAGATGAGCTCCGAGATCTCGCGCATCGAGGAATGCACGGGGAGGCGCTTGAGATGGCCGTACATTACCAGGCCGAACAGCAATCCGAGCACGCAAACCAGCATGCCGCCCATCAGCAGGGTCGTTCCCGGGATGCCGAGGAATTCCGCGCTCGAAAGATCGGGGATCCGCAGATTGGCCTCGCCGCCCGGCCTGTGCTCGCCGGTGACCGCCTCCTGCGAGAGCAGCAGCGCCGGCGAGATAACGACCGCCATCGCACCCAGCGCCAGGCGATTCCATAGTGAGCGTGCCCTGCGAAGCCCGACTGCATGCGGAATCATCGACGACTTTCTCCTGGGGTCTTTCTTTGGGGGTGGCGCACCAGCTGTGCCTGCGGGATCGAACAATGGGACGACTAGCTGCGGGCTACCCGGCGCCAGAGATAAAAGACCGGGATGCCGAGTCCCACGAGTACGAGACCCGAGAGCGCCTGGGTCTGGGTTTTCTCCGCGATGAGCAGAATCACGCAGACGCTGCTTGCCAACGCGATGTAAAAGGCCGGCAGAAACGGATAGCCGATCGCGCGGTACGGGCGCTCCAACTCCGGCTTCTTGACCCTCAGGACGAATAGTCCCACGGTGGTGAGCACATAAAACAGCAGCGCCGCGAACACGACGTAGTCCAGCAGCTGGCTGTATGTCCCCGTGAGGCAGAGCGCGCTCGTCCAGATCGCCTGCACGACCAACGCCCGGGCAGGCACGTGATTGGCGCTCAGCGTTCCCGCGGCCTTGAAAAAAAGTCCGTCGCGCGCCATCGCGTAGTACACCCGCGCGCCGGCGAGAATGAGACCGTTGTTGCAGCCGAAGGTCGAGATGAGAATCGCCACCGCCATGATCGTAGCGCCGACGGGGCCAAAAATTATCTCGGCTGCCGCGGTGCCGACCCGGTCCTGCGTCGCGTGCTGGATCCCGCGCTCGAGAACGGTAGCGCCGTTGGCCACGCCCTCCAGAGGCAGGACGTTGAGGTACGAGAAGTTCGCGAGGATGTAGAGGACCGTGACGAGCCCGGTCCCGTAGAGAAGCGCGCGCGGAAGATTGCGGGACGAATCCTTCACCTCCGCCGCCGCGAACGTGACGTTGTTCCACGCATCGCTCGAGAACAACGACCCCACGAGAGCCGTGCCGAAGGCGATGACGAACGGGCCGGTGAAGCTGCCCGTCCGGAAGAACTCACCAGGGCCGAAATTCGCGCCCACCGCGAGCGCGTTCCGTCCAACCACGAGCCCGAGAAGAATGAGCATCGCCAGGGCGACGGTCTTCACGACCGTGAGCGTCGTCTGCACGAGCTTCCCTTCCTTGACGCCGCGCAGATTGATCCAGGTCAGTATCCAGATGGTGATCAGAGCGACCAGACGCTGGGGCGACAGGCCGAGCTCGATCGTTCCGGAGCTGTTCACCCAGTTGAACTGGGGAAACCAGCCGAACCTCTCGGGAGATATGTCCGGCCAGAGCACGCCGAGAAATCTGCCGAATGCGACGGCGACCGCGGCAATGGTGCCTGTCTGAATTACGACGAACAGAGTCCACCCATACAAAAAGCCCATGAGCGGACCCATGGACTCTCTGAGAAAAACGTACTGGCCCCCAGCGCGCGGATACATCGCCGCCAGCTCCCCGTAGGCAAGCGCGCCGAGCAGCGTGAGGACTCCGGCCACTACCCACGCCATGATGAGCCAGAACGGCGATCCCATCGTGCGGCTGATGTCCGCAGCCACGATAAAAATCCCCGAACCGATCATCGATCCCGCCACGAGCATCGTGGCGTCGGTGAGGCTCATCGCTCTTATGAACTGTCCGGCCTTGGCTGAATCTTCGGATTCGGCGCCCTGGCGATCCGAATTCGTCTCTGTTCTCATGGCGCGCGAATGTATGGGCGCGCCGCTGGATTGGCCAGCTAGAACACGAACTGAATGTCGATTGTATCCCGCACCGGCACCCCAGCGGCTGTCACGCCTGGCCGGAACTTGAGCGACATGAGCACGTCTCGCAGCCTCCGGTTGTAGGACCCGTCCCGCGACGGGTTGAAGCTCAGGAGCTTCGCATTGCCGCGCTCGTCCACATCGAACCAGGCTATGAGGTGGTATGGCTTTATGCGCGTCGGGGCCGGCAGTGGTGGCAAGAACACCTGGGTTGGCGTCGGAGGGTGATTGATCCCGTCGCCGCCGCCGGTCCCCGGCCCGACTCCGGATCCGCGCCCGGTACCGGTGCCGCTCCCTGTCCCACCGCCCGTGCCGGCGCCAGCACCGCCCTGTCCCGCCGTGCCGGCACCGGTCACAGCGGTCCCGGACACCGGGCCCTGCGAGACAGGCTCGCGGGCCGTCGGGGTCACGACCGGCGGGACGGGGGTGGCAATGGGCGGCGACGGCACCAGCGCCGGAGCCGGTGTCGGCGGAGGCGCCGCAGGACGCGTCTGTACGAACCGCAGCCGCTCCCCGTCCGCACCGGATCCGGATCGACCACCGCCGCCTCCCGCCGGCCCCGGCCCTCCACCAAACTCCGCCGGCGTGCCCGTGAATCCGTGCGAGAACGGAGAAGTGATGAGCAGGAGCACAATCGTCGCGTGTATGAACGCAGACAGGAGCCACCCTCCGGGCCCCTCGCGCTTGCGCGGCGGAGGACCGGCAATGGCGGGCGAAGATCTGCGCGGTCTGGTCATCTCAAATGGTACGGCGGGCGAACCCCAAGGGTCCGCCCGCCGTCACTATCCAGTACCAACAGCCTTACGGTGCCGCGGGCGCCGCTTCCTTCGGCGTCACGCCGATCACCTTCACTCCGGCACCACGCGAAACGTCCATGGCCCAGATGACGTCCGCATACTTCACCGTAGGATGACCCTTCACGAAGATGATCTTGTCCGGACGCGGATCGTAGATCTTCTTGAGCTCGCCAGCGAGCGCGCCCTTGGCCACCGGCTGTTTGTTCACCTGGAACTGCCCGCCAGGCAGCACCTCGAGAACGATTTGCGCCGGCGGCGGAGCGGACGACGGTGGCGGATTCGGATCCGGCAGCTGCAGGTCGATCGCCTTCCGCGACAACGGAATCACCAGCATGAAGATGATCAGGAGCACGAGCAGGATGTCGATCATCGGCACCACGTTCGGCTCGTTGGCGAGCGTGTTGTGCGCGCTCGCGCTTACGCTCATTCCCATCAGGGCGTCCCTCCGGGCGGCGTCTCGGCCGGTTGCGTCTGCAATAGGTTGTCACTCGCCACCAGCGACTGTGTCCCCGGCGTCTGGTCCGTGATCATCCCCGCCACCCTGACTTTGTTCTTCGCCGCAATGTCGAGCGCGTCCAGGATCTTGGAATACTCCAGTTCCTTGTGCGCCTTCACGTACAGCAGGAAGTCCTCTTCCCGCTCGCCGAAGATGGCGTTCAGCCGCTGCCCGAGCTCCGCGGTCGGGATCGGGGCCCTGTTGAGATAGTACTGGCCGTCCGCATCGATGCCGAGCACCTGGTCGGTGTCCTCTTCCGGGTGGGGCTTGAGGTTCTGCCCCTGCGGCGGCACCGCCTGGAAGCCGGCGCTCACCGCGGGTATCACGAGCATGAAGATGATCAGCAGCACGAGCATGATGTCGATCATCGGCACCACGTTCGGCTCAGCCTTTACGCTGCCGCCACCACCTACGGACATTCCCATAGCCGTATCTCCTGGTTGAGTGGCTCGTTATCCGGAGATCGGGTCCGTGCCGGCGGAAGCGGCGGTGTTGAACTCACGCGTGAACCGCGAGCGGCCGTATTCACCGCTGACGCCACGGATGAGGTAATCGATGAATTCCTTGGAAGTGTAGGTCATTTCCGCGGCCAGATTCTCGATCTTGACCTGGAAATAGTTGAACCCCCACACCGCGGGGATGGCGACGAGCAGACCGAAGGCCGTCGTGAGCAGCGCCTCGGACACACCGGCCGAGATCGCACCGATACCGCCCGACCCGGACACGGCCATGCCCTGGAAGGCGTTGACGATGCCCATCGTGGTGCCGAGCAGTCCGACGAACGGAGCCGTCGCGCCGACGGTCGCGAGCACGCCATTGCCGCGCTTCATGTCCGTCAACGTCATCAGCATCTCTCGCTCGACCGCCCGCTCAGCCGAGTTGATGTCGTTCACCGATACCGAGCCGTCCTGGATGAGCGGCTTCACCTCGGTGAGCGCTCCACCCAGCACGCGCGCCACGTGCGACTTCTTGTAGCTCTCGGACAGGTTGATGGCCTCGGTGAGGTTGTCTTCCTCGAGGAACTGCGAGAATTCGGGCGCGAACTTGCGCGTCTCCGCCTGCGCCTTGCGAAGATCCCACCACTTCTTGACGAAGATGGACATGGACCAGATGGACATGATCAACAGAATGAAAACGATGCCTTTGGCGAACCACATCATCTGGTGCCACATCTCCAGCAGCGAGATCTGCATAACGCGATGCTCTCCGGTTTCGGTTGGGAGTTGAGCTGGTTAGTTCTGGATGTTGAAAACGAAGTTCTGCTGCACTAGCTGGCGGACCTTGCGGCCGCCGACTTCCGCCGGGTAGAACCGCATGCGCGGAAGGTGGGAACGCACTGCTGACGCGAACAGGTCGTTGCTGGCCTTCTGCACCTTGAAGCTGCCGGACTCGATGCGGCCGAGCGTATCCACCACGAACTGGGCCTGCACTTCGCCACCCACGCCGGACGAGCGCAGCGCTTCGGGGAAGGCTACCTGCTGCGTGCTACTGATCGGCTCCACCTGTTTTTCCACCTGGAACGAGAAGTAGGTCTGGTTGCTCGTGAGGTCGATCGGCTTGCCGCCGGCGACTCCAGTGGCCGTCCCTCCAGCAACTCCCTTGCCGCTGAAGTCTTCTTCGTTCGTGACCCGTCTGGTGAGGTCGATCTTCGGGATCTCGATCGGGATCTCTACCGGTGCGCGGAGCACCTGGAATCCCTTGGGCGGCGGCACGACCGCGACCTTCTCTGGCGGCGGCGGCTCTTCCTTCTTCACGACTTCCTTGGCCTTCGGCGTCTCGATGAACTTGATGTTCTCCTGCCGCGACTTTTCAGCCTCGATCCCGGCGGAAGCCGTGGCGTACACGGCTAGCAGGATGAACCCCGAGTGCAGCACCACGCTCATCACCGTACCGCCCGCTTTCTTGTCCTTCTTGGCCTGCGACTCGATCAGGTTGTTGAACATGACCCGGTTTTTCCTCTCTCGAAAAAGCAATTGATGAGACGGGTTGTGGGCCCGGCTCGCTCGCAGCGATTCAAGTTCCTGACTGAACGTACCCTGTCCAGGCGGTTATGGAATCCGCAGCGGATTAAGGTTCGATGAAGCTTTCGTGGGCGTCTTCGGGCGCCAGGGGAAGCGTCACGGTGAAAAGACTTCCCTTCCCCAGGCGCGAGGTGAAGGTCAACGTGCCACCGTGCGCCTGCGCGATCCACTGGCTGATCGCCAGGCCAAGGCCTGAGCCGCCGCCTCCGCCCTCGCCTTCACGTCCACGCGCGATGTTGCGCGAGCGCACGCGGTCCGCCCGCCAGAAACGGTCGAAGACGTACGGAATGTCCACGGCGGCGATGCCGATCCCGGTGTCCCGTACCACCAACGCGGCGTGATCCGGGTGCCGCCCGAGCCCGATGTCCACGCGGCCGCCAGCGGGCGTGTATTTGATCGCATTGGTGACAAGGTTGAGGAACAGCTGTCGCAGCCGCGGCGCGTCGCCGAGCACCACCGCCTCGGCGTTGAACGGCATGTTCACCTCGACCTGCGCAGATTCGCCCAGGATCAATGCGGTCTCGTACACGTCGCGGACGAGCGGCCCGAGCGCCACCGGCTCGAGATGCAGATCGAAGCGGCCCTCGTCCGCGCGCGCCAGCGTCAACAGGGTCTCCACGAGGTCGGCCATGCGTGCCGTCTCGTGCAGCGCTTCCTCGAGCGCGACCATCTTCTCGGCTTTCGAAGACCGCTCGCTCATCGCGCGCTCGACGTCGGCGCGTAGCACCGCCAGCGGCGTCTTGAGCTCGTGACTGGCGTCCGCGGTGAACCGGCGGAGCCCGAGGAATGACTGCTCGAGACGGTCGATCATCGCGTTCAGCGTGGTCACCAGATCGGACAGCTCGGCGCGGCTATCGTCGACCGGGAGCCGGCGGTGCAGGCTCCTTCCGTCGGTGATCGCCGCCACTTCGTCGCTGATGCGCTTGAGCTGTTCGAACGGCTTGCCGAGCATGACCCACACCACGGTGAGCGCCGCGGCGAGCATGAGCGGAAACAGGAAGAACACCGTGATGACGTATTCACGCGGCGTCTCGACCGCGCCGCCCGCGTGCACACCGGCGACGACCCGCTTGAGGACGGTCCCCGGGCCCTCGACAGAGCGGGACACGAGGAGGATCCCGCCGCCCACGTCGAGCAGCGCCGCCGGCCCGTCGTCCGGGATGTCGGCCAGCGCGCCCGCGATGGCCTCGCGATCCTCGAAGTCGAGCCGGTGCAGCGCTTCCGACATGTAAACCACCGAGCTGTCGCGGTCCACGACTATCATGTAGTCCGGTATCGCGTCGAGGATGCGCCCGAGCCGCGGCGACAGCACGCGGGGAGACAGCTGTCCCGAAGGGCCGAGCAGCGGCTCCTCCGTGAGAACGTCGCCGGCCTCCGCCCCCTCCTGGATCACCCGCGCCGTGAGCGTGGCCTGCGCGGCCGCGTAGCTACTCAGATCACGGTAGACGTACGCGCGCCGCGACAGCCAGAGCGATATCGACAGCGCCGACAGCGCGGCCGAGAGCGTGGCCGCGAAGACGAGAGTGAGCCGGAGACGCGTCGACACTACCGACGACTATTCGTCATGTCTCGCGGATTGCGTACCCCACACCGCGGACCGTGGAAATCAGCTTGTTCGGGCTTCCGGCGTCGACCTTCTTGCGCAGGTGGTTGATCACGACGTCGACGATGTTCGTGCCAGGATCGAAGTGATAGCCCCATGCGTACTCGGTTATCAGCGTGCGGCTCATCACCCTGCCCGGATGACGCATGAGGTACTCCAGCACCGTGTACTCCTTCGGCGTCAGCTCGATCGGCGTGCCGCCGCGGCGCACCTGGCGCGTAGCGCGGTCCAGAACGAGATCGCCGACTCGCAGCTCCGGCAACGCGAGCGCGGCGGGACGGCGCGCAAGCGCCTCGACCCTCGCGAGCAGCTCCTCCAGGGCGAACGGCTTCGTCACGTAGTCGTCGGCGCCGGCGCGCAAAGCATCCACCTTTGCGTCCACGGCGTCCTGCGCCGTCAGCACCAGTACCGGCCTCTCGAATCCACGCCCGCGAAGATCCCGCAGGACTTCCATTCCCGACTTTCCGGGCAGGCGCATGTCGAGAACGATCACGTCGTACGAGCCGTCCTCGGCGAGGCGTTGTCCCTCGTCGCCCGACGCGACGAGGTCCACCTGCCAGCGCTGCTCCTCCAGACCCCGCTTTACAAAGGTGCCGACCGTCGGGTCGTCCTCTATGACGAGAACCCTCATCAACCCTGCGGATCACGGGGACGGACAAAGCCGTACTCGCGGATCTTGCGGTACAGTGTCTTGGACGATATCCCGAGCTTCGCGGCCGCATTTCCCTGGTGCCAGTTCGTCTCGGCCAGAACCGCCTGAATGTGCTGCCGCTCGAGCTCGGCGAGCGGCAGGTTCGAGGACGGCGTGGACCGCGAGATCGTCCCGGGAAGCGGCAGCTCGTCTTTCCCGACGACGTCACCTTTCGCCAGCATCGCGACCCGCTCGACCACGTTCTTCAGCTCGACCACGTTCCCGGGCCAGCTGTACTGCGACAGCGCGGTGATCGCCTCGGCGTCGAAAGTGGCGGCTCGCGCATTCGAGAATTTCTCCAGGAAAAAGTTGGCCAGGAGCACGACATCGCCGGGCCGCTCCCTGAGCGGCGGGAGGTGAATGGTGTGCGCCGACAGCTCGGCCAGCAACGCGGGGGAGAACTGCCCTGCCGCCACCGCGACGGGAAGGTCCCGCGAAGTGGTCGCGATCAGCCGCGCGTTGGTCCGGAGCGATTCGCCGCCGCCGGCCCGCACGAAGTGCCCGGAGACGAGCAGCTGAGTGAGCTTGTCCTGCAGCGCGGCCGGCAGAGCGTGCACGTTCCCCAGCACGACGGTCCCGGCGCCAGCCGTCTCGAGTGCGCCAGGTCGGGCGCGGATGACTCCCGGTCGGGAGCCGGGCTCGTGGCCGAAGAGCTCACTGTCTACGTCGTATTCCGTGGCGCCGTCGGCATCCACGGAGACGCATTGGCCGGCACCCGTCGCGGCGTGAATGACCCGCACGAAGATCTCCTTGCCGGTGCCGCGCTCGCCGGTGATCAATACCGGTAGCTTGCTCTCGGCGATCTCGGGGACCCTGTCCCTTATCGCGAGTACGCGCGGGTCGCGGCTGATGATCGGGTTGTCGCCAGCCACCTTTCCGAGCTCCGCCTGCAACCGCGTGTTCTCCGCGGCGAGATCTCGCTTCTCGCCCGCCTTCTGGACGACGACCTCGATCTCTTCCATGCGGTACGGCTTGGTCACGTAATCGTACGCGCCAAGCTTGACCGCAGTGATCGCCGTGTCGACCGTGCCGTCGCCGGTCATGATCACGACTTCAGGCGGATCGGGCTCGTTCCGCATCTGCCGCAGGACTTCGAGGCCGTCCATTCCCGGCATGTTGATGTCGACCAGCGCGACATCGAAAACCTGCTGCCGAATCCGCGCGAGCGCCGTCGTGCCGTCGGACACGGCTACGGTCGCATGCCCCTTCCCTCCCAGATATCGCGCGAGCAGGGCGAGCAGGCTTTCGTCATCCTCCGCGATCAAGACATTCCGTTTACGGATAGGGAGCTCCATTTGGGTTGGAGGAACGCTATGTGACGGACCGCTTTCGGAAAAGATGACCGAAATGGACTAATAGTCGTGTCACGTTGGCAGACCGCTCGCCAAAAGGTTTCGGCCCGGTTGTCAAATCGGCAAGTCGTCGCGGGTACGGCGGTTGCGCTCCTTCAGAACGTCCTTGTAACAGAACGGCCCGGCGGAGGCTGGCTCCTGATGAATCCTCAAATCACTACTGCGGGAGGCGAAAACGATGCTGTACGGAGCGACTGCCGCAAGGACTGGACGAATCCAAGATCGAGGCGGGCTTCGACAACGGGCTGCTGACCGTGCATGTGCCGAAGGCCGCGCTGCCGCAGCCCAAGAAGATTCAGATCAACACCGGATCCAACCGGCAGGGACGAGTGGAGCCAGGAGACGGCTCGACACGCTGAGTCCGGATCACCGTGAAAAAAGGGCGAGTCCCTCGGACTCGCCCCTCTTTTATTCGCCGCGCTGCAGACCCGTTGCCTCAGTGCACCTCTGTCCAGGCGCGTTGCACGAGGCGGCGCGGATTCGCCGATCCGGCGATCGCCTTCTCGACCGCGCAGCTGGAGTAGGTGATCGTCGCGTCGCCGAGCACAGTGTTCTGCTCCAGGTCCACGTTTGCCGCCATGACCCCCCCGTTGAGCTTGCCTCCCGTGCCTGTGCTCTTGATGCGGCCGCGGACGATCACCGGCCCGTAGAACTCGAACCCTCCGGAGATCTCGAGATCGCCGTCTACGAGCAGAATCCCCTGCCCTTTGTTCCCGGTGAGCTTGAGGGTGCTGGTCGATCCCTTCGCGTAAATGATCGGGAAGTAATTCTCGCAGGCGTTGGCCGGACTCGTGTGCACCGGCGCCCCCCAGTTGGAAGCCACGGATTTGTCGCAGACGCCGTTGGTCACCGCGGGGTTGATGCTGCTCATCGTCGCGTTGCCGGTGATGATCTTGTTGGCCGAAGCGGTCAGAGTTTTCCAGTCCTCGTCGCCGAACTGGAAGTAGTTCGTTGTGTCGCCCGCGGTCGGATCCTGGAGAACGCGCGGTGATCCCCGCACGCAGCTGCCGCTGGTGCATCCCGAATAACTGATCTGCGTAGAGTCGGCGATGGCGACGCCGGCCAGCGTGTCCGTCGGACTGGCGCACCCGGACCAACCCGACGGGTTCGTGTTGGTGCCGTTGATCAGCGAGCTGCCGCCAATCTGAGTCACGCCGCGCACCGTGAGCGCGCCGAGGAAATCGAAATCCGGGGCGGACAGGCGAATGCTGAGCAGTGTCTGCTTGCGCGACCGGGCAAGCCGACCTGCCCCCGCCGTAGCTGACGATAGCAGTGAGTATGCCCTCCCCGTGAGCTTGGTCACGACGACCGTGTCCACCCAGCCCGTGCCGGCATACACCATCGTGTCCATGCCCCCGGTGGGTAGCGCGTACATGCCGGGAGCATCCCAGTTCGCGAGGGTCGTGTTAAGGCCGAGTTCGGCCGCGCGGAACGCCCGCTCATGCACGAGCGAGCCACCGCTGATCTGGCTCTCCTGCGTGGACACGAAGAACACGCCGGCAATCAACGCGCCTATGACCACAATGCCGCCAAGGGCGGCCACAATCGCGATTCCCGCGCGTCGCCTCAACATCAGAATACCTCCATCCACGCCCGCTCCACTACCCGCTTGGGCGGGATAGCACCGGCGAGCGCCTTGTTCACCGCGCAGCTCGAGTAGGACACCGTGCCCGCGGTAATGCTGTTCTGTGCCGAATACATGTTCGCGGCCATCACCGCTCCGCTGAAGTTTGCGCCAGATCCGATTGTCTTGATTACACCCCTTACGACGACTGGACCCTGGAAAGAGAAACCACTCTGGACTTCCAGATCCCCATCAACCAGCAGGATCCCCTGTCCGGCTCCGCCTCGCAGCTTCAGCGCCGAGGTGTTCCCCACAGCGTGTATTATCGGGAAATAGCTCTCACACGGGCTGGCTGGTACGCTCCGGGTGGGCGCACCCCAATTTTCGGCCGCGTTCCGGTCACACGTGCCGGTTGCCGTGAGTACGGGCGCTATTTGGGTGAGGGTCGGCCCGCCAGTGTAAACCTTGGTCGCGTATCGTGTGAGCGAAGTGAAGGTCTCATCGGCAAAGTTGAAGTACGTCGTCGTATCCGCGGCCGCGGCAGTGTTGAGCAAGGGAGGAGTTCCTTTCAGGCACAGCTGATCCTTGCATACCGTCAGGCTCGCATCGTTGATCGCGGCCAGACCGGCGATCGTATCGACGGTGACGGGACACGCCGTCCACCCTAGCGGGTTCACGTCCAGGCCGCTGATCACCGGCTTGGTACCAATGCTGGATACGCCCCGGACCGTGAGCGCACCTCTAAAATCGATAACCGGTGCGCTGAGCCGCACGAGCAGCGCCGTCTTTCTTCGCGACTGGCCTTGCAAGCCGCCGAATGCGGAACCCGTGGAAACGATGATGTACGTGGTGGGGTTCAGCCGCGTAACGGTGACCGAGTCTCTCCATCCTTTGGCGCTCGAGTCATACACGAACTGCTTGCTCCCACCGGGCGCAAGCAAGGCCATCTCGAAGTTGTCCCAACTGGCCAGCGTCGTGTTGAGACCGAACTCCGCCGCCCGGAAAGCCCGCTCCTGGACAAAGGTATTCGTCCCTACGCGAAATTCCTGGTTGGACGTGAAGAACACGCCCGCGATCATCACGCCGATAATCACGAGCCCTCCCAGGGCCGTCGCCATCGCTATACCCGCGCGGTCCCCCGCCCCCTGTGCGGTGACCCGAAATCGCATTGCTACTTGCGGTTCCGGATCGCCACGCTGAAGCGGAGCGAGTCGCCAACCTGCGTGTTCTTGTATCCGCCCATGTCCACGATGCCCTCGGTCTTGCCTCGCACGACGATGCTCACCTGCGCCACGTTCGCGGGTGTCGCGGTCACCGCGCCCGCGGCGTCCTGATAAGTGAACGAAACTCCCGACGTACCGCTACCCGCCGGCAGAAACGGGCCCGCAATGGGCTGCGGAGTCCCGGTGCATGCGGGCGAGCAATAGCCCAAGTACCAGCCCCCGTCCTGCGCCTGGAACAGGCTGTAGCGCGTTCTTCGGACGAAACGGACCGGGTTCCCAACCTCGACGTCGGCATCGAGCGGCTCATTCAACACAAAGGAATAGCGGGGCGCCGACAGATCCGCGCCGCCGACGAGAGTCGCGCACGTCAAAGTGGTCGTCGTCGCCGGCGGCCCGAGGATCCCGTACGCCTTCCAATGATCGTCGCCCGCCGCTTCGGTCAGACCGTTTTCATAGACCCAGACGGTATCGCCGAGATTCGGTGTCATCGTAAAACTGGCCAGCGTGTTTTTGTTCGACAGCGCCAGCGGCGGGATGGCGAGCGTCGTGGTCCCCGGAATTCCGACGCAGGTCACTGCCTGCCCGATCGTCGCCCAGAAGATCATGGACGTGTCGGAGATCTCCAGTATGTCGCCGCCGATCGTCGAGACTCCGCGCAGGTCCGACGGGATGATCCCGGCGGCCTGCCTGATCTGACTGCGCGTCTGGATGAGGTCCGCCGTCCCGCGGTAAAAACGCTGCTGCCTGACCAGCACGGACGTCAAGCCGCCCATGACGATCGTGGACAGCGCGAGAATTACTATCAGTTCCACTAGCGAGAAGCCGCTTCGGGCGGCGCGCAGCTTTGTCATTGTGTGCATGCTACGACCGTGTGAATGCCGACTTTCTTGGTCCCGCTGGTCCCTAGGAACGTCACTGTATCGCGGATCGCCTTGGCGCGCGAGCCGAGAGCCGCAGCCGTCCACTTTTCCGTCATCCCGCGCACGGTGGCGGTCCCGCTGGCGATGCTCGCGCACGGATCACCCTCGAACTGCTCGAAGCGCGACTGCGCGATGGAGGCAGCGATCGTCTGGTAGGTACCGCCCCTCATCTGCTTGAGAACCACCGCGCCCACGCCGGCGAGGCCGAGCAATCCGATGGTGAGCATCAGCATCGCGACGATCAGCTCCACGAGGGTGAAGCCGGTCCGCCTGCCATTCCGGGTAACGCTCCGTCTCGATTTCAATACAGCTTGCATTTTGGCGACACCATTCCGAGCCTAGTGACGCACGTGGAATCGCGTGCGGACGCGCGGGAGACCACGAACTTCGAAGTCACAGAGGGATAGATCGCGAAGCCGCGCGAGTCGAACACGATTGAGTCAGGAGGGCCGGTAACGTTGACGTTGAAAGTCTCACTCAGTGGAATGCGCGGAGCGATGACCTCCGGCGCCCCCGGCTGCTGAATCTCTATCCACATCGTGTCCGCCGCCATCTTGAAGTTCGCGCGCATCCCCCGGCGGATGGCGGCCGCCCTCGTCGTCGCGACGTACGCGCCGATCTGCTGGGTTGCGGATCGCACGGAAGCACGATCCCGGATGGCGCCCAGCTTGGGCGCGCCAATTGCCATGATGATCCCCATCAGGACGACGGCGATCATCAGCTCGACCATGGTAAATCCACGCGGCTTGTGCATTCCATAATGGACTGGTCAGCCAGGTCTCCGGTCACATTTCCCGCGGTCGAGCTATATCGCGCGCTGGCAACGGGATAGCGGCTGGACAGAGGCGACGCCGGACAGCCCACCATGAGGTAAGAAATGACGATGGCGGCGCAGAAGAGGGTACAGCTCGGCACCAAGGGCGAGACCGTCGCTGTGGGGGACCACATCGCGTACGTCTGGGAAACCCCGGCCGAGTTCACCGAGGCGGTGGGTTTCCTCCAGCGCGGGATCCGCGACGGCGATCACTGCGTGATCTTCGGCCATGACGACGCTAACCAGGAGGTTGCGAGGATCCTCACCCAGATGGGATTCGACACCGGCCATCTCGAGCAGGCCGGGCGCCTCACCATTCTGGGAGGCCAGGCCCGCGGCGACATGATGCTCGAGGAGATAGGAGCAGCGTTCCAGCGCGCTACCGACGGCGGGGCGCCGCTCATCCGGCTGCTGGGAAACATCGGCTGGTCCCGCCCCGGATGGCCCGAGGATAGAGACATCCTGGAGTTTGAAGCGAAGGTCACCGCCGCGGCCAAGCTTTTTCCGTCCGTGGTAATGTGCATGTACGACTCGAAATCCCTCTCAGGCAACGTCATGCTGCACGGCTGCTTCGAGACTCATCCGCTCGTCATCACGGGCAACGTGCTGCGGACGAATCCGTACTATGTCCAGATCGAGGAGTACCTGAAGAGGATCTAGTGGCTAGTGATTGGTGACTAGCTCGAGTGGTCGTGGACCGCTTTCCAGCCGTCCGCGGTACGAACCCAGATCAGCGTAAACCAACCTGACTGCTCGGGCTCGCCGCCGCCGCTGAGGATGAACCGCCCCGTCTCCAGGGCGGAATTCGCGTCCAGCCGGCGAATTGTCGTCTGCTCGAAGCGAAGCTGCTGCTTGGGCTGTCCATCCCGGAAATAAGTCGTGGTGAAAGACTGCTCTATCGCCGCGACGCCCGGCCGTGGCCCCATCCGCGTCATGAACGTCACGCTGTCCACGTAGATCGCCAGATGGCCCTTCAGATCGCCGCGATTCCATGCATCAGCCGACGCGGTGGTAGCCGCACGGATCGTGGCTTCGTCAGCCGCCCACGTAGAGACGTCCGCTCCGCCTGGCTGCGCCTGTGGTGCGCACCCGGCCAGCGCCGCGACCATCGTTAACGCAAGCGGACCCGGCAAGCGCGGCTTGCGTTGTGGGAGTGCAAGCAGAGCCGAGGCGAAACGTGTGCGGGAAACCGTGGGACTGAGCGACGGCATGAGCAATATCCTCTCGGGAGTTTGTATCGGAGAAAATGAAGATACGATGCCGCTACCCGTACCGCCTCCCCGCGTTTCGCAACTCGCAAGTGATCGAGGCAAAACGCAGCGGTGCCAGAACGCGTGAATCGCCGCGGCCGTGATTACCAAACCATCGCTCGCACGTCCCAGAGGAAAGAGAGATCGGCGCGTTCCGCAACAGCCTTCCGCGGACGCACTACGTCCTCCCGGAGATTTGCCATGCGTACTCGTCAAGGCAGCCACAGCACCGCGCGGTCCATGGTTCGGCACGCGGCCACCATCCTGTTCTGCGCGCTCGCGGCGCTCGGACTGATGCGCTGTGCCGAGCCCGTCGGCATTCCCACCGACAGCGAGATGGTGCTGCTGGAACGCTTCGCCGCGACGGAAAATCCGAGCTCCGACTTGCTCGCTTCGGTGAAACCGCTGCTTGCCACGGAGCGAGGGCAACGGATGCTCGAGTCGCTGCGGGGCCGGAGTGTGGGCGCGGTCCCGCGCTTCAACCACACTGGCCAGCCGGACTATACGGTGACTTCGATTCCGATCGAGATGAACCCGACGCCGACAGGGACGCACTCAAACCTCGACGACGACGACTTCACCACGGGACTGCTCCCGATCGGCTTCGACTTCAAGTTCTTCGGCATCGCATACAGCCGGATCAACATCGCCACGAACGGATTCGTGGGGTTCAGCGCATCCATGGGCGACGGCTGTTGCAACGGCGAGCTGATCCCGAATGCCGACGGTGTGAACAACATCATCGCCGCACTCTGGTCGGATCTTACGCCGGACGAAACGGGGCAGATCTGGTATGGCATGTCCGGCGCGGCGCCCAACCGGCGATTCGTCGTGCACTATAGGAACGTTTCCTTCTGGCCCGCCGGCGATGCAAACCGGATCGACGTGCAGGTCAAGCTGTTCGAGGGGAGCAATGTGATCGAGATTCACTCGCTGGCCGTGCCGCCCGATGGACACCAGCATACGCAGGGCATCGAGAACTCGGCCGGGACGGACGCATACTTCGTTTCAGGGCGAGTGGCCGCGAACTTCGACCTGGCCAACGACGCCGTGCGCTTCACGCCGGCCGGGGACGACAGTCCGCCGGTGGTCACGGCGAGCGTCAGCGGCAGCGTCGGAGACAACGATTGGTATACCTCCAATGTCTCCGTCACGTGGACCGTGACGGACGCGGAATCGGCCATCGCCGCGACGAGCGGCTGCGGCAGCGTGAGCGTCGTCAGCGACCAACATGCTACGACATATACTTGCAGCGCGACTTCGGGCGGCGGCCCGGCAAGCGAATCCGTCACGGTCAAGCGTGACGCGACGAATCCCGCGGTGGCGTTCACCGGCAACGCCGGCACGTACACCGTGGATCAATCGGTCGACATAGTCTGCTCGGCGAGCGATGCTACATCGGGGCTGGCTTCGGCGGATTGCCCGAGTGTCGGGGGCGACGCCTACACGTTCGGCGTGGGAACGAGCAGCCTCTCCGCATCGGCGGCCGACAACGCCGGCAACACCGGCGGGGCGTCCGCGAGCTTCACGGTCAGCGTGACGCCGGCGAGCCTGTGCAATCTCGTCCGGCGGTGGGTGAGCCACAAAGGCACAGCGAACTCGCTGTGCCAGCAGCTGGCCGCCGGCGCTTACGACGCGTTCCGTAACCGCGTGCAGACGCAGAGCGGAAAGCACGTGGCGGCCGACAAGGCAGCGATATTGATCAGCCTCTCGAACGAGCTGTAGCTTGTGGCTGCAAAAACCCCCCGGGCCTTCGCGGCTCGGGGGGTTTGCGTTTTCGGTGATCGAGAAGCGGGATGGAGCGGAGGGGAATCGAACCCCTGACCCCCTGCTTGCAAAGCAGGTGCTCTCCCAACTGAGCTACCGCCCCGGAGAGACAAATATAGTGATTAGTGATTAGTGATTATTGAGCGGTGGAACCTGGAGACAGCGGCGGCGGTCACTAATCACTAATCACTAATCACTAATCACTAATCACTAATCACTAATCACTAATCACTACTCATGCGCCGGCAGCGGCTCCATCGTCTTCGGATCCACCGGCACCTGCACTTCATCCCGGTATGGTGAAGTGATCAGCGTCACGCGCATCCGCGGGAACGCGTCCATGAACGCGATGTAGCACAATCCCCACAGCCCCACGTAGCCGAGTCCGATGGCGACCTCCCAGATCCCGAACGGAAGATTCGCCGCCGCGCCGTAGATGGAAGGATAAATCTCGAGATACCTGTGGAACCAGAGTCCGACGACGGTGCACGTGGCGAACAGCGCCATCGTCGGCAGGTACACCTTGGCCGCGCGTGACAGCAGGCCGAAGAACGGCAGGAAGAACATCAGCGCCACCGCGCTCAACGTCAGCCCCTTCCACGGATCCATCAGGCGGAGCCGCATCCAGTGCGTCTCCTCCGAGATGTTGCCGTACCAGATCACCAGGTACTGGCTGAAGGTGATGTAGCCCCAGAACGCGGTGAAGGCGAAGCAGAGCTTGCCCAAGTCGTGAAAGTGGTGCTCGGTGATCAGGTCGTCCCGTCGCAGATGGCGGCGCCAGGCCATCGTGAGCAGCGTGAAGCTCGCGAGCATCGCCACCCACCCGCTCATGAACACCCACCAGCCGTACATCGTGCTGAAGAAGTGCGGGTCGAGCGACATGGACAGGTCCCACGCCAGCACGATCCAGCCGAAGACGAAAGCGAAGCCCAGGAATACCGCCAACTTTCCCTGGAGCGAGTGCGTGGAGTGAATCTCGCGCCGCTCGTCGCGGAATCCCCGCCGCATCCGCTCGCGCAGCGACCGCGCCCAGCTGGCCCCGCCTTCCGGCGAGTGGCCGACGTCGAGCCGCACCGAAGTGTAGATGTACCACATGCTCAGGCCCGTGAGGATCGAGTACGCCCCGATCACTCGCAGCGTGAAGAACAGCGTGTTCCCGAGGTACAGCTGCTTCTCGGGCCCGGGGATCGGCTCGTGCGTCCACGGGAAGATGTGCCCTTTCCCGAAGCTGATGAGCAGCAGCAGGATCACGAACGCCACGGGCAACCACGCCACGTATCCCTCGAGGAACCGGATCACGGTCCGCGACCAGCGCGCGGTCGTGATCCGCTGCACGGCGACGAACATCACGCCGGCGGACGAGATCGTGGTGAACACCAGCCAGTTAAAGTGCAGCGACTGCCAGGCACGGTCCGGCGCGAAAAATAGCCCCGCGACGAAAGCGAGGAGTCCGATCGCGCACAGCACGAGGCACGTGGTCTTGATCCAGGCAGGGACGGGCTTCGAAGTGCCCGCGAGAATCTCGTCGCGCGTCAGGTGCGGAGCGTGCGAATGGAGGCTCACGGCTGGGGCCTCGCGGGCGTGGGTGTAGTGTCGCGAGCGGGAGCGGTCGTGTCGGCCGGCGCCCCTGCGTGCGCCACGGTATCAGCCGGAGCAGTGGCGGGAGCCGCGGCGCGCGCCGCCAGTGAATTGAAGTACGGAGACGGCCGCGTCGGACCCGTTCGTGTCGCGCCCAGGACCTTGTCGCCAGTGACCCCAAGAGCCGCAAGCGGGCCGAAGTCCACCGCTCCCCCGCTCTGCAG
>JBPCPS010000073.1:0-3332 GCA_050998915.1 Gemmatimonadaceae bacterium
AGAGCAAGTGATCTGTCCGCTTTGTTAAAGGGTGCCTGCGAGGATACGACAGCGGCCCACGATGGTCGATGACGTATCCAGCGAGCGCCTGGGAGCGGGCGATGACGGTTCAGGAAGTGTTGTTGAAGGCGCTGAGCGGCGAGCTGCACTGGTTCCGGGCGGCGGAGATTCTGGGCTGGTCGCCCCGGACGCTGCGGCGCTGGCGGGAGCGCTACGAAGCGTTCGGGCATAGCGGCTTGATCGATAAGCGCTTGCAGCGGCCCTCGAACCGCCGGGTGCCGCCCGGCCAGGTCGAGCAGGTCCTGCGGCTGTACCGCGAGCGGTATGCGGGATTCAATGTGCGGCCCTTTCATCAGAGTGCGCGACGCGAGCACGGGGTGATGGCGTCGTACAGCTTCGTGAAGCAGGTGTTGCAGGCGGCCGGCTTGGTGAAGAAACATCGGGCGCGCGGCCGCCATCGCCTCCGCCGGGAGCCGCGCGCCTGTTTCGGCGAAATGCTGCATCTCGACGGCAGTGTGCATGAGTGGTTCACGGGGGCGGAGGTCCGCCCGTGTCTCATCGCGGTCTCCGACGATGCGACCAAGCGCGTGTTGCACGCCGCGCTATATCCGAGCGAAAGCACGTGGGCGGTGATGACCAGTCTCGCGGCCGTCATCCGCACCGCGGGATTGCCCATGGCGCTCTACACCGACCGGGCGCACTGGGCGTTTCACACGCCGAAGGCGAAGGGTCCGGTCGACAAAACGCACGTGACCCAAGTGGGCCGGGCGTTGGCGCGTTTGGGCATCGAGCACATTCCGTCCTATTCCCCGCAAGCACGCGGCCGGAGTGAGCGGCTCAATCGCACGTTCCAGGATCGACTGGTCAACGAGCTGCGCATCGCGGGGCTCACCACGCTCACCGCGGCCAACCGGTATCTCGCCGACCAGTTCGTGCCGCAGCACAACGCGACGTTCGCGCGCGCACCGCGCGATCCCGACAGTGCGTTCGTGGCGCTGGGCGCCGCCGATCTCGACGCTATTCTGTGTCACGAAGAGGCGCGCGTGGTAGCCCGTGACAACACCGTCACGATTGCCGGGCGCGTCCTCCAAATCGCGCCGCAGCCCGGCCGCCGGAGTTGTGTGGGCTTGCCCGTCACGGTCCGCCAGCACTTGGACAGTCGCTACACCATCACGCGCGGTGCCCAGCGGCTGGGGACGTTCCGCCAGGATGGGCGGCCTATGGACCCTGCCGCCGCCGGGGACGCCCAGAACGCGCCCACCGCGGCTTGGAAAACGCCCAGAACGCGTTTTCCACAGCGCCCACAGGCATCACTGTAACGAAAAGCGGTCAGATCACTTGTCAAACGGAGGCGGACAGATCACTTGTCAACAACAACCCGGGCCTGCTAACGACAACCCTGGTCAGCGGAGTGTAGGTTCGGCCTCGGGCTGCTCGAGCAGGGGGACGTGGCACCGCGTTGGAAACAACATGGAGCCTTGCCAGTCATGCACCGTGCCGCTCAGCCGATTCCGTCGCACCGGAGTCGTCGAGGCCCACGCGGCGGACGAGCGGCCAGTAGCGGGGATCCGATCGAATCGGCTCCAGCCGCGGGTGGACGCGCAGCAGGATCAACCCGGAGGCCTGCTCCTGCACCGCGATCTCGAGCCATCGGAATGCTTCGTCCACATCTCCCAGGCTCGCGTGCACCGCTCCGATTCCCCACGCGGACACGACGCGTGTGCTTCGCGCCGCCGTGAGCTCGTCGAGAATGCGCCGCGCCTCCGCGACGTTGCCCCCCGCCGCCTCGAGGTGTGCGAGTCCGAACGACGGTCCAGCTACGCCGCCCGCGAGCGTACGCCCCGTTTCGTACGCCGCACGCGCCTCCTCGAACCGGCCGAGCGCTTCGAGCGCGCGCGCCAGGTCGGTGTGCGCGCCGTCGAAGCGCGGGTCCAGCTCGATCGACATGCGATACGACAGCACGGCTTTCTCGTACTGCCGCGCAAAGTAGTACGAGTCGCCTAGCACCGTGTGGATGAACCCCGAGAGCGGATCGAGACTGACCGACGTCAGCGCGGCCGCGAGCGCCTCTTCGTGTCTCTCGAAAGAGGAGAGCGCCCGGGCGAGCAGGTTGTGCGCCAGGGCAAGGCCGGGATTCAATTCGATCGCTCGCCGCAGCGACCGGATGCCCTCTCGCAGCTGCCCCGTGTGGGTCTGGACGATGCCAAGCGATGCGTGCGCATCGGCGAGTGTCGGATCCAGTTCGAGGGCACGACGAGCCGCCGCGGTGGCTTCGGCCGCCGCCTCCGCAGGCGGCGCCATCCCCCTAATCGCACGGATGACGTGGCAATCGGCGAGCGCCGACCACGCGCCGGCAAAATCGGGATCGATCTCGAGCGCGCGCTTCGCATGCCGGAGCCCCAGGTCGACGCCTTCGCGCGATCCGGTCAGCGCCGAGTGGCGGCTCTTCAAGTACTCGAGGTGCGCTTCCGCGTTCACGATATGACGCCGCGCCAGGTGCGTGACCTCGCTGGGCGTCAACTGCACCGCAATCTCGCGCGCGACCTTTTCGGCGAGCTCGCTTTGCAGGTCGAGCACATCTTCGAGCTGCCGGTCGTACCGATCGGCCCAGAGCGTCTCGTCGGTGCGCGCGGCAATGAGCTGGACGCTCAGCCGCACCCGTCCGCCGACGAGGAGCGCGGAGCCTTCGAGGATCGCCTCCACGTTCAGCTCCTTCGCGATTTCGGGCAGCGAGAGGGCTGTCTCCTTGTACCGCATCGCGGACGTCCTCGAGATGACGCGCAGCGCCTTGATGCGCGCCAAGTCGGAAATGACTGCCTCGGTCATGCCGTCGGCGAAATATTCCTGCGCGGGGTCTTGTGAAACATTTCGAAATGGCAGGACGGCGATGGCGCGAATCGTGTTTCTCGCCGAGGGTGGCGCCGGCCCGCTGGACTGGACGTCGGGCAGGCTGCGCAATGCGTTCGCGACCGCCGCTGCCGAAGCGGGACGGCGCGCGCGGTCCTTCTCGAGACACGACGCGATGAGGCAGTCGAAGTCGGCGGACGCCTCCGGCCGGAGCGATCGCACGGAGGGGGGTGGTGTGTTGATGATGGCGAACATGAGCGCCTGTGGCCTGTCCTGCAGGAACGGCCGCTGTCCGGTCGCCAGTTCGAACAGCGTCACGCCCAGCGCGTAGACGTCCGTGCGCGGATCCTCTTCCTCGCCGACGAGTTGTTCGGGCGCCATGTACGCCAGCGAGCCCATCACGGTACCTGCCTGCGTCAACCGGCCGGTCATGGCGTTGCCCGACACCAGCAGCGCGAGACCAAAGTCCAGGATCTTCGGTCGCC
>JBPCPS010000011.1:0-14501 GCA_050998915.1 Gemmatimonadaceae bacterium
CAGGCAGAGCCGCACCTGTCGCCGCGTCGGTGACGCGGCCGCGAATCGTGCCCGTTCCCTGCGCCACCGCGAGCGCGGGGAGCAGGACGACCGCGATGGTGAGAAAACGAAAAAGACCTCGCGATCCCATGCTGCCTCCGAGAATCAAAGTGAGTTCTCTCATTGTCATGGATGGCCGCGCGCATGTCAAGCAAAAACCCTCCAAAACCAAAAAGCCCCCGTCTTTCGACGGGGGCAATATCCAAAAAGTGCTTCTATCAGCTCCCAATCAACGGATTGTTCAGTCTCTCAGCGGACGGGAGGGGCAGGCAAATTTGGCTCGCATACGTACCGCCAAAATGATACGCTGTTCCAGCTGCGGGCTGGACCGCAATGTCGTATCTGATAATGTCGCCGAGGTGGTGACTTTCGGCGAACAGCTCCAGGACCGGCTCGCTCCTGGACGACATTGAGCAGAGCCAATTTTACGAGATGGTGCTGCAGGCAGCAAGAAGGATTTACGTAGCCGGTGTACCCGCGAACCTCCGCCGCGCAACCTGGACCACGAGGTCGGCGGCGGGGCGGATGCCGAACCACTCGGTGTCGAGACTCAAATGGTAGTTCTCGTGCGCGCGCCAAGACCGTGACCAGTGCTTCCGCACCCACTCCTCGCGGTGCCTGTTCGTTTCGTCGACGAGCTTGGCCGCCTCCTCGGGCGAGATCTTTTCCCGCGCGACTGCGCGCGCAATCAGCGCCGGACGCCGAGCGTAGCAGAAGACGTGTAGCGCGTCGGAGCGCGCGGCGAGCATGGACTGCGCGCCGCGTCCGACGACGACAAGCGGGCCCCGCGCCACCGCTTCCTCCACGACGCGGGTCGTCACTTCGACGAGTCGCTCGTCGCTGGGCGGGAGTCTCGCATCCGTCATGGGAGAGATCCACTCCTGCGAGCTGAGCGCCATCGCGCTCGCCAGCCGCTCCACCAGCGACGGGAGCCGCTCTTCGCGCGACGCGACCTCGGCCGGCGTGGCGCCGATCCGCTCCGCGACGGCGTCGACGACGGCGTTGTCGAGCAGCGCCCAGCCGAGGTCGTCCGCGACGAGCTGCGCCACTTCGGAGCCGCCGGAGCCGTACATCCGCGAGATCGTTATGATCGCCATGCTAGTCGCCGTCAGCCGGCGGGAAACGATGGATGCGCAGCTCTTCCACCGCGTCGAATCCGAATGAGCTCCAGGCGCAGCGCGCGACTTCGTCTCCGATCGAGACGTACAGCCGGACCTCGGTCAAACCCCGCGTTCTGCACCAGGCTACACCTTCGTCGAAGAGAGCTTTCAAGATACCCATCCGGCGCTCGCCCGGAATGACGTAGGCCGACGACATGTAGCCGTACGCTTCTGGGAGCAGGAGCGGCGAGCTGACCGCGTGCACACAACGCAGTATGCCCACCGGCACGCCGTCGCGCTCAGCCAGCAGGATGACCTGGTCCGGAGACCCCAGGTGGCCGCGGTACAGGTCGCGCGCGCGCCCGGGGGCGTCGGGATGGAGGCGCTCGAACAGCGGATTCGACTGGTGCTCGCGCAGCAGCGCGAGCCGGAGCGCGACGACGGTGTCGAGGTCGGACGAGCGTGCTGCACGGACGGTTATGGCCACTGATATACGGGTATCAGGTATTAGGTATTAGTGGCGCTATTAACTAATGCCTAATACCTAATGCCTAGTAGCTATTCTCAGGCCGACAGTCCGCCGAAATAGTCCTGCCCCGGCCTGCGCCGCTTCTCGTCGATCGCGCGGCCGTAGCTGCCCCCATCGGTGCGCGAGATCTTGCGCCGAGCGACGAGCGACTCGAGCACGAGCTCGGAAGCGGCGGCGGTCACGGACACATCCCCCTTCTTAGCGAGCGACACCAGCTCCACGAGCTCGAGGAGCCCGGGCACCGCCTCGAATCCGCGCACCGCGACATCGGCCGCGACGTCGTCGGTGACCTGCAGCGCACCGCCGGCGTCGAACCACATCACGATCTCGTCCGTGTTCACTCCCCCCGCGCGGGCGCGGAACGTCTCGTCCGCCGCGCGCCGGATCAGCTCGCGCGCGATCGCCTGGCCTCCCACGATCTCCCCCTCGTACTCGAGCTCGAGCTTGCCGGTGATCGCGGGGAGCGCGCCGTATACGTCGGCGATGCGCGGCACGATCTCGACTTCGCCGGTCGTGATCGCGCGCCGCTCCGCGTTTGACACGACGTTTTCCATGACGCTGATCGGAAGGCGCTGCGACACGCCCGAGCGCTTGTCGATCCGCTTGTCGGTGCGCGCCTCGAAGGCGATGCGCTCGACCAGCTCGGCCATGAAGTCGGGGATGCGTACGCACCGTCCGTGGCGCGCGATCCACGCTTCCTGGGCGGTGATCTCCATCCCCAGCTCGACCGTCTCGGGATAGTGCGTCGTTATCTCGCTGCCGATGCGGTCCTTCAGCGGAGTGATGATCTTGCCGCGCGCGGTGTAGTCTTCCGGGTTCGCGGTGAAGCAGAGCATGACGTCCAGCACGAGCCGCAGGGGATATCCTTTTATCTGGACGTCCCCTTCCTGCATGATGTTGAACAGTCCGACCTGAACTTTTCCCGCGAGGTCGGGCAGCTCGTTCAGCGCGAAGATTCCGCGGTTCGCGCGCGGCAGCATGCCGTAGTGAATGGTGAGCTCGTCGGCGAGAATGTGTCCGCCGCGCGCCGCCTTGATCGGATCCACGTCGCCGATGATGTCGGCGATCGTCACGTCGGGGGTCGCCAGCTTTTCGACGAACCGGCTGGAGCGGTCGACCCACGCAATGGGCGTATCGTCACCGGCTTCGGCGAGCAGCTGGCGCGCGTACTTCGAGATGGGGGCGAACGGATTGTCGTTGACTTCGCTCCCCGCGACGATCGGGATGACCGGGTCGAGCAGCTCGGTGAGAGCGCGGAGAATCCGTGATTTCGCCTGCCCGCGCAGTCCCAGCAGGATGAAATTGTGCCGGCTGAGAATGGCGTTGACGATCTGCGGCACGACGGTCTCGCCGTACCCGATGAGTCCGTCGAAAAACGTCTCCCTGCCATTCAGCCGCCCAAGGAGGTTCTGCCGCAGCTCCTGCTTGACGGATCGGGTCGCCAACTCGGGGCGGGCGAACTCCGAGCGACGTAGCGCGCCAAATGTTTCCGATAGATGCGGCACGTGCTACTCCGACCAGCTGAGGAGAAAGTGGCGGGAAGGTCGCAATGTACCGTTCCCCGCAGACCCCTTCCAGAGCGGGCTAAGTCTTGACACCTTCTCCCTGCAGGATAAATTCTTGCCGCGCCTGTACCGGGCACTGCGACCGCTGATCCAGCCCGGCTTTTTAATCATCAGCCCCTCTCCAAGGAGATCTGTACATGAAGCGCCTGGCTCTTGTCGCCGCAGTGCTGTTTGCAGTTGCATGCACCGCTAAGGACGACGCTGCTACGACCGACACCGCTGCGCCCGCAATGGCGCCCGCTCCTGCCACGATGGACACCGGCATGAGAATGGACACGATGGCGACCGATACGTCGACGACGCCGTAAGGTTTTCGGATTCAAAGGAAGAGCGCGACCAAATGGTCGCGCCCTTTTTTTGTGGGTGAACGGTTTTTGGTGGGGCACTACAGGTTCGGGCAACAGGTTATCGGTTGTGGTTCTGGCTAACTGACAGGTCACGGGTCAACGGTTCTGGTTACCTACCACCGTTTACCGTTAGCCTGTTGTTAACCAATACGTACAACCAAAGCCTGGTGCCCGAACCCATTCCAAAAAGATGCCCACCTTTTGCGGTGGCCGTTGGTCTTAAGTCACGACCACATCGGCTCGGGCTTGGGCCCATTGGGCGGTAAGCGAAGCCCGGGCGCCGACCTCACGCCGCACCATCGCAATCCCGACTCCACCGAGACGGGGAGATAGCGCCACACTCCGCACCTCCCCGACCGACTTTCCAGCCGCATCGACCAGCTCGGCGCCGCGCGGCGGAACGTGCTCTCCGCCGAACGTCAGGCGTCGCAGCGTCTTGTTTACGTGCCCGCGGAAGTGGATCCGCGCGACCACTTCCTGCCCGATGTAGCACCCTTTCGAGTACGAGATCGCGTCGAGGTCGTCGAAGTTCGCCTCTTGCGGCAGCGTGTCTTCGCTCATGTCGGCTCCCCACTCGGGGAACCCCGCTTCGATTCGCGCGATGTCGAACGCTCCACCCGACCCCGGCACCGAGCCCAGTTCGACGAGCCGCGCGGTCAGCGCGCCGGCGACCTCCGCGGGCGCGATGATGTCGAACCCTGGTATCTCTCCCAACTCCACCGCGCGAACCACACTGATGTCCGTGTTCACAAATTGGCGACGGACATGCGCATGCGGCCGCAGCTGATCGAACGCGCACCCCTCCGATGCGAACAGCCGTGACAACAGCTCCGCCGAGCGCGCTCCGAAAAGCCCGATGTCCCTGGTCTGCCCCGAGATCTCGCTGAACGGCGCGACGCGGGGGTTGATGAACTTCTTCGCCATCGCCCTCCAGCCGGCTGCCGCCGCGGGCCCGGTGTCGGCGAGATAGTCGTCACCATCGCGGAGAATTCGGAGATCCGCGACGATCTTTCCCTTGGGCGTGAGCGCGGCGGCATACAGTCCCTCGCCCGGCTGCAGGGCCAGTACGTCGTTGGTGACGAGACCGGTCAGCGTCTCCGCGGCTTTCGGTCCGGTGAACCGCCAGCGGCCGCGGTCGCTGCGATCCAGCAACATGGCGCCCGAGCGGAGCGCATCGTACCCTGGCGCGGCCTGCGCGCGCGTACCGACTGCCTCAGCCACGGGCCGCGTACGAAGCGTCGAGCAGGTCCACAGGATGCACGGTCCGAGCGGGAATCCCGGCGCGCAACATTCCCGCGCCGATCTGCATCATGCAGCCCGGATTGCCGGTCGCGACCCACAGCGCGCCGGTCGCCCTGATGTTGGCGAGCTTGGGCTCGAGCACGCGGTTCGAGACTTCGGGCTCGATGAGATTGTAGATGCCTGCGCTGCCGCAGCACTGATCCGACTCGTGCAGCGGGACGAGCTCGAGCTCCGGGATCGCGCTCAACACCGCCAGCGGCGCCTGCACCACGCGCTGCGCGTGCTGGAGGTGACAGGGCGCGTCGTACGTGACCCTGAACGGCAGCGGATTCCCGCGCATCGGCCCCGCCGCCGCCAGCAGCTCGCTGACATCGCGCGCCTTCGTGGCGACGGCGCTCGCACGCTCGGCCCATTCACCGTCATGCTCGAGCAACAAGCCGTAGTCCTTGACCGCCGCGCCGCACCCCGCCGAGTTCACCACGATGAAATCCGCGCCGGATCGCTCGAACGCCTCGATGTTGCGGCGCGCAAGGCGGCGGGCAGTCGCGAGATCGCCGGCGTGCGCGTGCAACGCGCCGCAGCACCGCTGCCCGCGCGCTTCGCGGCGCTCGTAACCATTGACCGCCAGAGTCCGCTCGGTCGCGCGGTTCGTCGCGGTGAAGAGTCCCTCCATCACGCACCCCTCGAGCAACGCGAACGATCCGCGCGTGGCTGCGGTGCCCGGCTTGTAGTCCCCCCGCTCGAGCCGGCTCTCGGTGGATGCCAGCATCGCCATCGCAAACCCGATTTTTCCGGGGAGGCGTGAAAGCAGCCACGGGATTGGCGTCGCGGCGAGCAGCCGCCCCCCCGCCATCGCCATCGCGAGCATCCAGGGACGCGCGAAAGACCAGAGCATGACGCGCGCGAGCAGAGGGATCGGGCGCACGGCGGTGAGCGTCGCGCGTGTCGCCTCCAGCAGCTGGCCGTACGGCACGCCGGAAGGACAAGCGGTCTCGCACGCGCGGCAGCCGAGACACCGGTCGATGTGCTCGCGCACGGATGGATCGTCGACCGCGACGGTGCCCTCGAGCAATGAGCGCATGAGGAAGATGCGCCCTCGGGGGCTGTCGTTCTCGTCTTCCATCGCGATGTAGGTGGGACACGCTTGCAGGCAGAAGCCGCAGTGCACGCACGCATTTATTCCCGGGAGCGCCCCGGCGAGCGGCGAGCCTGGGAGCGCGCAGACCACTGCCTCTTCGGGCGGCGTCGCGTCGGACGCCGAGCCGGTGATGTTGGCCGTGGTCGTCACTGGGTTGCTCCGAGAATGCCTGGGTTGAGCACGTTCCCCGGATCGAACGCCTGCTTCACCCGGCGCGAAATGGGGTCGTTGACCGACGAGGGCGCGAGCCGGCTCCACGCGTCGCCGAGTCGCTCCGGTATCATGCGCGCGCTCTCGAGCGGTTGCGCGAGTGCGGACAGCGCGGACAGCGCGTCGTGCCGCGTTTGTCCGGAGCCGGCCGGAGCTCGCACGAGGCAGCGTACGATCCCGCGCATGACGGTCGCGTGCCGGAGCAGCTCGTGGCCTTCGCCGGATCCATCGCCCAGCGCATCCCACAGGATCGGGAGATCGGTGAGCGGTGTCGAGAACCGGAGCGTGGCGGTCGCATTGCCGTCGAGCGCGCGCAGCCGCTCCCAACAGTCTTCCGGAGCCGCGACGGTTTCGCCCAGCGAAGCCAGCTCGGCGAGCTGCGCGCTCACGCTCTCGCTGTTCCCACCGAATCTCGCGAGCAGCACATTCTCTCCCCGCAGCCCGAGTTGCGCGGCCACTGCCGGGCTAAGCAACTCGAGCGCGAGCGGTGCGATGCGAGCGGCGCGCGCGGCGGCCAGCGCTGCAGCCAGCTTCTGCCCCCGCCGCGGCAGGACGATGCCGGCGCTGCGCTCGACGTCGCTCCGCGCGCGCAGGCGGAACGTGATCTGGGTGATGACGCCGAGCGTCCCCCACGAGCCGACGAGCAGCCGGGTGAGATCGAAGCCGGCGACATTCTTCACGACGCGCGCGCCGACGGTGATCACTTCGCCGGTGCCTGACACGGACTCGAGACCGAGCACCTGGTCCCGCGGCCTGCCGAACGCCGTCGCGAGCGGCCCGTACGATCCGGTGGCGATCGTGGCGCCGATCGATCCGTCCGGCGCGCCCGGCGGATCCAGCGGCAGCCACTGGCCGTGCTCGCGGGTTGCCTGCGCTATCTCGCTGAGCGGCGTGCCGGCGCGAGCGGTGATCGTGAGATCGCCGGGGACGTAATCGACGATGCCGGAGTACGACGCGAGGCTCAGCGTATCGCTCGCCTTGACGGGCCCGCCGGCGTCGAGCCACGTGCCGCGCCCCGCTATCCGGAGCGCGAGTCCGCCGTCCGCGGCCGCGGCGATCCGAGCGCTGATATCGTCGAGCGTGACGGGCGCAGTCATCGAGCTCGTCCGGCCGGAGTCGCGTGCCATTCGCGGCAAGAGTGCACGGGCACGACCTTGCCGGGATTGATTCGGCGCTCCGGATCGAACACCTCGCGCAGCCGGCACATCGCCGCCAGCGAGTTGGGCGTGAAGATCTTCTCCATATAGCCGATCTTGTCGAGCCCCACGCCGTGCTCGCCCGTGATGGTGCCGCCCGCCGCGATGCACACGCCCATTATCTCGCCCATCGCCTTGTGCACGCGCTCGCTCTGCTCGGCGTCGTCGGCGTTGTACGGGATGTTGGGGTGCAGGTTGCCGTCGCCGGCGTGGAAGATGTTGCAGACCAGCACGCCGTACTTCTCCGAGATGCCGTGAATGGCGGCGAGGATTTCGGGGATCTTAGTACGCGGCACGACCGCGTCCTGCACCACGAGGTGCGGTGCGAGACGTCCCATCGCGCCGAACGCCTTCTTGCGTCCCTGCCAGAGCTTGAGCCGCTCGGCGTCGTCGCGCGCGACGCGCACGTTGCGCGCGCCGGCGTCCATGCAAATCCGCTTTACGCGCTCGACGTCCACGTCGATTCCGTCCAGCAGCCCGTCCAGCTCCACCAGGAGAATGGCTTCCGCGTCCGTCGGGTATCCCGCCGCGTAGATGGAGGATTCGACGACGCGCGTGGTCGGGCCGTCGAGAAACTCGAGCGCCGCGGGCACGATCCCGCTGGCGACGATCGCCGACGTGGCGCGCGCTCCGCCGTCGATCGTCAGGAAATCCGCGAGCATCGTGCGAATCACCTCCGGCTTTCTGGTGAGGCGCACCGTGATCTCGATGGCGACGCCGAAGCATCCCTCGGAGCCGACGAACGCGCCAACGAGATCGTACCCCGCGCGGTCGCTGACTTCGTCGCCGAGCTGCACGACGGAGCCGTCCGACAGCACCGCCGTCACGGCGAGGATGTGATTCAGCGTGACGCCGTACTTCAGGCAGTGCGGGCCGCCGGCGTTCTCCGCGACGTTTCCGCCGATCGTGCACGCCGCCTCGCTGGACGGATCGGGCGCGTATAGCAATCCCTTCGGCCCGACCGCGCGGTTCAAGTTGAGATTCACCACGCCCGGCTCGACGGTCGCGGTGCGGTTCTCGACGTCGATCGACAGGATTCGCTTGAGCCGGTTGAGGCCGAGCAGCACGATGCCGTCCGCGAGCGCGCCGCCGGAGAGTCCGGTCCCCGCGCCGCGGGGCACGAACGGCGCGCCGGCTTCGTGCAGCGCGCGCACGACCTCGATCACTTCGTCGCGCGTTCCAGGAAAGACCGCGAGCGACGGCTGCCGCCTATAGCCGGGGAGCCCGTCGGAGTTGTACACCAGCAGCTGGGATTGGCGCGAGAGTACGTGTTTCTCGCCGACGATGCCCGCGAGCTTGCGCGCGAGACCGGCGTCCAGCGTGAAGTCGCCGCCGGGCGGACGGGCTGGCTCCGCGTTCAGGGACACTTGGCCGCCACCACCTTGAGGGCGTTCGCGGCGAGGCGCAGCTCCAGCGGAGTGCGCGCGTCCTTGATCTCGCCGTCGACCGCGACCGGAGTCGTGCGCTTCCGCTTCATCTGGATCGTGCAGCGGTCCACAATGAAGCTGTCGAGCTCCGGCCCACTGGCCGCGTGGTCCACGCCGCGCGACGCGGCGGCCATCGCGAGCGCCACGAGTCGCGCGCGGCGGCGGCCGGCGATCACCATGACGTGCAGCCCGCGGCGGCCTCCGTCGACGCGCGCGCCGAACTGCGGCGCCTTGAGCTCGCGCTCGCCCACGCCGACGAAGACCAGCGCGGTCCTGTAGTGGCGGACCTTTCCGTCGACCTCCACCTCGACCGACATCGTGTACATGCGTATGAACGTCCGGAGCAGCGACAGAAAGCTCGCCACCCGGTAACCGACGTGCTTCTCCAGGCGGTCACGGGTCTTCACATACCCGACGTACATGCCAACCGAAAACGTATTGAGAAAGAGAGCATCCCCCACATAACCGACGTCGACCTCGGCCACTTCCGTCCCGCGGGCCGCCGTGACGGCCTCGTCGAAATCGGTGGGGATGTCGTGATCCTTCGCGAAATGATTGAGCGTGCCGCCGGGAAGGACCGCCAGCTCGACGCCGGTGCCCGCGAGCACGTCGGCGGCGCAAGCGATGGTCCCGTCGCCTCCGGACACCAGAATTCGTCCAGCTCCCGAGGATACCGCGTCGCGGATTTCCTGCGCGAGCGAGTCGGCGCCCGTGTCGCGGATCTCGAATGATCCGGCGGATTCGATGGCCTTGCGAGCGGCGTCCGCCGATCCGGCTTCGGAATTCAGAAAAGCCGGGATAGACTTTCCCGCTGATCGTTGCGGGTCGTCTGGATTTGCGGCCGGGTTCGTCATTCCTTCAATCAAAACAGGGGCGCCGGCATTAGCCAACGTCCCTGTCGACCGCGCGACCGCCAAGTGCTAGGCGGTCGTCCAGAACCCGGACAGAGCCGCGCCGTCGGGCGACTGCCGCAGCTTCTCGAAGGCGCGCTCGCGAATCTGCCGGATCCGCTCGCGCGTCACGCCCATCAGCGCGCCGATCTTCTCCAGCGTCATCGCCTCGGAGCCTTCTTCCAAACCGTAGTACAAATAGAGGATCTTGCGCTCGCGCGGAGTGAGATACGTGCGGAAGACACGGTCGATGAACGCGCGCATGAGATTGAAATCGGTGACCTCCTCGATCTCCATCCCGTCGACGCCGGCGAAGCGCTCGCCGAGTGTCGAGGCTTCGCGATCGGATCTGTCGATCGGCGCGTCGAGCGACAGCTCGGTGGCCGACATCTGCTTGGCCGAGCGGACCTGCTCCGGCGTCTCCTCCAGCAGGCGGCCGAGCTCGTTGTCGGTCGGATCGCGCTTCAGCACCTGCGACAGCACGGTCTCGGCTCTCGAGAGCTTGATCAGCTGCGAGTTCTGGTTGAGCGGGATGCGCACGGAGCGCGTCTGCTCGGCGAGCGCCTTGAGGACCGCCTGGCGAACCCACCATACGGCGTACGAGATGAACTTTACGCCCTGGTCGGGATCGAACTTGCGAACCGCTTTCAGCAGGCCTTCATTGCCGATCGCGACAAGCTCGCTGAGATCGAGCCCGTGCCCCTGGTACTTCTTCACGTATGAAATGACGAAGCGGAGGTTGGCCGTAACCAAACGCTCCGCTGCCTGTTCATCTCCTTTCTGGGCGAGCCGCGCGAGGCGGCGCTCTTCCTGAACGTCCTTTATTAGCGGGAGCTTCTGGATGTCGTGCAGATACTGGTCGAAAGCGGTGGAAGGAGAGGAGCGAAAGAAACCCTTAGACCTGCTTTCGGCCGTGGTCTGCATGAGCTGCCCTGAGCGGGGGTTTTTTGGGCGGCCCGAAGTGGGCCGCGGAACCAGCTGGTGGGAACTGGGACGGCCACGATAATGTCACGACCTGGAACGGTCAACAGACACGTTGTCGCCATCCCAGCGAAGGGGATGGCGGGTCGCTTACGAGCTAATTGGCGTGCTCAACGGCGGATGTTTCCGCCGTCTGAATCAGACCGTAGGCGGGTCTTTGGGCTTCGTTCGGCCGGTGGCCATGAGGATGCCGAGGCCGATGAGGACGATCACACCTACCGCGATCCACATGGCCGGCAGGTTGAGCAGATAAGCGGCGATGGCAAGACCCAGCACCAGCACCACGAATCCGATCATGTACGTCGAGAAGGAGGACATGTTCAATCCATTGGGGGTTGATTGCAACGAACGATGTCGAGGGCAATTGTAACGCCAACGGGAACTGCTGTCAGGTATCAGGTATCAGGTATCAGGTATCAGTGACGGCGAAGGCAGTTTCTGATACCTCATACCTGATACCGATAGCTATTTCTGCCCCCGCGCCACCAGCACCGCGTGTCCCCATTTTCGACCGAATCGGCGGGCCTCGCTGCAGTCCTCGTTCCAGATGTCGAGCGTGGGACCGATGACATTCTTTCCGGTGTCGTCCACCAGGAAGCGGCCGATGTATTCCTTGCCGAGAAACACCTCGACGTAGCGCGCCAGCGGGAAGACGCGCGGGTCCGCAGCGACGATTCCTGGCCGCACGTACCGGCCGCGCCGCGTCGTCCCCTGCAGGCAGTACTGCGTAAGCGAAACTGGAACCGCATGTCCGGGGTTGGCCCGATCGAAGGGGCCGGCGAACCGCGGGTCGAGAAAGAAGCTGCGCTTCGCGCGGACCAGCGTTGGCGGAAGCGACGGCTCCCCGTACACGACTATGGGAGCGTGCTCCAGCAGGTGGGTCCGGTACGGCATATGTACGACATCCGCATGCACCAGCACGGCGGCGGCTACGCTGGCGACCGCGGTCCGGATCAGCGTCTGAAATCTCATTGCATCGCCTCCTCGACGAGGGCGTCCGGGAGGGGCAGCGTCCATCCGCTGTCACTGCCGGCCATCCTACCTATTCTCTCGGGCAGCGCGAACTCCAGCGCGCCCGAGCGCTTCTTCTTGTCGGCGCGGGCGAGCTGCATCACTCGCTCGACGCTGACGTCCAGCGGCAAGCCGGTCGGAAGCCCCGCCAGGCACACCGCTCCTCGAACCGCGTCAGCCGTACCGGCCTCCGCGATCCCCGCGCGCTCTGCCGCCTTGGCCTCGGCGCACATCCCTATCGCTACGGCCTCGCCGTGCAGCAGCGAGTACCCGCTGGCCGCCTCGATCCCGTGACCGAGGGTATGGCCGAAGTTCAGGATCTTTCTGAGACCGTGCTCCCGCTCGTCGCGAGCCACGATTTCGGTCTTGATCTCTACGCTACGGACGATGAGCCTGGCCAGCCTGTCACCGCCAGCCTCCGCCTGACCGAGCAATCCGGGCAGCTCAGCGACCACGTCCGCGAAATATTGCGCGTCGTTTACGACGCCATGTTTCAATATTTCTGCCAGTCCGGACTGGAATTCTCTAAGTGGAAGCGTCGCAAGCACTTCCGGATCTATGAAAATCGCGGTTGCCGGATGGAAGGCCCCCACCAGATTCTTTCCGGCGGTAGTATCGACGCCCGTCTTTCCCCCATGGGCCGCGTCCACCATGGCGAGCAGAGTCGTGGGTACGTGGACGAGATTAATACCCCTCATATACGTGGCCGCCACAAACCCGGCGAGGTCACCGATCATTCCCCCGCCCAAAGCGACGACTGTTGTATCACGGCCGTGGCCAGTGCTGCTCAACTGATCGGTTAGTGTCGCCCAACTGTCTCTATTCTTGTGGGATTCGCCCGCAGAAACTATGAGAAGGCTAGCCTTGCCCGGCTCCGGAAAAGACGCTGCCAGCCGCGCACCGTACAGCGCCCCGACCGTGGAATCAGTGATGACGGCGTAGCGAAACGCGGGCGATGCGGCAACGATCTCGCGTCCCAGCGTGGCGAGCGAGCCGCGAGCAACCACTACGGGCGGACCGGGGACGGGCAGTTTTTTGGATGCCAGCATGGCCAGTCGGCCGCCTACCAGGTCACTTCGCCGACCGACGCCCGCCTGTTGGCGACGCGGGCCAGCACGAACAGCAGGTCGGATAGTCGGTTGAGGTAGATCACGACCACCGGCGGAATCGTCGTCTCCCGCGCGAGCCCCACGACTGCGCGCTCGGCGCGGCGGCATACTGTCCGAGCCAGATGCAGCGCGGCTCCTTTCGGTGATCCGCCGGGGATGATGAATGCCTTCAGCGGCTCCAGCTCCGCCTCGCACGCGTCGATCGCGCGCTCGAGCTCGAGGATCCGTGTCGCGTCGATGCGCGCTTTCGTCAGCTGCTGTTGCATCTTCGCGATGTCGGGAGTCGCGAGGAGCGCACCGATACCGAACAGGTCGCGCTGGATCCCGACCAGCACCTCATCCACCCGCGGCAGGGCATCGCCTGAGCGCGCCTGTCCGATCACGGAGTTCAGCTCGTCGACATCACCATATGCGGCGACGCGTGGGTCATCTTTCTGAACGCGCCCGCCGCCGAAAAGGCCTGTGTCTCCGAGGTCGCCAGTGCGCGTATAGATTTTCATTCCCGTTGAACATAATGAACCACGAATCAGTTGACATCACGATCATCGGTGCCGGGCCCACGGGCCTGTTCGCCCTTTTTTACGCGGGCATGCGCGGCGTTCGCGCGCAGGTCCTCGACGCGCTCCCCGAGATCGGCGGGCAGCTCACAGCGCTTTACCCCGAGAAGTACATCTTCGACGTGGGCGGGTACCGCCAGGTGCTCGCCAAGAACCTCGTGCGCGAGCTGGCCGAGCAGGCGTTCCAGTTCGGCGCACCCGTGCATCTGAACCAGAACGTCACATCGCTCGAGGAAGAGAACGGCGGCTTGGTGCTCGCTACCGAAACCGACCGGTTCCCGACGCGCGCCGTGGTGATCGCCGGCGGACTCGGCGCGTTCTCACCGCGGCGCCTGCCGCAGAAAGGCACCGACGAGTGGTACGGGCGCGGGGTGTACGACCGCGTCGTCGATCCCACGCAGTTCCAGTCGCAGAAGATCGTGATCATCGGCGGCGGCGATTCCGCATTCGACTGGGCGCACCAGCTGCGCGATGTCGCTACGGAGATCACGCTGGTCCACCGGAGCGACCGCTTCCGCGCGCACGCAGCGACGGTCGCCGAGGTGCAGGCCGCACGTCCGCCCGCCGGCCGGACTACGGTGTTGCCGTTTCACGAGCTGCAGGAGATTCTCGCGGAAGGCGACACGCTGCGGGGCGTGCGAGTGCGCGACGTGAAGGAGAAGACGACGCGCGACATCGACGCCGACTCGGTGCTGCCGATGCTGGGCTTCCACAGCGAGCTCGGCGCGCTGAAGGATTGGGGCCTTACGTTCGAGGGGCACGACATCACGGTGAACGGTCTCATGGAAACGGGCCGGACCGGGGTGTGGGCGGCCGGCGACATCACGACTTACCCAGGCAAGCTCAAGCTGATCGCGACCGGCTTCGGTGAAGCAGCCGCGGCGGTGAACCAGGCGGTTCACTGGATTTACCCGGAGAAGAAGGTCGCGCCCGGGCACAGCTCGAACATGGCGATCTTCGGGCAGAAGGACGACTGAGCTCTGTTTCGGATCAGAAGCCAAACCAGTAGCTGGCCTTGATCAGGAAGACAGTACGCGCGGGCGCCCGGAAAAGCGCGCGGGCATCACGCGAAAAGTCGAACGTACCGACCATGGCTTCGTCCTCTTGCTGGCGCTGCCAGACGAGGAAGATGGCGGAGCCCGGCCGGTACTGCCAACGGA
>JBPCPS010000126.1:0-7027 GCA_050998915.1 Gemmatimonadaceae bacterium
GCGTAGCCGTGCGCGCCCAGCTTCTCCGCGACTTCGTCCACCTCGGTGCGGGTGCGGCAAAAAACAATCGCCGACTTCGGGTTCTCCATGTCGAGGACGCGGCCCAGCGCCGTGACCTTGTCGCGCCGCTGCCCCCTGTATACCAGTTGCCTGACGCGCGGACCCTCTCCGGCGGCAACCCGCTCGCGCTCGATCGCGATCCGCTTCGGATCGCGCAGATGCTTTTCCGCGAGCTTCGCGATGCGCGCGGGGATCGTGGCCGAGAAAAGCGCGGACTGTCTTTCCGACGGGACGGCGCTGAGAATTGCTTCGAGATCTTCGGCGAAGCCCATGTCGAGCATCTCGTCGGCTTCGTCCAGCACTACCATACGGACGTTGCGCAGGTCGAGCGTGTTTCTCCGGATGTGATCGAGCGCTCGCCCGGGCGTCGCGACCACCACGTCGACGCCGCGCCGCAGAACTTTGAGCTGCTGCTGAAAATCCTGCCCACCGTACACCGGGAGCACGTGCACGCCGAGCTCGCGCCCGTAGCGGTGAACCGCCTCGGCCACCTGGATCGCCAACTCGCGGGTAGGGACGAGCACGAGCGCGCGTACGCCTGAGCGCCCGCCTCCGCCAGCCTCGTCGGCGAGCCGTTGCAGGAGAGGCAACGCGAACGCGGCTGTTTTGCCGGTGCCCGTCGCAGCCTGGCCGAGCAGGTCGCGCCCCTCCAGCAGCGGCGGGATCGCCATCTGCTGGATGGGTGTAGGCTCTTCATAGCCGAGCGCTTCCAGGGTTCGCAGCAAGGCTGGAGAGATGCCGAGTATGTCGAATCCCGTGGAAGCTTCCAATCCGTCGTTCACTCGTGGGCTCGTCAGAGGCTGACAGCGACGTTGAACCCGCCGTATGCCATTCGCTTGTAATCGAAGGGCACCGCGCCCGGCTCCATCATTTTTTGCAGGCGCGGATCGCTCATGACTTTCTTATTCACGCGATCGCGATCCGCGCGCGACTTGAACACGATCCACGAGAAGAACACCGTCTCGCCCGGCTTCGCCTTGACGAGGCGCGGGAAGGGCACCGGCCCCTTCGGGCGCAGATCCTCGCCCGCGCACTCGCGGAACTCCAAAGCGCCGTGCTCGATCCAGATCTTGCCGGCCTTGCGCGCCATTCGCTTGTAGGTGGCGATGTGCTTCTTGGGAACAGGCAACAGAAATCCATCTACGTAGGCCACGGTGTCTCCGGATAAGGTGCCGAAAGGTTAATGCTGCGCGCTCGCGCGGAGCTACTCGCCCTTCTCGCAGTTGACCATCCACGGTGTGCCGAAGCGGTCAACCGCCATGCCGAAACCGCCCGCCGCCCAGAAAGTTTTCTCGAACGGCATGTGCACTTCGCCGTTTTGCGCGAGCGCGTCGAAGATGCGCTTGCCTTCGGCCGGCTTATCCACGTTGAGGGATACGTAAGTTCCCTGCGGCTTGGAGTAGTAGCCGGTCGGCGAGTCCGAGCCCATGAGGATATTTCCGTCCACGCTCAGGCGGACGTGCATGATCTTGTCGCGCATGGCCGGGTGCTCGGCGGCGACTGGGGAATCGCCGAACTTGCTGATCATCTCGATTTTTCCGCCGAGCAGCTTCTCGTAAAACCGAAATGCTTCTTCGCAGTTGCCGTCGAAGTTGAGGTAGGGGTCGATCTGCATCGGTGTGGCCTCGTTGATTTGGTTACACGCATGCTCAGCTTTTCCGCCAGCGCTCAACTGCTTCCCGGAGCCACTCGGGCGCGCCGTCCATTGGAGGCTGCGGCTCGTTGCGGGTCATCTCCGCCGCGCGCGCGAGCTGCGCAGCCAGCGCGGGGACGTCCCATTCCGCGCGCTCGGCGTCGGTCGTCGCGGGCTCTACATCCCACAGTCTATACCGTTCGCCGTCCGGAACGAACTGCGTACCATATTTTTGCGGGCGCCCGTCGTACATGCACCAGCGATCGTAGGCCGCGGCCGCGAGCCAGCGCGCCGGACCGTGGCCGCGCCGCGCCGCGACCGAAGCAAGCTCGTGCGCCAGCTTGGCCTCGTCCGGCTCGTCGCCGTGGTTGTACAGCCATGCGGTGTGGTACAGATCGTCAGGAGAGAGACTGCCCGCTTCGCGCAGCGCGGCAAGAAGCTCGAGCGCCCGCTCGCGCCGGTCGCGATCCCGCGCGCGGAGTGCGGTGTACCCGGCCGTGCCGACCTGTGGAACCGCGGCGTGCTCCCGCAGATCGTCGGAATACATCGCCGCCAGCAATGCTGACGGATCGCCCGATCGCGTAAGATCCGGAAAGCGCTCGCTCACGATGGCACGGCCCGGCCGACGCTCAGGCCATGTAGAATTCCCAGGCGATGCCATCCGGGTCCTTGAAGGCGACGTACCGCTTGCCGAGGGTGTCGTCCATCTTGGCGCCGGTGTTCTCGATACCGGCATCGGATAGCGCGCGTGCAACGCGCTCAAGCTCGGCGTCGTCAGGGCAAGCCAGCGCGATGTGGTCGATCCCTACCCGGAACGGATTGAACCGATCTCCCTTGGGGGATTGTTCGACAGGGCCACGCATGCCGAAGGCCGTGCTGCCTGCCGTAAAAAGGAGAAGGTTGGGAACTTCCATCAGCACGGGGAAGCCAAGAGTCTCCGTGTAAAACTTTTTGGAGCGCGCGTAGTCTCCGACGCGGAGCGAAACGTGGTGAACGCCTGCCGTCTTCATGCTGACTGCCGACATCGGATCCTCCTTGAAATGATTGCGCAATTCACGCGCGGCCGGTGCATCGGCCGTCTTCGCGCTGCGTATCTTTGGCACATGCCCGACCATATACTGCGGACAGCGGGGAGCCGCGGCAAGGCGTGCGCATTCGTTTGCCTGATGCACGCCGGCATCGTTGCGCTGGGGTCTGTGCTGGCTGAATCGGCAGCGGCGCAGGGCATTACGCGGATCGACTCCGTCCCCGCGCCGTCGCTCGCCGCCAACCTGCTCGGCGATCCCGCGTGGCGGCAGGTATCGGTGTACCTCCCGCCCAGCTACGCGCTAGAGCCGCGCCGGAGATTTCCGGTGCTGTACTGGCTGCACGGGTTCACCAGCACCGATCGCGAGCTGATATCCGGTATCCGGCAGAATCTCAATATCCGTCTGGCGATGGACAGTCTTCTCCGCGAAGGCGCGGCGAAGGAGATGATCATCGTGATGCCCAACGCACACAACGCGTTCGGGGGAAGCTTCTTCGCCAACTCCCCGGTCACGGGGCGCTGGGAGGATTTCATCGTGCGCGATCTCGTGCGCTGGGTGGACCGACGCTACCGGACCGTGCGCTCGAGATCAGGGCGCGGGATCGCCGGGCATTCGATGGGCGGGTTCGGGGCGCTTGGGATCGCGATGCGAAATCCGGACACGTACTCCGCGGTGTACGCGATGAGCCCTTGCTGTCTCGACTCGGACGTGTTCTTCAAGCCGGGCTGGCTCGCGGCGTGGCGAGGGGCGACGGCCGTGCAGACCAGAGAGGACTTTGCGCGGGCGCCTTTTCGATCGCAGCTGCTGATCGCGCGCGCGGCGATGTACTCGCCCGATTCGACCAACGCGCCGTTATATGTGGCGTTTCCGGCGATCCCAGCCGGCGACTCGCTCCGTCTCGTGCCTGAGATCGCTGAGCTGTGGCGGAACGACCCGATGTCGAGCGTTCCGAAGTCGGCAGCGGCGCTTAAGCGGTTGGCGATCGCGTTCGACGCCGGCGCGCAGGACGGGTTCGCCGACATCCCGGAGAACGTACGCGCGCTGGACAGTCTGCTGACGTCGATGGGCATCACCCATGGCGCCGAGGTATATCAGGGCGGCCACGGCGACCGGGTACGCGCGCAGATGGTGACCAAAGTCCTGCCATTCTTCTCCCGCGCGCTCAGCTCCGGCCGCCCTACGCCGCGCTAGTCTCGGACTGATCCCGCGGGCTGATCGAAAGCACTTCGCGCACCTTCGCCACTGCCCCTTCGAGCGTGAACGGCTTCGCCAAAAAGAGGTCGTCGGGGCGGATCAACCCCCGCTCCGCCACCGCGCCGTCCGTGTATCCCGAAATGAAAAGCACTTTGATTTCCGGCCGCGCCTCGCGCATTCGGTGGGCGAGCTCGTCACCGTTCATCTCCGGCATCATCAGGTCGGTCATCAGAAGCTGAATGGAGCCGGCGTGGCCGTTGGCGATGCTCTCGGCTTCGCGCGCAGAGGCGGCGGCCAGCACGTTGAACCCGGCACGGGCGAGAATCCTCTTCAGGACGGTACGAACGGCGTCATCATCGTCAACCAACAGCACCGTTTCCGAATTCTCCGGTGCCGGCTCCGCCACGACCGAAACGGTCGCAGCCGCCATCTCGGCGTAAACCCTCGGAAAATAGATGTGGAACGTCGTGCCCTGTCCCGGCGCGCTGGCTACCGTGATGTAACCGGCTGACTGGGCGACGATTCCATATACGGTTGAGAGCCCGAGACCCGTGCCTTTCCCCGGGTCCTTGGTGGTAAAGAACGGATCGAAAATCCGGTTCTGCGTCGCGAAGTCCATTCCCTGGCCGGCATCGCTGACTGTGAGCACCACGTAATCTCCGGCGCGTGCCGCACCGTGACCGGTGATGCGCGCCGCATCTTCTCCGGTGAAGGTGACATTGCTCGTTTCTATTCTGAGCGTTCCGCCGTTGGGCATCGCGTCACGCGCATTTACCGCGAGATTGACGATGACCTGCTCCATCTGTCCCGGATCCGCCAGCACCCGGCCAAGCGACGGCGACAGGATCGTCTCACAGTGAACGTCCGTGCCGATCAGGCGCGAGAGCAGCTTGCCGACGCCCTCCGCAATTGAATTCAGATCGACCACGACCGGCTCGAGTCGCTGCTGCCGGCTGAAGGCCAGCAGCTGGCGCGTCAAAGCGGTTCCCCGATCCGCCGCGGCGATGATCTCGCCGATGTCCTCGCGCAGCGGGCTCCCGGGATCGAGTGACGTGTTCACCAACTCGCCGAAACTCTTGATGGCGGTGAGCACGTTGTTGAAATCGTGCGCGACCCCTCCGGCGAGCTGTCCAATCGCTTCCATCTTCTGCGCTTGCTGCAGCTGCGACTCGAGCTCAAAACGTTCGGTTGTATCGACCAACGTCATGCCGACGCCGATTATCCCGCCCTCACGCGTGCGAATCGGATACTTGCTCGAGAGCAAGTGCTGGCGACGTCCCGAATCCCGCTGCTTGCCGACTCGCACCGAATTGAGCACGGGCAGCCCGGTCTCGATTACCTGCTGGAGCGCCCGGGCGATCTGCTCGGAATGCTCGGGAATGACGTCGTCTGCCATCCACACGAAGTGGTCGTGGACGCGAGCGCCCGTGATGTTCGCGAACGCCTGATTCAATCTCTGGACGCGAAGGTTGCGGTCGAAGAGCGCGAAGCCGACTGGACTGCTCTCGAGCACGAGAGTGAGGAGCGTCAGCGCATCGTCCTTTTCGCGCACCGCCCGCTCCGCGGCCTCGCGTGCCGCACGCTCGCCGATCACGCTTTGTTTCGCGGCGTCCGCCTGCGCGGACAGAGTGAGCCGCGCCTGTTCCGATGCCTGCCACTGGACGTCGGTCTCGTCGATCGTGCGCGCGGTGCGCCAGATCACCCCGGCGAAAGCGAGCATCGTGATCACGGCAACGATGGCAGACCCGGCGAGCAGCTCTCCCAGCCCCGCCCACTCACCGATGCTTTGCAGAGCGCCCAGGCCGAGTGGCACGATGAAAGCGAGCGGAAGAAGCCGGCGGGCGAGCTGGCCGCCGGCATACTTCGAGAAGAGGATCGGGAACCAGCCCGCTCGCACCTCGAGCGCGAGCGTGCCGGCAGCGAGGACCGCCAGAGCGAGCGCCGTATGGATCGCGATCTGCACTCCCTGACCTGGTCCAACGGTAGAGATCGCGCCATAGATGAAGCCGAGCAAAGCAGAGAGGGCGAGCGCGCCGGCGGCGAGGGCGAACAGCTGCGCGAGTCGGTGGCGCTTTGGGGTCTCCCTGCCCACAATGGCGAGCGCGCTGCCGATCAGCATGAATGCGACCGCGGATATCGCCGCCATTCGCCCCGGTGTCGAGCTCGGTTGCGCCTCGTTCACCTCGTCGAACAGGATCTGGTCGATCCCGAGATCGATGTCGAACAGGTACTGGGAGATAGTCGCGGCTCCGATGACAGCGACCACCGCGCCGAGCGCGTGGGCGGGGTGCGGGCGTCCCCTCACGGATGCGTCCCGGGCGCCATGCAGAAAAAGCGAGATCCCGGACATGGCCAGGGCGAAGGCAGTATTGGCCTTCATGGTGACCCAGCCGGAACGGAAGCTCTGCATCACCGGTACTTCGAGCGCCCATCCGAGCAGTACGATTCCGCCGATGAGTAAAACAAAAGCGCCGGCCCAACGCGAAAACCGGTCGAAACCGTGAAAGTCCATCGCCGGCTCGGACCGCTCTTCTGTCATGGGCCGTACCAAAGCATAGTCCAAGCCACGTAGGCCCCACATCTGCAGCAGTTAGCCGGGATCACGCAGCAGTTGGCCCGGGGTCCCCGCAGCGGTTAGCCGGGGATCCACCCTTCGAGCACCGTCCACTCTTCGCGTGACAGCTCGACGCCGACCGGGAAGGTTTCGGCGAAATGCTGGCGCAGCCCGGGCGCGTGATCGGCGAGATACGCGTCCATTGTTTCGCGGCTCGAAACTTCATACCGGATGCGGTACCGTCCGGGCGCAGAGCGGCTGAAGGTTGCCGCGGCAAACGCTCCCGTCCGCATGACGTCGGGTATGTGCCTGTCCGTCATGTATCGCTCGTACGCGTCGCACAGGTCGGCGCGCACGATGGCGGTAATCTCATAGGTTAGCATTGCCGAGATACGCCCAGGAGCAGGTTACCGATAAGAACGATGCGAGCGGGAATGTTCGAACCGCGTTTCATCGCATCTCCACAAGAGTTCGGGAATCAACCAATAAAGTACACGGGCGAGCATGCTCATGGATCGCGACCCCGCCATAAATTCCGCCCAATGCCCATGACAAATC
>JBPCPS010000134.1:0-3751 GCA_050998915.1 Gemmatimonadaceae bacterium
CGCAATACCCGGGACGAGAATCGAACTCGTAAGCCCCAAAGGGCGCGGGATTTTGAGTCCCGTGCGTCTGCCAGTTCCGCCACCCGGGCGACACCAGAATCTAGTCGATCCAATACTGGCACAGCACCTGCCCCTGTGCGAAGCATGCTCAACCTTCGCACATTCGCGTCGCTCGCTGGCTGCGCCGTCGTCCTGGGCGCGTGCGGCGGAGACTCGCCGGTCGCGCCGATAATTCCGCCCGCGCGCGATCCAGTAGTGCTAGTACACGGCCTCGGCGGGTCCGCTGCGGACTGGAGTCCCGTGATCACCCGGCTGAAAGCCGACGGCTGGACGGATCGCGAGATCGTGGTGACTACGTACAGCTCAGCCGTTTCCAATGCGACGATCGCCGCCGAGATCCGCGATCGCGTGGACTCGGTCCGCGCGGCTACCGGCGCGGCGAAGGTCGATCTGGTCACCTTCTCAATGGGTGGCGTGTCGTCGCGGTATTACATCAGGAACCTGGGCGGCGACGCAAAGGTCGATGCGTGGGTCTCGGTCGCCGGCCCGAATCATGGAACCGAGACGGCGAACCAGTGCGCGGTGACGCCGTGCATCGAAATCCGCCCGGGCTCGACTTTCCTCGCGGCGCTCAACGCCGGCGATGAAACGCCGGGCTCAATCCGTTACGCGACATGGTGGTCGCCGTGCGACCAGACGATCATCCCGAACTCGAGCGTGATTCTGTCTGGTGCGTCGAATACCGAGACCGCTTGCCTGCCGCACACAGGGATGTTCACCGAAACCATCTACCTGCAGGTGCGCGCCTTTATCGCGCCCTGAGATCCGCCGCGAGCGCGCTTTCGTTGCGCGCTAAGGCTGCCCCGGCGGCGGCCGTCGGCCCGCCGGTCTTTGAGCGCCCCTCGGGCGTCCACCGCGGCCTCCCTGCCGCATCCCTTCGATCCGGTTGCGCAGCTCGCCCTGAAGTCCCAGGTACATCGCGCGCTGGACGGGAGTGAGAAAGCGCGCAAGATCACGCTGCTCCTGTTCGGTCATCGTCACGCGGTCCCGGTGCACTGCCATGATCTGGTCCAACAGCGAAGCCACGCGCTGTTGATCCGCCGCGACGCCCGGCGACAACTGTTGCCTCAGATCCCGGCGTAGTCCCTGCTCGCGCTGCATCAGGTCGCGCCGCCTAAGCTCGAACTGCCCCTCGGATTCCTGGAGCTGCTGGGCCTGCGCGTCGCTCAGCTGCAAACGCTCCTTCACCATTACGGCGATGCGCTGGCGCACCTGGCGCTCCAACGCGGCCCGACGCTGCGTGCCTGCGCTGTCACGCGGCTGCCCCGGCCTGGCCTGCGCGGAAGCAGGATTGCTCGCGAGCAGCAACCCGGCGATGCCGATCACCATAAACCTCGAGATCATCACAGCTCCTCCTGGACGGGTAACACAGGCTCGATCCCCATTGATGCGGGCTCCTCGCCCGGCATGGCCTCGAGCCCGGACAGTTCGTCCACAAGCGCCAACAACTCGTCGTCGTCGAGCTGGCTGATGTCGCCGCCGAGTGAGAGCTGGGTGGGACCCTTTGCAATTCGTGGCTCATCGACAGCGGCGACCGAAGCGACGATCGAAGTCTCGGAACCAGCGGCCGGCAGTTTAGTCGCAACAGGTGTTATCTCGCGGGGCGCATCGTTCGGCGCATCGCGCATCGTCCAGACGGCGATGGCTCCCAGCACCACTATCAAAGACACGCCCGCCATGCGGGCGACACGCGCGGGAATCCTGCGCGCCGCGAGCCTCTGCGCGGTCGAAGCCTGCACGCCGGCCGCGATGCGGGCGGTGTTCATGGTCGGGGCAAGACGCATGGCCGCCCGCGCCGTTCGGAGGAGCTCGACCTCCGCGGCGCAATCCGCGCACGCACGAATGTGGTCCTGGATGCGCAGCAAGTCGGCAGCCGGAAGCGTCCCGCTCACCAGCTCCGGCAGCACGTCGCGGATGTCTCCGTTCACGCAATCATTCATCGCTCAGAAACTCCTTTACCGCGCGCATCGCGTTGTGGTAATGCACCCGCGCCGCACCCTCGGTACTTCCGACGATGCGCGCGATGTCCTTGTACGAAAGTCCTTCCGACACGCGCAGCGTGAACACCTCGCGCTGAGTCGGCGACAGTCTCTCGATCGCTTTCCTTACCTGCTGCTCCGTCTCCGCCGCAACCATCGAATCGAGCACGGTGAATTCTGTCGCCGCGCTCGAGTCTGAGACCTCGACAACCTCCGGCGCGCGCCTGGCCGCCCGGCGCCGTTCGAGAACCAGCCGCCGCTCTATCGTGAAAAGCCAGGTGCGGAGCGCGCTGTCTCCGCGAAACGAATGCATCGATCCGAACGCGCGCACGAACGTGTCCTGCACCAGCTCCTCGATGTCGTTCCTCTCACCGAGATTCACGGCGAACCGCGCGAGCGCGTCGCTGTGGCGGCTGACGATTGCCGTGGCCGCCGCAGTGTCCCCCCGCTTCCACCTGTCGATGAGCTCGACATCCGGCGCGCCTGTCTGGGAGTATGCCTCGCTCATTAACGCACAAGTTATAGACGATGACATTTGGCCGGCGTTAAGGCAGCGGCCGCAAACTGGCGGCCGCGGGTGTCCCTGGCTTCGGTTTGTGGGACGCCTGGGGCCAGCGATTGTTAAGCGGCGGGAGTTGTCCTTATGTTCGCTGGACATGATTGAAGCGATTGCGCACCGGGGCTCGCACGCGACACGTCCCGAGAACACCATCTCGGCCGTGCTCGCGGCGGTCGAGGAAGGTGCGGACGGAGTCGAGATCGACGTGCACGCGACCCGCGACCGGGTCGTTGTCGTGCACCACGACTTCTCTCCGAGGGGCAAGGCTTCGGACCGCAGCCTGGAGTCAAAGCCGATCGCGGATCTCACGTTCGCGGAGACCCAGCTGTTCGACCTCGGCGGCGGCGAACGGATTCCTTCGCTGCGCGATCTACTGGAAGCACTCGACCACCTGGCACGGCTTTACATCGAAATAAAGGGCGCCAAGGTCGAGAATCAGCTTGCGGTGGCCTTTCCGACCGCGACGCCGGGCGTGGCCTTCCACAGCTTCGACCACCGCGTGATCCGGCGCATGGCGAAGCTGTCGCCGCACATCCAGCGCGGAGTGCTGCAGGCGAGCTACACGGTGGACAACTGCGCCGCGTTGAGATCCGCGTCAGCCATCGACCTTTGGCAACGCTGGGAGTTGATCGACGCAGATCTCGTGACCGAGGTCCACGGGTGCGGCGGCCGGGTCGTCGCGTGGACGGCCAACGAGGAACGGGACTGGGAGAAACTCGCGGCGGCCGGTGTCGACGCCATCTGCACCGATGAAGTCGCGCGGCTGGTGCGGTGGCGCGGCGGACCGCAGGGGTAGCTCCCACCCCCACGCACTCCTGCGTATTATGAGCAGGCGCCCGCTCCGGCAGGCGCGAAACCGTTCAACCTCCAGGAGACTTTTAGTGCGGCAACTACTTCTTGGCGCCTTCGCTGCCATGACGCTGGCATGTGCGGGTCGCACGCCACCGCCCTCTACCGGCACGCGTACCGTGGCGGGCGACTCCGGCCAGCGGGGCCCAACCCCCACGCTCTCTTCCCCGAACGCGAACCCCTTCCCGAGCACCTACACGCCCTTCGCGTCGCGAGCCACGTTCATTCGCAACGCGACCATCGTGACGGCGGCGGGCCCGACCATTCGGAACGGAGCTATCCTCCTGCGCGATGGCAAGATCGT
>JBPCPS010000180.1:0-56887 GCA_050998915.1 Gemmatimonadaceae bacterium
GCTCGGCGGGAAAGTCGCGTCCGGCTCGTAGCAGAATTTCATCGGATACCGCCACGACGTCACAGTTCAGAAAGAACCGCTCCAGCAGGCCGATGACCCGCCGTTCCTCGGCGGCGCCCAGTAAACCACCAAGCCAGGCCCTCGTTACACCTCGGTTCGCCTCAGCTATCGTGAGCGCGGACGTGAAGCACCGTCCGGGAAAGCTGATGCTGGCCGAAGATCCACTTTCATGAACGAAAACGGAGGAAAGGAGGGCACTGGTTTCCACGTAAGTGTCGAGCGGAACGTCGTTGACGGCGGTCATTTATCGGCGTCGTCATGGAGCGGCCACTTATCGGCTCGATCTTCTTCGATCCAGCGCTCGACCGTTCCCGGGGGAACGCGAATTACCCCCTTCGCCGGCCAGTCAGCAAATGGATCGCCGCCGCGGCCCAGCCGGATGACGCCTTCGCGCACGAGGCGATTATATGTCGCCATGTGAGGTTCCTGGAGATCGGTGTCTGATTCAGGCACCCGCAGCTCGGCTACAGGCCGGCCGCGATCGGTGACCACAATGCGCTCCCCAGCCTGCACTTTTTTCAGGTAGCGGCTGAGGTTGTTCTTGAGATCTCGAATTCCCACGGAAATCATTCCTTTAATATAGCTACATGTAGCTACAATCATAAGAACCCCCGTGGGGGACATCGCCCGGTCAGTGGAGATCGCCCCATGACCGCAGCACCGGAGCGGCCTGTAGTCCCGCCGAATCCGGTGTCACGCGCACGTTCACGCCAGTCCGTCTGCGAGCGCGGCGCACGGGATCGCCCACTTCGGCTTCGGCCGTGAGCCAATAGAGCGACTGGTTCAGGCGAACTGTCGTGATAGTGGCGCTATCGCGGCCAGCCCTAGAAGTGACGGTTTTGGAGCCGCCTGGCGGCAGAAGGTCGTTCGTGGCGTCCCAGTTTGCGATCGAGGACCAGAGCGCGTGCTCGCCGGCGGCGAACGCACGTTGCCTGTAGATCGAGGCGGCGGCTGCCATGTGCTCGAGATTCACGGCGGAGTGGGTGGCAACGATGAGCGCGCCCGCGACCACGACCGCCAGGATCGCCAGCACCAGAGCAAATCCGTCCCGGGCGGGTTGCTCAGTCACGGTTGCGGAGCGCGATCGAGATCGACGTGGAGTCCATGTATTGCGCGGAACGCACGCCGCCCAGGTAAATGGGCATCGATGACCGTGCACGGATGGCAATGTCCACGCGAGCGACCCGTGACGGTGCGTCCAGCGACGACAGGGAGACGCCTGCCGCGTCGAAGTACCGGTATGCGACACCGCTCTGACCTGCGCCGGAGTAGCCAGCATAGGGACCGCTCAACGGCTGGATCACGCCGCAGACAGAGGAACCGAGCGCGTTGCAGCGGCGGTTCCCGAGGTACCAGCGGGAATCGGAAGAGCGGTACAGGCTATAGCGGCCTCGCCGGAGTATTCGGACAGGCGCGCCTCTGCGTAGTCCGCTGCTCGCGGCGCTGCGCAGTGTAACGATATAGGCCGGCGCCGTCGCGTCTCCCGCTGTCGTGAACCCCGTCGAGGCCGGACATGCTGTGGCCGCGGCCTGCGACGAGACGGCCGCGATCGTGTGCCTGTCCCAGCGTGGTTCCCCGGCCGTCGCCGCGCTGTCGTCGTTGTAGATGAGGAGAATGTCTCCACTGTCCGGGGTTGCCAGCAGCGATGTCAGCAGCAGCCCGCTAGCCAGCTCTTCCGGCGGGATGCGCATCATGTATCCGGGGGCGGAGTCACAGGACACGGACGCGCCGATCGCGCTGAAGAACTCGACGGCAGAGTCGCGGGCCAAAGGAAGCGTGTCCAGCGGCGACGCGGTGGAAAGATCAGCCGCGAGGACTTCCGCGGCGTCGCGCACGTCGCCACGCGCGGCGACCATGAGGGCGATGGACCGGAAAACCCGTTGCTGCCGCCGAAGACCTTCGCCGATCGCACCGCCGACAATCGCGAGGAGCGCAATCGCAATAAGGAGCTCGATAAGAGTGAAGCCGCTCCGTCGACCTGTCACGAGCAGGGAACCATCGAGCGGTAGGTATCTACCCGATCTTTACCATCGATCATGTAATACACCGCTTGAGCGACCGCGCGGATCGAGGGCGACGCGGTCGTTTCGATCGTCCACGTGGAGATAATGGAACGTGTAGTGTCCGTGCCGTTTCGCAGCTCGGTGCATCTGGAGGCGGCGAGCTTCTCCAGGCGGGCGCGGGCGACGGACGCCGCGAGGGTGAGATCAGCCGATCGCCGCATCTGCCTTAGCGCCGTTACGGCGGTCGCCTCCAGAGCCAGCACGCCGACCGCGAAGATGAACGCGGCAATGACGATTTCGATGAGGGTGAATCCGGGGCGCGGGCGCACCCTGATAGTCATAATCCCAGCGCCGGAACCGTGAGGAAGCCGGCCGCGGCAGGCGGAACCGTATTATTGCTCGACGGAAACCTGACGTCTACAGCTTACTGCGATATTCGGATGCAGTACGCTCGACGAGGCGACGGAGTCGTTCAGCGATCCGCTGTCGCTCAACATGCCAGACCCGGATCATTCGCTGCTGGAACAACGGTTCGTCGTCCTCGGCTTTTCGCGCCGCAGGCGGCTACTGGTAGTATCTTATGCGGAACGCGGAGAACGCACGCGCATAATCACAGCCCGGCTTGCTACCCGCTCCGAACAGCGCCGCTATGAAGAAGACTTCAGGTAAGATCGCCAAGAGGGTTTCCGAGTCCCCAGATCCCGACCGGGACACGATGCGGCCCGAATACGACTTCTCAAAGGCGACCCGCGGCATGACCGCAGCACGTTACATGGAGGGCACCAACATCGTGATCCTCGACCCAGACGTGAACGCGCTCTTCCCGAATTCTGCGTCCGTTAACGAGGCTTTGCGGACGTTCGCGCGATTGGTCAAGCCGCGAAAAGCGCGGTAATAGCGCGGCGGGTCGCGAGGGCGCCGCACGTCAGCCTCTCGCAAGCTTCCTGAACCGCTCAGTTCTTGTTCTGATCGGGCTTCACGTGGGGGATCGGGGCTGCGACCACTTCATTGCGTTCGCCCTCGGGTTGGATCAGTTACAAACGGGGTCCCCCGGAGTGGTCGCGGGGTTCGGCGGACCGGGCGTGGAATCGCCAGAAAAAATCCCGCAAATCCTGCCCGGCTCGAGCTCGTGCATTGCCGTCGCCGACCAGCCGTTCGGCATGGGCTCAGCGATGCTGACGGTCACTCCAGCGGACGGTGCGTACCCGTGATGCGGCACGGTGGTCGTCACCCGTGAATTCTGCGGTATGAAGACGCCCTCGTTATCGGCAGCGTAAGCCTCCTGCGCGACCGCGAGGTTCCGAAGATCGTCCTTCATGGTCTCGATGTTTTCCAGGCCGCGAGCACGCGAATTCCACCACACTCCAGCGGAGACGACGGCAGCCAAAAGCACGGCGATGACGAAGAGTTCGATGATCGTCAGTCTCGTCCAGCTGGCACGCGTCATCCAGCCAACATACACAGCGACGGGTGGAGTGGCGAGGCCGCCGGACAGTCGCGATAGGCAGTGGCCATGGTGCGCGTCATCGACGCGCGGGAAGCGGGCGCTCAGTTACACTTCGGCTCGCCGGAATTTGTCGCAGGGTTTTCGCCCCCCGGCGGCACTGGAGGATCGTTGTTGTCCACGAACATTCCACATTTTTTTGTCGTCGCCGGCGCAGGCATGGACGAGATCGCAGCCCAGCCCGACGCGGTCGCGGTCACGACCATCGTTACGCCGGTGGATGGCGCGTACGTTATTCCCGGAACGGCCACGGGTCCCGTCGCCGTGCCCGACGCGTACTGTCCGTTGTTGTCCGCTGCGTAGGCCTCCTGCGCTGTCGCCAGATTCCGAAGGTCGCCCTTCATTGTCGCGAAGTAAGCCTTCTCCTTTGTATTCGCGAACTTCGGGATCGCGATCGAGGCTAGAATGCCGATGATTACGACGACTATCAGCAGTTCGATGAGTGTGAAACCTACCCGTTGGGTTTGCATGATGGTCGCCGGCTGATGGTCGCGATGCAGGGAAAGTTGTCGTCGCGCCCGCTGGGAGTGTCCCGCCGAGCAGGAATGCTCGGACGGGACCTCCTATCAGCTCAGGACGCTAGTTGCACTTCGGCTCGCCTGAGGCCACGGCAATGGTGGCGCCCGACGCGACGCCCGTGGGTGAATTCGAAATGAAGATCGCACACCACTCGCCGGCCGGGAGCGAGCCATGCCTCGCCTCGGCCCACCAGCCGTTGACATCCGTCGCCGTGTTTACGGTCACACCCGTCGAAGGAGCGTAGCCCGTGCCAGCAATGATGGCCGGCCCGAGCGCCGTTCCAGTGAAGTAGTTGCCGGCGTTATCCGCGGCATACCCTTCCTGGGCGGTCGCGAGGTTGCGAAGGTCGCCCTTCATCGTTGCCTTGTACGCCTTGCCCTTCGTGTTCGCGAACTTCGGGATCGCGATCGCGGCCAGAATGCCGATGATCACGACAACTATCAGAAGCTCGATGAGCGTGAAGCCTTTCCGTTTCCCGTTCTGCATGAGAGCTCTCCAATGGAGGGTTCGGCCGCCGCTGACATCAGACGTACCTGTCGGCCACTGGTAAGGCAACGCCAGGGCCACGCGTGCCACACAAATGAAGTGCTGTTGGCTCAAAGACTTACCTCAGGTCGCCGGGATTTCCGTCGCGCAGACGGTCCGCATTCCGCCAAGAATCTCGCAATTTGCCAGACCATATATCGAGCGAAAGAGTATTGCGTCTATGGTCATATGACTATAGTCTTAACGCATGAAAAGCCCACGCTCGAAAGAGGCCGGTCCCGGACATCGCCAACCTCCGGACGAGCTTCTTATCACGATGCCGGCCGGGGAATTCAAAGCCAAGTGCCTCGACCTCATGGACAAGGTCCGCGAGCGTGGCGCCGAAATCACGATTACCAAGCGTGGAATACCCGTGTGCAAGGTCGTTCCGCTTGGCGAAACCCCCGAGCCAATCTTCGGTTCGATGGCGGGCACGGTGCTTTACTACAAGGACCCCACCGAACCCACCGGCGAGAAGTGGGAAGCGGACGAATGATCCGCTCGGTCCAGGCCGATCCCGGAAAGACGCTCCTCTTGGATACGCACATCTGGGTGTGGATGGTCTCGAACACCTTCGAGCACGTCTCTGGGGCTACACGAACGACGCTCGAAGAAGGTGCAGCCCGGCGGAGCCTTAGAGTGAGCGCGATATCCGTATGGGAAGTGGGAGTACTCGCGCGCAAGAAACGCCTCGGCCTGACCATGCAAGTCGCGGCGTGGGTCGAGCGCGGGCTCGCCACGCCCGGCGTGCAGCAGGTATCGCTGGACTCCGCCTCCGCCCTGCTCAGCACGACGCTGCCGGACGAACCGCCATCCGACCCGGCCGACAGATTCCTGTTGGCCAAGGCCTACAACTACGGATGGACGCTGGTGACCAGCGATGCGAAGATCATCCGCTACGCCAACGCCCAGAGCATCCCGGTCCTCGACGCAAGGAATTGAGGGGCCTGCCAAGGCCGGTCGCGCGTCTCGCGCGTCTCGCGCGTCTCGGGGTCACCGATCCCCGCTCGCCGCTCCTTCCCCGTATCGCGCCAACTTCCGATACAGCGTAGATGGGTCGATCCCGAGCACGTCGGAGGCACGCGTCTTGTTCCCGCCTTCCTGCTCCAGCACCCAGCTGATGTACGCGCGCTCGATCACCTCGAGCGTCGGGTTCGCCGCCTGCCGGTCAACCGCCAGTGGCTCCGCCCGGCGCTCGACTATCCGCTCGGGAAGTGCCCGCACATCTATTACATCGCCCTTGGTCAACAGGGTGGCGCGCTCGAGCGCGTTCTCCAGCTCCCGCACGTTGCCCGGCCACGCATATGACTGGAGCACGTCGACCGCATCGGGATCCAGCGACTTCTGCGATTCGCTTTTGGCCTCTGCCGTACGTCGCAGGAACAGCTCGGCCAGCACCGGAATGTCTTCGCGGCGCTGCCGCAGGGGTGGTAGATGAATCGCGATCACGTTGAGGCGATAGAAGAGATCGGTGCGGAAGTTCCCGTGCCTTATCTCCTCCTCGAGATCGCGGTTGGTCGCGGCGATGAGCCGCGTGTTGATCGGGATCGCCTCCGTGGCGCCCACCGGGATCACTTCCCGGTGCTGCAGCACTCGCAGCAGCTTCACCTGCGTGGCCGGCGTGGTCTCGCCGATCTCGTCCAGGAAGAACGTTCCCGCGCCGGCCGCGGTGAAGAGGCCCTGCTTGTCTCGAACCGCGCCGGTGAAAGAGCCGCGCACGTGGCCGAACAGCTCGCTCTCGAGGAGGCTCTCGGGGAGAGCGCCGCAGTTGATCGACAGGAACGGCCCCTGCGCGCGGGCGGAAAGCTCGTGCAGGTAGCGCGCGATCACTTCCTTGCCGGTCCCCGATTCACCTTGCAGAAGCACCGTGGATTCCGTCGGTGCGACCGTTTCGGCCACCTTCAGCACTTCGAGCCACGCCGAGCTTGTGCCTGCCGGGCGGCCGGTATGCTCGCGGCGCCTGATTTCCGCTTTCAGCGTCCGGTTCTCAGCGCGCAGTCGCCGGTGCTCCGACGCGCGCTTCACGATCGCCAGCAGCTGCTCGTTCCCGAACGGCTTCTCCAGGAAGTAGAAGGCACCGTCGTTCACCGCCTGGACCGCGGCAGGCACCGTCGCCTGGGCGGTCATCAGGATGACCGGCATCTCGCCATCGAGGCTGCGCGCTGCTGCGAGTACATCGAGCCCGCTCATCGTCGGCATGCGGACGTCGCTGATCACGATGTCCGGTCGCAGTGCCGCCATGCGCGAGATGCCTTCGTTCCCGTCCGTCGCCGTGTGCGCGGCGTAGCCCTCCTTCCGGAGGAGAATCTCCATCGTCTCCACGATCCCGGGCTCGTCGTCGATGACGAGCACCGACGTCGGCATGTCAGACATTGCTCACTCCGTTGGCACTCCGGGGAAGAAGAACCGTGAAGCGCGTGCCACGAGCCGTGCTGTCGACGAGCACAAGCCCTTTGTGCGCGGTAATCGCACGCTGAACCACCGCCAGTCCGAGTCCGGTACCGCCGCGCTTGGTGCTCACGAAGGGATCGAACATGCGCTTGCGCAGGTCTTCGGGAATCCCGCCACCCTCGTCGCTGATGCGAATGGCGAGACCGCCGCTGAGAAAAGGCGCGCCGTCGATGGGCGTCTGTCTGGGAGACAGCTCGGCCGCCTCCACGAAGATCGTCCCGCCCGGGGGCGACGCCTGCATGGCGTTGAGCAGCAGGTTGAACAGCGCCCGGTGCAGCAGATCGGAATCCCCGTCCACGACGACCGGCGTACGGGGAAGCACGACGTTGATCGTCACTCCCTCGGGCTTGTCGGGATGACTCTCCGCGAGCGAGACCGCGCCGCTGGTGACTTCGATCGCGTCCACCGGCGCCCAGCGGGCGGCATCCAGCCGCGCGAAATCGATGAAGTCGGAGAGCAGCCGCGAGAGACGGTCGGACTCGCGCTGCACGAGGGAGCTCAGCGCGCGCTCGTCGTCGTTGGAGCGGGGAGAATCGCCAAGCTGCTCCACCGCGCTGCGAATCGCCGAGAGCGGATTGCGGATCTCGTGCGCGAGCGACGCGCTCAGCTCCGCGACCGCTTCGAGCTTTCGCGCGCGGGATCGCAGCTCCTCTAGGTCGGCCTTCTGCAGGCGGAATTGAGCCAACTCGGCGGCGAGTGCTTCCTGGCCGCTGCTCTGCTCGCGCAGTTTCACGCTGACGTAGCCGCAGCCGGCGGCCACCCACGCAAAGACGCCGACCCGGAGCCAGAAGCGGAGATCGCGCTCGCCGCCCGGAGTCATTACCGCAGTGGCGACGTACACCGCGATCCCGAGCGCGGCAACAAGCACTACCCCTCTTGCGGGCAGGAGCAGCGCCGCCTCGGCGGTCACGAGGATGTACAGCGCGGCGAAGCCGGAGCTCGCTCCGCCGGTGACTTGCACCACCGTCGTTACGAGGCCCAGGTCGAACAGCGCCTGCAGATACAGAAAAGTCCGGCCCGCCGGTCGACGGTAGACCTCCGTATAGATGACGGACGCCGCGGTGAAGCCCATCGCGCCGACGAGCGCGAGCGACGCCAGGAGAGTGGACGATTCGTCTGTCGTGAGCCAGACGAACAACGCCGCCAGGTAGATCGCCGCGGCCAGCGAGAGGCGCGCGACGTGCACACCCCGCAGGATGTGCCGTGCATCGAGGGGCGCTGTCAAAGGCTCACGGACTAGCGTTTGCACCAATCGTTGGTCGCCATGTAGTTGATGGGGGCCTCTGTGGGGTCGGCGAGGCACCGCCGAGGCACCACCGAGCCACCAAAGCAAATTCCCCCTCGCAAAATGCAAGACCACGTAACACCCGTCAAATGCCCTCGCCCCCTTAGATTTGGGCGAGGCGGGTGCGTCTTGCACGATTTTTCCTGAACATCCCCGCTATTTCCGACGAAGGAGTCTTGGTGGAGTCACTACAGGTCAGCGGTGGCGAAGTGTCGCTGCGACTGATAACCGTCCTTGTGCTGGTCCTGGCGAACGCCTTTTTCGTGGCTGCTGAGTTTGCCCTGGTGGCCGCCCGCCGGAGCACGATCGATCAGGACGCTCAAGGGGGAGACCGATCCGCCAAGCTGGTTCAGCAGCTCATGGACGCTCTGGACCGGTACATCTCATCGGCGCAGCTTGGCATCACCATCGCGTCACTAGTGTTGGGATGGGTGGGCGAGCCGGCCGTTGCGGCGCTGTTCAGCTGGCTGGCGGTAAAAGCCGGGTTCGCGTTGTCCGCCGCCGCGGCCCACGGCGTCGGCACCATCGTCACCGCGTTCGTCATCGTAACGTTCCTGCACGTAGTGATCGGCGAGCAGGCGCCGAAGTTCATCGCTCTGTCGACTCCGGAGAAGGTCAGCAAAGCTGTCGCAGTGCCGCTCATGGTGTTCACGCGGGTCATGTCGCCGCTCATATGGGTGTTCAACACGGCCGGTAACGGCGTTCTCAAGATCCTGGGCGTGCGTCCCATCAGTGAGCGAGGCGGCGCCCACTCGGCGGAGGAGCTCCGCTTCCTGGTGATGCAGTCGCACGCGCACGGCGCGCTGGATGAATCGGATCGCGCGATGCTCGCCGGCGTTTTCGATTTTCACAACAAGACCGCGGTCGACGTGATGCGGCCGCGCACTGAGATAGTCGCGCTCGACGTGACGGCGACGACCGAGGAAGTGTGGGAGACACTCCGCACCGAGCGGTACTCCCGCTATCCGGTATACCGCGAATCGCTGGACGACGTCGTGGGAGTGTTCCTGGCCAAGGACCTCTGGCTGCACCCGCCGGGCGAATCGTTCTCGCTCGAAGCTTCGTTGCGCGAGGCGCTGTACATCCCTGACAGCCGCCCGGCGGAGCGGGTGCTGGACGACCTGCGGCGGACGCGGGCGCACATGGCCGTCGTGCTCGACGAGTACGGCGGCACATCGGGAATCGTCACGATGGAGGACCTCATCGAGGAGGTAATCGGCGACATCTCCGACGAGTACGACCTGGCCGCGCGCGACTCGTTCGAGCAGGACGGAGTGCTCGAGCTGGCCGGGTCCATGTCTCTCATCGACGTCCGCTCGGATCACAGGCTCAGCATCCCCGAAGGGGAGTATTCGACGCTCGGCGGTTACGCGTTTGCGACGCTCGGGCGGCTGCCGCGCGTTGGCGATCGCGTCGTGTTCCCCGGCGGCGAGCTGGAGATCGTCGCGATGGATGGTAGAAGAGTCGCGGGATTGCGAGTGCACCGGGGCGCAGTCCAACAGCTGGCGTAGAGCGCCGGTAGCTGAAAAACAGGTTCGGGCACCAGGTTTTGGTCGGAGGTTTTGGTTAACTACCGGTTAACGGTTGTAGGATGGAGGGTAAAGGCGGACCAACAAACCAGCGACCCGTAACCAGTCGGTTAACCAAAACCAAAACCTGGAACCTGTTGCCCGAACCTGTTGTTGTTTCGCTCTTGGTTAGCAGGCCATCTCCCTAAGAGCCAGTAGCCAGGAGCTACTCCGTTTCTATAGAGCAAAATTCTTGTTGCGTATCCCGGCTCTTCGCCGTTTCTTTGACAGCGAATTCACTCCCGGGCCGCCATGGCGCCACGAGCGCGGATAGGTGAGCGGCTGATTCAAGCCGGCCTCATCAACAAACAACAACTCGAGAAGGGCCTGCAGGTCCACGCTGCCACCGGTGAGCAGCTGGGCAAGACGCTGGTCAAGCTCGGGTATCTCGACGACGACTCCCTCGTCCGCACGCTGTGCGCGGACGCGGGGATTCCGTACGTGACGATGCAGGACGTGACGCTCGACCCGGCAGCCGTCGCGTCGCTGCCCGGTAACATCGCCAACAAGTACGCGGCGCTCCCGCTTCGGAACGACAACGGCCGGCTGCTCGTCGCGATGGCGGACCCGTTTCAGATCGAGGCCGTCACCGCGGTGGAGCGCGCCGCGCGCCGGCCGATCAGGGTAGTGGCGGCTTCACGCGACAGCATAACAGCCATGATCGCCCGCGCGTATAACGGGAAGGCGGTGGCTCCGCCGGCCCCGCCACCCGCGCGCGCGCAGCCCGGGGCAGCTCAGCCGGCCAGCCCCCCGCCGCTCGCGCGGGTCGTGGAGCCGGAGCCGGGCGGCGAATCCGTAAATGCCGCGGCCCTCTCGGAAGCGATCATCAAGCGAGGCGTGCAGCTCGGCGCGACCGACGTGCACATCGAGCCGCTGGAGCACGAGACTCGCGTTCGCTACCGGGTGGACGGTCTGCTGCAGGATGCCGGTGCGTACCCCAAGACCGTCCAGGCGCCGCTGATGAGCCGTATCAAGATCATGGCGGGCGTCGACATCGCCGAAACGAGGCTGCCGCAAGACGGGCGCATCCGGCTCGCCGTGGGTTCGACCGAGGTGGACATCCGCGTCTCCACGTATCCGACCATTTACGGCGAAGACGTCGTTCTGCGTATCCTGGACCGGAGCAAGACGGCTCTGGATCTCGGGAGCCTCGGCATCGCGCAGGACGACCTCGCGCTGCTGCGGACCACCATGCAGCGTCCGCACGGGCTGATTCCGGTGACCGGGCCGACCGGCTCGGGAAAAACCACCACGCTGTACTCCGCGCTCTCGGAGCTCAACACCCAGGAGCGCTGCATCATCACGCTCGAGGACCCCGTCGAGTACGAGCTGGCGACGATCCGGCAGTCGCAGATCAACTTGCGCGCTGGCCTCACCTTCGCGTCCGGATTGCGCTCCATACTTCGCCATGACCCGGACATCATCCTGGTCGGCGAGATCCGTGACAAGGATACGCTTCAGATCGCGCTCAGCGCCGCGCTCACCGGCCACCTGGTGCTGACCACGTTGCACACGACGACGGCCGCCGGCGCGATTCCCCGCCTCATCGACATGGGAGCGGAGCCGTTCGTGCTCGCGTCGTCGATGCACCTGGTGATCTCGCAGCGACTCGTCCGCCTGCTATGCGGCAAATGCAAGGTCGAGGTCGACGTCCCCCCGGTTGTGCGCCAGCGACATGGGCTTGGCAACGAGCCGCTGTTCGGCCCGAGGGGATGCACGGACTGCCGCCAGACCGGGTACCGCGGACGACTCGGAATATTCGAGTTTCTTCCGGTCGACGAGCGCCTCTCAGGAGTCATCTACGAGCGCAGGCCGGCGGAAGAGATTCACCGCGTATCGGGCCGTCCCACGATGTTCGACGACGGCATCGCGAAAGTACGGGCCGGGGTGACGAGCCTGGACGAGCTGCTCCGCGTGATCGCAGCGTAGGATCCGAATCTTGCCGCACTTCTGGTACGAAGCCCTGACCTCGACCGGCCGGGTCGAGAAAGCGACCATGGCCGCTACGAGCGAAGACGACCTCGCCGAACGTCTGCGGGAGAACGGGAGCTTTCTGGTGCGCAGCCGCATCGCTGAAAAGCCGAAACCAGCGAGAAAGACCGACGGTAAGATCGAGAAAAATCACCTCCTCGCTCTCCTCGAGTACATGGCAGGCGCCGCGCAGGTCGGCATGCCGATCATGACCACGCTTAGCGATGTCGAGCCGCGGCTGGAATCGAAAAAACTACGCGCGATCGTCTCCGAGATGCGCGACACGATGTCGCTGGAGGGAAAGAGCCTCTCGGAGGCGATGGCGGAGCACCCGAAGTGCTTCGGCGCCTTCTACGTCAGCACGATCGAAGCGGGCGAGGCCAGCGGCCAGCTCGACTACGTGCTCGCCCAGCTCGTGAAGCACCTCGACTGGCAGCAGACCATCGGATCGCAGATCAAGCAGGCCGTTCTGTACCCGATAATCATCGTCGTCGCGATCGTCGGCCTGCTCATCGTGCTGGTCGGCTTCGTGTTCCCGCGGATCATTCCCGTGCTCACTTCCCGCGGCGCGGAACTCCCGATGGCGACGCGGATTGTCATGGGGGCGTCGGAAATCATCCGCGCATACTGGCTGGCTCTCCTGGGCGGCTTCACAGCCCTCGGGGTGTTCGTCGGGCTCGGCCGGCGCAATCCCGTCATGCGGGTGAAGCTCGACGCCATCATGCTGAGGCTTCCGGTTTTCGGCGAGCTGATCACGCAGATCAACATGGCCCGTCTGGTGACCTACATGGCGCTGTTCTATCGCACGGGTGTGGAGATCGTGTACTCACTGCAGCTCTCGGAGAGGCTGGTCGGCAACCGGGCAGTCGCGCGCGCCGTCGCGGGGGTTCGAGAAGCTATCATCGGCGGCGAATCGCTGGGCACCGCGTTCGCGGCGTCGCCGATCTTCCCGCCGATGGTGGTCCGCAGCATCTCGCTGGGAGAGATAACGGGCCACCTCGACGATGCCCTCAACCGCGCTTCCATCTACTACGAGCGCGAAATTCCGGCGGCGGTTCGCCGGATGGTCACGATACTGCAGCCGGCGCTCATTGCCGTGATGGGGGGCGCAGTGCTCCTCGTCGCGCTGGCGATCTTCCTGCCGATACTCGGCATCTACGACTCGATCGGACGCCGATGAGCAAATCGTCAGCGCGACGGTTCGGGGCGCTCATCGACCCCGACCGCATCTACGTGATCGAGTACGTTCGCCAGGCCGGCGGCGTAGAGATCACCCACCACATGAGCGTCGCTCGCAGCATGCCGAGCGTCGAGGAAGCGAGCGATGCCCTCGTCGAGCTGATACGACCGGCGGCGGGACGTGGCGATGCACAGGTCGCCGCGGCAATTCGCGGCTTCGGAGTTTCCTACCAGCTTCTGACGCTGCCGCCGGCGGGCGCGGACGTGCTCGCGCCGATCATCGATCGCGAGATGCGAAGAATGTTTCCCGACATCGAGGACCCGCTCGTCGGATTCGCGTTGGGCGGTAACATCGATCGCCGCACGGGAAGGGCGGCACCGGCGGCAGCGAAGAAGGGGTTGCCTGAGCGGCGCAGCGGGGCTTCCACCGGCGAGATTCTCCCGCTCGAGATTCTCGCGGCCTCGGCGCCGCGGCATGTCGTGAACACCGTCGCCGCGACTCTCGAACGCGCGGGGATCCGGCTGGAGCACCTGACTGTCGTGCCGCAGGCGATGGCGCGGCTGTATCGGGAGGTTAACGGGTCGCCGCAGCCGGCCGCGCTGGCGATCATGCTGCAGGGGTCGCCGGTCATCGGAGTGTTTCAGGGCGGCGACGTGCGGTTCATCTCGGAGCCGCCGACCTCAGACGAAGGTCTGTCCTCGGTCGACGTTCAGACCGTGATCGACCAGGTGGGAAGAGCGCGCATGTACCTGCGGCAGCAATTCCGCGGAGCGGACATCGAGAAGATCTTCGTTTCCGCGGATCCCGCCGATCAGGCGCACGTGGACGCAGTGCTCAACGCGGCGTTGAACGTAGAAGTGGTGCCGCTGGCGCCCGCCATGGGACCGCCCGCAGCGATTGCCGCGCTAGGGAGCGTCCTCAACGCGGAGTCAGGCGCGGAGATGGTGTTGTATCCCTCATCGAAGGATTTGCAACGCGCGGCAGAACAGGACCGGGTGCGGACGTGGACGCTCGCTGCGGCGGCCGTTTGCTTCCTGGCAATTCTGCTGGCGGTGTTCACCACGGTGAGCGCGGCGACGGCCACCGGCGATCTCAGGGCCGAGCGCGCGGCAGCGGACGCGCAGATGGCGAAGATCGCCCCCGCGATGAACGTCATCGAGGAGCGCCGGGCGAACATGGACCGCGCGAACGCCATGCGAGCTCATTTCACCGGGCGGCAACAGCTGGCCCGGCTGATCAATGGAATCCGCTTGGCGCAGCCGCCCAACGTCGGGTTGGGCGCGGCTACGCTGTCGCGCACGACCGGCGGGTGGCGCGTCGAGATAACCGGCACCGCGGTGGGCGCCAGTGGCGCTGATGTGCTCGAGGGAGTCGCGGAGTTTTCGCGCGAGCTCCCGGCGAGAATCCCGCTTCAGTCGTTCAATCTCGACTCGTTCGAGTACGCGGGGGAACCCGGCGACATGTCCGGCAACTTCAAGATCAGCTTCACCGCGATCGGTACGCCATGAAAGGCTTGAGGCTCGAGGAAGCCGGCGCGTACCTGAAGAAAAATCAACATGCGGCGAAGCTCATCGGCTTCACCGCTCTCGTCGTCGCGATGTCGACGTGGACTTCCTGCTCTGCGCGCGGGGTCACAAAGGAAGCGCGCACGGCGACCGACGAAGCTGTGGCGCTCCGCACTACCGCGACCCGCTTCTCGCAGCAATTCGTTGCCGCGAGCACTGGCGAGACCGACGAGTGGGCGCGCACGACCCAGGAGGCAGCGGAGTTCGGCACAGCGGAGGCGCTCAAGGTCTCGCTGGCACAAACTGTCTCGCGCATCGCGGAAGTCGCGGGCATGTCGAACGCGAAGGCGAGCTTCGCTCCTGCCGATTCGCTGGGCCTCGCGGGAACGCGGATTATCGGAGACCTGACGTTTCAGCCGGCGTCTTTCGGATTGAAGCTCGAAGCCAGCGGAACGGTGTCGTCCGTGTCGCGCGTGATACTGCGATTGCCGCCGGCCACGGAGATCACCTCGCTGTCGATCGGGGGAGACACCGACGACCTAAAGGCAACTTTCCAGCTCGCGGTGTATCAATCTGGGGAAGGGCCGCAAAATTAAACGCGACAGGCAGGACCATTCGAATTACATTTGGCTCGCGATTGCGGCGGGAGTGATCATCGCGTTCGGCGTTGCGTGGCGAACTAATTCGGCGGCGGCCGCGGTGGTCAAGGTGCCGAGGAGCTACCTCGCCCCCGCTGCGCTCGATTCGCTGGGTCGCTACCTGAGGCCGATCGCGTTGACGTCGGCACGCACGCCCGCCGAGGCCGTGGAGCTGTTTGCGAGGGAGGAATACTACGCGCAGCCCGAGCGCGCGGAGCGGATGGACGACGGTGTTCGCTTACCGGCTGGACCGGTGCGGCCGCGCTGGGTCGTGAGTGCCATCCTGTTGACGGACGCTCAACGGATGGCCGTGGTGAACGACTCGGTGGTGGTCGTCGGCTCCACTCTGCCGGGAGGGGCCCGGATCGTGGAGATCCAATCGGACCGTGTGGTGTTGCAGGAGTCTGGTGGTGTTCGGAGAGTCATCTCCTTGAATCGGTGAGGCAGTGATGCATGGGACCAGCTCGACCGGATCGGAACGATCATTGAGAGCTTCGTTTGCATGCGCGGCCGTCGTCTTCCTGGCCTACGGCTGCGCGAGCGCGCCCCGAGCGGGCGAGACCCCGCGCACGGCGTCGGAGGTAGCCGGAGTTTCCGGATCCGGCGACCGGACCGAATCGCTCCCAGCTCTCCCCGTGGCGCAGGTGACCGAGGCAGGAAAATCCACTCCGCGCATCCAGCGGTTCGACGCGGTCGAGCAGGACCTTCGCACTGCCTTGCGCGGATTGGCGCAGAGCTTCGGACTCGGTCTGGAGATCGACCCCGACGTGCATGGGCTGGTCAACACGCGCCTGGAGAACGTGACGCTGGACGAGGCGCTGGCGAGTCTGCTCGCACGCCATTCGTACGCGTACCAGATACAGGGCGGCGTACTCCGCGTCACCGGCTCCCGGATGCAGTCGAAGACGTTCTCGCTCGATTATGTGTCGCTGAGCCGCGTCGGCGCGACCCAGACCGTGGTCACCAGCGGACTTGGCGGCGGAGGGATTGGCGGCGCGCAGCAGGTGGGCGGGGCGGTCGGAGGCGGCGGGGGTGGCGCTTCGATACAGAGCACGACCGCCGCGAACCTCTGGCAGGATGTGCGGATCGCGCTCGAGGCGCTGGTGTTCTACGACATGAATGCGGACACGGCGGCGCGGCAGATTGTCAGTGCCGCGACAGCGGAGGGCGCCGTGGGGGCCACTCCTATCAACGCCGCCAGCTCAGTGCTCGGCTCGGCGGCCAGCGCGCCGGGCGCGACCGCGAAGACATCGGGCGATGGGCGGCGGCTCATCATCAATCCGCTGGCCGGCAGCATCTTCGTCACCGCGCCGCCGGCTACGCTCGCGCTCGTCGAGTCGTACATCAGCTCGTTCCAGGCGTCGGTGCAGCGGCAGGTGCTGGTCGAAGCGAAGATCGTCCGGGTTTCGCTCAACCGGGAGTTCAGGTTCGGAATCAACTGGCAGCTTCTTACGAGCAAGGCAAGACTCAATATCGGCGCGCCGGTCGCGCAGACGAACACCTTTTCCATCACGCTGGGCGGCGGCACATCGCAGGTGAGCGTTGCCCTCGAGGCGCTCGAAACCCAAGGCGACGTCGCCGTGCTGTCGAGCCCGATGATAACGGCGCTCAACAACCAGATGGCCGTCTTCGACGCAACCAGCGCCGAAGTATTCTTCTCGGTTACCCAAACGCCGGTACTAGGGGCGGGGGGGGCTGTAATCGCGCTCAACACCTCGGTGACGCCGCAGCAGGTGTCGGTCGGAATCGTTCTCAACGTGCTTGCGCAGATAGGGGCCGATAACGTAATCACGATGCAGATTCGCCCCCAGCTCAGTGAGGTGGCCCGGGTGGAAGAGTTCATAACCCCCGAAGGCGGGAAGATCAACGCGCCCGTAATAACCCGGCGGGAGACCGACACCATGGCACGCGTCCGCGGCGGCGAGACTATCGTGATCGGCGGTCTGACGCAAACGCGGCGGGACCGAACGAGGTCGGGAGTCCCGGGCCTCAGCCGTGTACCCGGAATCGGCGGGCTTTTCGGCGGCCGGTCCGAGGTCGAGGAAAAGGACGAGCTGGTGATCTTCCTCACGCCCACGATCATCGTGGGAGCCCAGACCGCCAGCCGCTAGAGGATGTACGAACAGTTCTATGGTCTCACCGAGCGCCCGTTTTCCCTCACGCCGAATCCGCGGTACGTCTTCTATTCAGACCGGTACCGAACGGCGCTCGACGAGCTCACTTACGGGATAGACCGGAAAGAGGGGTTCATGCTTCTCACCGGTCTGCCCGGGACCGGCAAGACGACTCTTTCGCGTGACCTGCTCGAAAAGCTCGATCCAGACAAGCATCGCTCGGCGCTGATCTTTAATCCGTTTCTCAGCGGCCCCGAGATGCTGCAGGCGCTGCTCACCGAGTTCGGCGTGGAATATCAGGAGAGCGCGCCGCGCAACGAGCTATTGAGCCGGCTCAACAAGTTCTTCCTCGAGCAGCTGACGGCGGGCCGGACGTGCGTCGCGATCTTCGACGAGGCGCAACATCTCTCTTCCGAGTTCCTGGAGCAGATCCGCGTGCTCTCCAATCTCGAGACCGCGGACGAGAAGCTGATTCAGATCGTGCTCGTGGGTCAGCCGGAGCTGAGCCAGCGGCTGAAGATGCCGGGAATGGCGCAGCTCAGTCAGAGAGTCTCTGTGCGATCCGCGCTCACCTTTCTCAATCTCGAGGAGACCAAGCGCTACATCTATCACCGGCTGAACGTCGCCGGCGCTCGCGGGAGTCTCGAGTTCAGCGAGCCCGCGGTGGCTTCCATCTACAAAGCCGCGCAGGGGATTCCGCGCCGGATCAACGCGATCTGCGATCAGGCGCTCCTCGCCGGCTTCGTGGCGCAAACGCAAAAGATCGGCGTGCCCGAGGTGAAGCAGGCGGTCGCTTCCCTGCGCGGGGACGAGGCCGACCCTACACCTGAGCGGCGCCAGCGCCGCATGAAGATCATGTTCGTTGTCGGGCTCGTGCTGTTTCTGCTGGCGCTGGTCGCCGTATCGCTTCTCGCTCTTCACGGAGCCGGCTTGATAGTCGTGCCCGGGTTGCCGCCGACATGAGTCTCATCGCCGACGCGCTCAAAGCCGCGCAGAAGGAGAAGGCCCGGCGGGCTCCGCCGGCGCGCGTGCCGCAGCAGCAGGGGTATTTTCCGTTCCGCTTCCCCACGCGCGGGTCGGGGGAGCCGATCGTTTCGCCGCTCGTCATCGGACTCGGGGTGGCAACCGCGGCCATCGCACTGACCGCGCTGGTGCTCATGTTCAGCCCTTCGCGCAAGCCCGACACGCAGCCGCCTGCCCTAGCGCAATTTCCCGACTCGGTTCCGTCCACGCTGGTGCTCGAGACGCCCGGGGATCCCGGAAGCCTGGCCCTGCTCGACACCGCGGCGGACGACCCTTCCGAGCGGATGGATTTGGAGGAGTACGTGGATGAGCCGCCACCACGCTCGGTAGGGCGCACGCCTGCGCGGAACACCGCGCCTCAGCCCGCTTCCAACGACGAAGATGAAGGCGGGGCAGATCCGTTGCCGTCGATCGGGGCCTCTCCGCCACCGGTGCGCGGCGGAGCCGCACCCGGGGGAAGGTTGCAGATCACCGTCGACCGCCCCATTCAGAATTCCGAAGGCGGCGGCCTGTTCGAGCAGGGACTCGCCGCGCAACGGCGGGGCGATTATCTCGCGGCCAAGAACTATTACCTGCAGGCGACCTTCTCGGCGCCGAGAAACCCCGAGCTGTACAACAATCTCGGAACGGTCTACCGGGCGCTGCGGGATCTGCCCGCAGCGGAGGCCGCGTACCGGCACGCGACCGACGTCGACGGCCGGTTCGCTCCCGCCTGGAGCAACCTCGGCATCGTACTCGCGCAGCAAGGGCGCGCGCAGGAAGCGATGACGGCGCTGCAGGAAGCGGTGCGTCTGGACCCCACCAACTCGGGCGCAAAAGTCAATCTCGCCATTCAGCTGCACGCGGCCGGCGCCATCGCGGACGCGCGGAAGTTGCTCGAGGACGCCCTGCGCGTGGATCCCGCGATGCCCGAGGCACATTACGAGCTCGGCCGCGTGCTGGAAAAACAGAACGACCGCGCGGGCGCGATCCGCGAGTACAGAATATTTCTCTCTACTGCCGGCGGGCGATTTCCGGCGCTGGAGCAGGCAGTGCGCAGCCGGCTCGCGAGACTGGAGCCGTGAGAGCGGGTTTCGCCGCGTGTCTGATCGCTGCCGCGTGCGCGCCGACCATCAAGCCGCTGCCGCGCGTCGCGGGCGAGCTCCCGCCATTGCCCGTCGAGGAAGTGAGCATAGTCACCACTCCGCCTCCTCCGGGCGAGCTTCCCGGCGCGCAACCACGCGTGACGTTAAATGCTGCGCGCGCCGACGTCCGCGTGCTGATCCCCGCGCTCGCGCAGATCGCCGGAGTGAGTGTTGTAATGGACAGCAGCGTGCGCGGAACGGTGGCGGTGCGGTTCGAGAACCTGCCTGCAATCGAAGCTCTGCACGCGGTGATTGATGCAGCCGGGCTCGCGGTCGAGCGGGGCGTGGAGAAGCCGTGGCCCGAATCGGTGTTCTACCAGCCGCCGGTGAACGTGAACACCGCTCCGGCGGGTGTCATCAGCGCCCGGTTCGGCGTGAGCGGGAAGCTGGCCGAGTGGATCGTGAAATCGAGGCCGGTGCTGTTCATTTCAGATCCGGGTAAGTAACGCCCGGCTCGCGTAAATAGGTAAAACGAAAAAAAGAGCCGTGGTGCGGCTCTTTTTTTTGTAACCCGGCTGGATTTACTGGATGGGCACAGCCGTTAACGTTGCCGTGGTTCCACTCAACGTAAGTTGCCCGGTGCTGGAATTGGCGGACTCGTCGATGATCTGGTCGACGTTGTTGAACTCGTTGAGTGTCAGCGGACCGGCGGTGATCGTCAGATAGGTAATTCCGTTGTACGACGCAGTGCCAAAGGCAGCGCTGATCGTCGCTCCGGAACCTGTCGGCATCGCATTGCTGCCGTTTAAGTCCTTGGACAGATACGGCCCCCGCCATTTCTTGACCAGCACGGTACCGAACTGGTTGGTGAGGATGTCCGGGTCGGTACTGCCTGGGACGGTCTTGAGCTGAAGCAGAGTCACGGGGTACCGCCGCGTGTCGGAGTTAAAAGCGCCCACGGCTGTTTGGACTGCGACCAGATCGCTGGTGATCCGGCCGGCATCGCCTTTCGAGAGCTGATTGATCAACGCGGGGGCCAGAACGGCCGCGAGCGTCCCGACGATCGCGACAGTAACAAGCACTTCGATCAGGGTGAAGCCCTGCCCTCGCACCGTTGCCTTCCTCATCGCACTCATCCTACTCGTAGACCAGCATGAGCGATCCCCTCCATGGACTGGCCGGAAGGGAGCGAGCGAGGCTTTCGCTATTGGATCGGGACGGCGTAGAACGTGACCGTGCCCGACACGGAAGTTCCCGTGAAGCGCAGCTGGCCGGTACTCGAGCTGGCGGATTCGTCGATGATCTGGTCGATGGTATTGAACTCGGCCTCCGTGAGCGGGCTTACGGAAATCGTCAGATACGGGATGCCGTTGTAGGTGGTGCGGGTCAAGCCCCCGGCGATCGTCGAGCCATAACCGGACGGTATTATCGTACCTGACAAGAGCTCTTTCGAGAGATACGGCCCTCTCCACTTCGCGACCAGGACGCTGCCGAAAGCGTTGCCCAACACATCCTGATCCGTTACCCCGGGCTTGGTGTTCAAGTCGGTTAGGTCGCCCGGATAGCGCCGAACATCGGATGTAAAGGCGCCTACAGCCGTCTGGATAGCCTTAAGATCGCTCGTCAGCCGGCCCGCGTCTCCCTTCGAGAGCTGGCTGTTCAAGGCCGGCATCAACACCGCCGCCAGAGTCGCGACTATCGCCAGGGTGACAAGTACTTCAGGCAGGGTGAAGCCGCGGCGTTTCCTGTTGATTCGTGACATGTTCGCCTCTTGAGTCGAAGTTGGGTGGTGCCGCGGCAGCTGGTCCGCTGCAAACGGACCTGGTCATGCCAGCCCTGTTTGCTCCCCTAAAATGACTGCTGGCCGTGACCCAAGCGTTATATTTGCGCCCGCGCATGTCACAGCCCTTCGCACCTCCGGTTGGCCAGCGCTTTCGCCTGACGCTGTTAGGGCCCCCAACGCTCGTCGATGGGGCGGGACGGGTCGTTGCTGGGCTGGGGCCCGGGAAGCCACTGGGAATGCTGGCCTATCTCCTCTTCCACGACGCAGTGCGTCGCGAAGAGCTGGTAGCACTCCTTTGGGGCGATGTAGCAGAGAATAAGGCGCGTAACGCGTTCCGCCAGACCCTCCATCGCCTCCGATCCGCGCTCGGCGAGGACATCCTGAGCTCGGAACAGGATCAAATAGCTCTGAGCGATGAAAGTCATGTCTGGTGTGACGCTACCGCTTTCCGGAAAGCGCTCGATCGTGGGGAAGTTGAGGACGCGATCGCTCTGTATGGTGGAGAATTCCTGGAAGGTCTGGAAATCTCCGAACGCCAGTTCACGGAATGGGTCGACGAGCAGCGGCGCCGGTTTTCAGCCGCATACGAAGGCGCGCTGTCTGTTTCGGCGGAACGAGCGCTTGCTTCGGGAGACTGGCAACTGGCCGTGGGGCGCGCTCGCGCGCTCGTCCGTCATGAACCGCTGAGCTCCGACGCCGCCGTTCTCGAAGCGTCCGCGCTCATGGCCGGCGGCCGGCGGGCCGAGGCAATCACCGCGCTGACCGTGCACCGCGACCGCGTGGAGAACGACCTTGGCGCGAAGCCGTCGCCGGCCGTCATGTCGATGTTGAAGGGACTCTTGAGCGCAGGTCCGGGACGAGGATCACACGGATCGGAGCCAAGCCTCGGACTCCGGACCGGGGAGAGTTCGAATCCTGAATTCGTCGGTCGCGAGAGCGAGACCGCGCAGCTCCTCGGCGCATGGCGGAGAGCGGTCGGGGGGAAAGGAACGGCGGTGTTGCTCTACGGGGAGCAAGGCATTGGGAAGACCCGCCTGGTTGACGAGTTTCTCGAAAGATCAGTCGCGACGGACTCGGCGCTCATTCTGCGAGGCCAGGAAAGGGCGGTAGCCGCGGCAATTCCATACGCTAGTGTGGCGGAAGCACTTCGCGCCGCGCTCAACGCCCCGGGGATTGCTGGGGCGAGCCAGCATCTCCTGGCCGAAGCGGCACGGCTGCTCCCCGAGTTGCGTGACCAGTTTCAGCTCCCTGAGCCAGGCGCGCTGACAGACGAGGCAGAACGGGTTCGGTTCTTCGAAGGGATTGCGGCATTGGTCGACGCAATCGCATACGAGCAGACCGTCTGCATCGTTCTCGAGGATCTACATAATGCTTCCGCCTCAACGATCGATCTGATTCGGTATCTTGCCCATCGTTTGCGGGCAGTACCTGTCCTTATTGTCGGAACCTGGGCCGGCGGCGCCGACGGCCGAACGCCAGACTCTCGTGGCCACGGTCGCGGAGTTAAGAGCCGTGCGCGGATCGCCGGCTTCGATGAGCTGGAGCTCAAGCCCTTCCCTCTGGGCGACAGCGATCTGTTGCTCGCGGCGATTCTTCGCTTCGAGGACGTAGGCGACAGCGATCGGAGCAGGCTCGCCCACCTCGCGGGAGGAGTTCCCTTCCGTCTGATAGAGCTGGCTGACCGTGCCAAAGCCGGTGAGATTCCCTCCACTTCTCCGGTAACGATTCGTGACGTGCTTCGTCGCCGCTTACTGCAATGCTCGCCGCACGAGCAGCGTCTTTTCGTCGCGGCCTCGCTCTTCACCCAGGCCGTGCCGATCCGGCTGCTGGCTGGCGCGGCTCACATCTCCGAGGCCGCAGCTCTAGAAGGCGCGTCGAGTCTCGAGGGCCGTGGGTTGCTCGTGCAGCACGGTGGCAAGATGACGCCTTCGAGCGAGACCGCCGCCGAGCTTGCGCTCGAAAGCACTGGCGAGGCGGGAGTAATGCTTTTGGCGAACTGGGCGGCTGATGCGTTGGCGGGGGAAGCGCAGCCCGCTCACAGCGAGCTCGCCCGCCTTTACGGTATGGCCGGGCGCAAGCCGCTCGCGTATCGGCACGCCCGACAGGCCGCTTGGGACGCGCTGCTCTCGGGCGCGTATGACGACGCCAAGCATCTCCTCGCGCTGGCAGAAGCGTCAGCTACCACCGATACCGAACGCGGCGAGTTGCACACGGTGGCCCGTACGCTCGGCGTAAGCGCGCCGCTGCTTCTTCCGGGTTCGCGGCCCGAGAGCACCGCAGAGACGGGAGAGCAACCACTCCGTGTTGGCGAACAGGAAGCGACGGACGACACTCGTCCTTCCGATGGCACGGCCAGCCGCCCGAAACGGCAGGTATTGTGGCAAGCGTGGGGGATCAGGTGGTGGATCCCGATCGCGGGCGCAGTCGCTGTCGCAGCCTCTTTCGGCTTGCGCGCTTCCCTGCAGGAAAGATCCGCGACAAGAGGAAACGTGCTGAGCGACACCCTGGTGCTCGCGGAGCGCCTGGGCCCACGGGAAGTACGCTATTACACGGCAGCGGGTCTTATCTCCGCGGAGGCCCGCCGCGCGCGCGGGCTCCCGCTATCCGAAGGTGCCCCGGGCTGGATCGACTCGTTGTCGTTACCCTGGATAAACCCGCGGCTATCCCCGACCGGAGAGCTGGTCGCTGTCGAGCGGGTGACCGGATCTGGGGTACACCTGTACGTCATCGTCGCGAATACGCGCGAAGCCATCCCGGTAGCTACGGGCGCCGGGGATTACATCGCGTCAGACTGGTCTCCCGATGGTGCGCGCCTGCTCGTGGTTTACGGCGGCCCGGATCGGGAGGGTGCCTACGACACCGATTTGTACGCTTACCAGGTGGTACCCGGCATCGAGCGGGTCGCCATTGACACCGCCGCTGGTCGATCGGTCGTCGATGCGCGCTGGTCGCCGCGCGGTACGCACATCGCGTGGATCGCGCGCGAAGGCGTAGCGAGACAGCAGGAAATCTTCGTAGCGCTCGCCGACGGATCGCAGGCGCGCAATCTCAGCCAGCATATGAGCGAGGACTACGACCTTGCCTGGTCCGCCGATGGCGACCACATCGCGTTCACCACGGAGCGCGACGGAAACGCAGAGATATACTCGGTGGATATTGCGACCGGGCAACTGCGTCGCATGACGTTCGACCCGGCGCAGGATAGCCGGCCAGCTTACTCGCCCGATGGCCAGTTCGTCGCATTCGAATCCGCGAGACAGGGCAGGCTTCGCGCGTACGTAATGACAGCGCTGGCCGGCGTCCCCCGACCGATCGAGGCAGCGGGCAGAAGCCTGGAGGTCGCCGGGTGGCTGGGCCAGGCGCCGCCGTTTCTCGACGAACTGGCGGTCCGCGGCACGTCCATACTTTCGCCCGGCGATACCGCCGTTGTGTTCGCTGAAACGACCGATCAATACGGCAGGGGCATGATAGTGACGGGCGTCGGCTGGACTTCCCTCGACCCCTCCGTCGCCGCCGTCCGTTCTGTCTCGCCTGGATCTGGTGAGCGGGCCGTCGTAACCGGACAGCGCCCCGGCCTCGCCCGGATCGTGGCGACCGTGGCTGAATGGCGGTCCGATACGGCGTTGATTCAGGTGGGCTCGGGCGGGCAGACCCCTATTCGCGATGATTTCGAGGCGACGAGGTTGTCAGCGCAATGGATCGCACTCGGCTCGCCCCGGCCGTCGGTCGCCCCGGATGTCGGTCGCGGGCGGTCGAGAGGACTCGTGCCCAATCATGATTCCAGATTGGAGAGCGGGATACTGAGCACCAGCTTGGTGAGTGTTCGGCAGGGCTTGATGTTCCAGTCCTGGGCAGCAGCGCCGTTCGCCGCTGCCGGCGCTATGCCGGCCTCGATGAACATGTCCCTCGTCGTGGCGGACCCCAGGTATTTAGCCGGTACGGTCCCTCCGCGATTCCTGAAGCTCGCATCCATTACCTGGCTGGGTGAGGCCCGAAGAATCGAGTATGCGGTCGGGCGCGAATCGCAAACCGAGCCTGTCGCCGCCTTGGGAAGCACGACGGAGCACGTCTTCCAGATGCTCGTCGAGCCCTCCCGGCGCGTTGCGTTCTACATCGATGGAAAGTTGCGCTGGAGGTCGACCGTTCCTCTCGGACCGAGTGCCGAAGAGCAGCGGGTTCAACTCTGGTTGGGCGCGCGGGCTGCCGGTTCAAGCGTAGTCTTCGACGACGTCATGCTCTCCCACGGCGCCGCCCTTCCAGCGACGGCGCCCCCGCGATAACTCGGTCAGCAGCCCCGCACCGGTATCCCGAAAGAAACCTTGCCCACTGGCCCCGACGTCACGTCGGGCAACCATCGAATGGTGCCTAAGGTGTCAAGCGTACTGCCACCGTCGAACGAACGCTCGAGAAGCGCGGCGACCGCGCTGTCGACGTTTATCACATCAACGTACGCCACACCGAACGCGGTGCTCTGATTGTTCGCGGGAACGCGCCGCAAGGTGTCCTTCACTGTTCCATCGCCAACCTGGGTGCCCGCGGCAACGAAGGTCCTCGACGCATATGGTCCGCGCCATTGATTGATATTCACGTCCGGAGTTGTCCCCGCGCAAAGTTCCGGCGCTAAGGTAGCCGGCTTCGTGCTCAGCTGGCTGAGCGTCTGTGGAAAGCGGCCGACGTTGCCGCGGTAGTTCTGAACCGCCTGGTTGATCCCGTCGAGAGTCTGGGCGATCGCCGCGGCACGAGCTTCGGTCAGCTTGTTCATTATCGCGGGATAGAGCACGGCGGAAAGAGTGGCGATTAATGCGAGCACTATGAGCATTTCCGGCAGGGTGAACGCTCTGCGGCACCCAACAGACACTGGCTCGGTTGCGCGTGCTCCTCGCCACATTTCTCGGTCGCGCAAAATCAACACCCCGCGCTCGGCGGAAGCACGACGTACGTCAGCAACACCTTTTTCGTCGCGCTGGGAGCGATCCAGCGAACCTTTCCTGTCTGATTGCCGGTGACCTCGTTGCCAGCCACGAAATCAGCTATCCCGTCGATGCGATCGTTCAGCAAAATGGCATCGTCTTCGGGGACGTCGGCCATCCGGATATCGAGGACGCCCGAGGGACCCCCGGGGTTCCGGCCAATTGAATCCTGCGCGTAGCCCAAACCTCCGGCTAGCGGAAGGCCGCCGGCCGGAACAGGCTGGCTGATGTACGAGCCACCGATCGTATCGATCGTGCTACCGGCCCAGTCGTTCACCTGCCCGTTGGTATAGTTGTTTCCGCAGCTGTCCTTGTCCTGCGTCGTGATCTGTACGGCGAGGTGATTCAGGCGACCCGGATAGCTTCTCGTGGTTCGCTTGAAGCGGACGATGGCGCTGTCGAGTTTGACGAGGGATCTGTCAGCCTTCGCGACCCGCTCCTGATTGAGGGCATGGGCCAGACCGGGACCAACAACTGCGGCGAGTACGGCGATGATCGCCACCATGACGATGACGGCAACCAGGGCAAAACCCCGTCTTGCGCTTATCCCATGCGCCAGCAATGGCCTCAGCATGTGTTCTTCGGGATGATCAGTCGGTAGGTCACCGTGACGAAGCCCTGGGAATCCGGATTGCCCCACTGCACAGTGCCGGTGAGGTTGTTGGGCGACGCCGGGTCCAAGTCGGCGCTGCCATCGATTCGCTCGTTGATCGATATGGCGTCATCCCGCGTAACCCCGGTTATCGTGTACGACAGGAAGTGAAACCGCTGCACGCCTCCCTGGGTCGGAGGATCGCGAATCAAAGTGTTTTGCGCCATCCCGAAAGTCCCGATCTTGAACGGGCCGTTCGGCAGCGCCTGGTTTATATACGGCCCGCCCGCCGGCGGGGTTCCGGGCCACGCCGCCACGTCCTGCGATGAATAGGGGTCACAGGGGTCCGAATCGGCGGTCGTAATCGGCGTTCCCAACTGGGACAGCTTGCCGGGGTTCGATCCCACCTTTGCCCGAAATTTCTCGATCGCGTCCTCGTATTCCCGGAGCGTGTCTTCTATCAGGTCCATGCGCACCTTGTCGATGAGCGCGTCCACGCTCGGCACGATCAAGACAGCCAGCGTCGCGACTATGGACACGGACACCACTATCTCGAGAACTGAGAAACCGCTCCGTCGTCGCCCGTGCACCGAGGCCGCGTTGCTTGCCCCGGCGGTCCGGTCGCGCATCCCCACGAAGTATGTCAGCATCCGTTGATCGCCACGTGATACGACAGCGTCACGAAACCGTTAGCGTCCGCCGGAGTTGTCCAACGCACGCGGCCGGTCGTTGCGCTCGCATCTCCGTCCACAACTTCGTTGATTTCGGTGGCCTGGTCCAAGCGCACGCTGACTGCCTGGAAAGCCAGCGACCCTGCCGTCGCAACTCCAGCCGGACTGCGAACCAAAGTGTTATTGACGCGGCCCACGTTTTCGTTGCTGAGAGGGAGGCCTGTGGCGGGCAGCAATTGCTGAGTGTAGTACGGGCCTGCCCAGGCGTTGACGTTAGGTGTGGTGTACGCGGCGCCGCAGCTGTTGGTCCCGCCTGTCGTTATGGGGTTCGACAGATCGACCATGCTGCCAGGATTGACCGCCGTGTCTTTGCGGAATGCCGTGACCGCGTCCGCCAGAGATTTCAAAGTTTTAACGCTCGCGTCGATGCGACGACGTTCTATCTGTTCCGATACCGCAGGAAAGATGCTGGCTGAAAGAAGGACCATGATCACAACGGCGATCACGACCTCCAGGAGGGTGAAGCCTCTCTCGCGCGAACGAGCCACAAGCATCGCAGACGACCTTGGTTCAAGGAGGTGCTTGTACCTTAGCCCATCGACGGGCAAACCACAATGAATAGAAGGACCAGGGCGCAATGAGTAGTGTCCCGGTCGCGACTCCCGCACTCCAAAGGACACATGCGTGCAACCCGGATAGGGGTTGTGCCGCAGCGAGTGGATATCCTCACGAGCATTGACGGCGTTCAATTCGAAGATGCGAGGGGTGCCCGAGAAGCAGTCAATAACAACCGGCAATGTTGTGCGGTCCTCAGTCCCCGGCTACCTCCGCGAAGAACTGGACAAGATCGATCGCCAGCGGTGGGTGCTCCGGATCGGGCCGCCATTCCAGCCGCTGGGTGACGATCTCCGGGCGTTCGTCACCGGGGCGCCAGCGTTCCACCACGCGCGCGTCGAGGTCCACGATCCAGTACTGCGGCACCCCTTGCCGTTGATAGAGCTGCCGCTTCACGGTGCGATCCGCCCGCGCTGTACGGGGCGAGAGAACCTCAATCGCCAGCAGCAGGCGGCCGGCCTCCTGCCAGGAACGGGGTTTTCTCCCTTCCCGCAGCGGCAGCGCAAGGATGTCCGGCTCCACCACTGTATGCTCGTCGTACTCCACATCCGCCGGTGCGGTTAGGACGTGCGCGACTCGGTGGGCGACGGCGTATGAGCGTAGCTGCAAAAAGAGGCTGGCGATCGCATCCTGATGCGGGAACGACGGCGAGGGAGTCACGAACAGCTCCCCGTCGATGATCTCGTACCGGTTGCGGTCGTCGGGAAGCGCCCGGAGCCGCTCGATGGTCCACCGTTCGGTGGTCGCGATCGCCATGCCCATAGCTTATAAGCCTCGCTGCCGAGAGGACAAGAGTGCACGGCGGACGCTAGCCGGTACGATCTCCGGCGATGGCATCAAAATGTGGCGCGGATCATCCGAGACGCCGGTATTCGCTCGCACCGGCGCTCGCTATCGGCTCGGCGCCGAGCGCCACGGCTGGCGGCAATCCGGCAGCGGAGATGAGGATCGGTTGCGCCCCAATTGCAGCAGGGGGATCTCGCGCGAGCATGAAACCTCGGCGCCTCGGTGCAGCGCGCGAGCGGAAGCAGAATCCCCTGCTCGCAGGAACAGGTCTCCGGCGAACGCGGCCGTGGCGGAATACTCCGCGCCTACAGCCGCCGGCTGCGATGTCCATGTGACAGTTGGGCCTATTTTCTTATGGAGATACAGCCGCATGAGTTCGGCGCCGTCACGCGCCATGTCCTGGTCGGCGAGCCGCATCGCAACTGCGCGCACCGTTGACTCGTCGGGGAAATAGCCGTGGAGCATGGCGCTGGAGAGCCACCGAGCTGCCGCCGGGTAGTCGCCGAGCGCTGCATGGGCGTCAGCCAGATAGGAGTGGGTCTGGCCAAGCGGCGGATAAATCGAGTAGGCCTGCTCGAAGACTTTCAGGGCTTCCCGCGGCCGCTGCGCGTTGAGGTAGGCCATGCCGAGAACGAGATGGGTATTCACCCGGCGAGGCGCGAGCTTTACCGCCCGTTCAAGCCGCCTCAGGGCGGACTCATACAAACGTTGATTCCCGTAGTAATAGGCGCCAAGCATGAGCACGCGCGCGTGCTGCACGAGCGTTCTCTCGTTAAGCGGGTCCTGGTCGGCTTGCCGCTCGAACTCCTTGATGGCCAGGAGAAATGCCCGGTCAAACAGCGCAGAGCGCGCCGGATCATTGCGGATTTCCGCAAATGCCGGATAATGTGAACGAAGGTTACCGGCGTACATGACGAAAGCATGTTGCGTAACCGGTGCTGGAGAAGCAAAAACGGATTCAAAATCGGCGAGGGTCTCCTGCAGCGGCCTTTCCACGTGGCGCGCGCGATCCAGGGCACGTGCCATGCGCAGCGTTTCGAAACCATGGACGTACAGCACTGCCACGAGCGCCATCGCTCCGGCGGCGAGCACCACGCTGCTCTGCCACCGCCGTTCATGCAGCGTTCCGATTTTTATCAGGGGCGCACCGCTCGCAGAGCTGACTACGAAGGCAGCGAGTGCGATCCAGAGCATCGTCGAGCTGAGATCGAAAAACCAGAAAAAAAGGTAGAAGGCATACGCCACGAAGGACCCGACAGCTACGGCGGCCATTGGCAGGGGGAGGTCCGCTCGGACGAGCCTTGCGCCCTCTTCCACCCGGTTTCGATCCGCGCGGAGGAGAGACCACGCAAGCGCCAGCCAGATCGCGAGCAACGAAAGGAATCCGAGGATCCCTGAAGTCGCAAATGCGTCCAAATAGGCGTTGTGGGCCCGGTCCCAACGCGAATCCGCGGTGAAGCGCTGCATCTCGGGGTGATGGTACTGGCTCCAGATCAGCTGATAGTTCTCAGGCCCCACTCCGAGGAGCGGGCGGTCACGAATGCCGGCGACGGCGGCCCGCCATTGGATTATGCGGGTCGAATCCACCCCGGAAGACAGCTTTCCTAAAACCGGCACCCGAGCAGTAACGGGCCGCGCCCACGATGCACGCGTTATAAAAGGCAATGCGCCCACCAACGCGAAGCACGCAAGTGTCAGCGCGCCCCGCCAGCCGCGAAGGGTGCCAGATCTCACGCCATAGAACGCGAAGCCAGCTCCGGTTCCGACAAGCAATCCAAGCACCGAGCTTCGATTCCCGGAGTACACCAATGCGACAATGAGCAGCCCGGCGATGCCAATGTATCCAAATCGGGCCCGTGAGGCGCTGCGCGCGGCGAGCAACGCGCAGAACGCGATATTGGCGAGGAAATAAACAGCAAGCAGGCCGCTATTGCCTACGGTTACCCCGGTACCAATTCCTCCGATGACGAAATTGAACGGGCGGAACCAATCCTGAACGAGCCCGTATACCGAGATCGCGCTCGCGACCCCGACAGAAAGGCGAAAAAACGCCCACCAATCGTTGGCGCGTAGAACGACTCGGAGAAGGACGTAATAAGCGAGCAGGTGGATCCAGAACCACACGCCGCCCATCCGCTCATGGTCACCGAAGAAGCTGCGCATGGGCGCGGGACCGAACGCCGCCGCGAGGGCGTTGGTGGCGGTCCATGCCAGCAACGACCAGAACACGAAGTCGCGCCGGAAGTGCGTTGTAGGATTGCGGCGCAGGACGAGATAGATCAGCAGCGCGAAGGCGAGCTCGATCAGAACCCGGAAGTAAACGGCGCGGATGGTAATGAAAGGAAAGAAAAACCCGGGAAAGACCATGACTGGCACTAGCAACGTCGCGAACAGCAGCCACCGCGTTATTCGCATCAACCAAGAATCGGGCTCCGTGCGTATGGCCGCTGCGCGGTCTTCACTCAATAGCCGGTTCCCCATCGGGTACGGTGCATCTGGACAAGGCCTCGCAACTCATACGCGAATGTGAATGCTGAACCATGCAGCGAAAAGCGTCGTGTGTCGAGTCGCGCGTCCCTATCCGAGAAATGGGCGTGAAAGCCGAGTACCGATCGATCCTGAACGACGCTGAAAAAAAGGTCGCCGGCTTTCGCCGGCGACCAGTAAAACTCAGCGGGGAGAGCGGTCAGGGTTTCGAGAACGGAACCGCGAGGAAGAAGACGGTTCCCGCGGCGTTCTGACGGAGAATCCCGAAGTCCTGCTTGTTGGCATCGTTCGCGCCTTCATCTGTTCCGTCTATGACTGCGTTCAGATTCTTAAACTCGTTAGAAGCGGCTCCGATACCAGTAACCTTCACAGCAGTGTAGGAGTCCGTAACATTTGTGCTCGTATTCCCCGTACCCAAGGTGCAGGGAGCATCAGTCGTGTTACCCGTACTGTACCCCGACTCTACCGCCGGACATCGGAACAACGCATCGTGGACCACAGCGCTGCCAGCAGATTTGAAAATTGTGTCCGCGGTAGCCGCATTACCAATGACCGTCCCTGTCCACTCGATGTACGGTCCTGTCCACTTCGAAACATTCCCCGAAGTGTAGGCCGTACCGTCAAGCCCGTTTTCGGTCGTCGAAATCGTGTTGATAAGATCCTCGATGTCGCCCGGCATGCGCGGCTTCACATTCAACGAGAAGACCTCCATCGCCGCCTTGATGGATCCCAAGTCCGAAGCGACGCGTGGCGCGTCAGCTGCGGACGTTTGCTTGACTAGGGCAGGAATCACCACCGCAGCCATTACGCCTACCACCACCGTCGTGACCAGCACCTCGACCAGGGTAAAACCGAATCTCCGCTTCCTACTCAGACTTCTGAACATGGGTTGCTCCCGCTCGTGATAAAGAAAGTGTCGCGAAGGTGGATCACAGTGCGAGGGGGATAGTATCCCTCCCTCGTCACTGCCTCGTGACACACACCTGCTAGCCCGTTACTCCCGCCTCAAGGCCATCCAAACGCCCCGCAAGCATGGGGGTTCGCCGCTGCAAGAGGCAATAGAGGGGTCGGCAAGCGCTGTAGACAAGCAAGCGGCCAACGCGCGGCCGTTACACGTCGAAAGCGTTAGAAATCAATGATTTACGCCAGCTTAACAACGCTCAACCCGTCCGTGTGCCGCCAAGACCGGCGGCGAGCTCGGCCAGGAGCGGCCCGTCTATCTCGTGCCCTCCGTCATACATAACCAACCGGTATGACAGCCCGGCAACATCGAGCTGCTTCCTATGCTCGGCCACGCGGTCACCGTCAGCGATGGGATCCCGGGCACCGAGTACAATGGTCATGGACGACCGCGCGAGGCCTTCCCTCCCCTCACCCTCCAGCAGCTCCACCGGCACTCCGCTCCCCCATAGAATCAGATGGTCAGGAGGCGTGCTGGTCCGTGCCGCCCACCGGCAAACAGCTGCTGCACCCTGCGAGAAACCAAACCCCACGAAACGAACCCCTGGACTCTCCAGCCCGGCGCACTCACGTGCCCATACCAGATCGAGATACGTGACCTGGTCGGCTATCTCGGCGTCCCTCCCCTCGCGAGTCATCCACGAAGCCCCCACCTTAACATCATCCGAATGCGGTCCGCTCGCGCCCGAGATGTAAAAGCGGGAAAGCGCCTCGGGAGCGACGATCAAACGGCTACCATCATCAATCACATCGAATCTGCGAATGAACCTGGACGCCAGCTGCCCGTAACCATGACAGGCCAGCCAGATCTCTTCGACGGGGGAAGTACTGCCACCAAGCGCCGCGTACCTTGCTGTACGAGGAACGGTGATCTCGTGGCTTCGCGCGCGCGAATCGTCGGTCATTCCGGAGAGTATCGCGCCCGCGCGCCATACACGCCATCTCCGATCCCACACGTGCCGACCATACGGTGACTGACACGCACCCCAGCGACCTCGACCGGCGACGCCTGGATCAGATCATCGAGAGCGTCGACGCTATCGTCTGGGAGTGGGACGCGCGCGCTGGCAAGCTCAACTTCGTGAACAGCCGTGTCGAATCAATGTTCGGTTTCCCCGCCGAGCGATGGAAGGGCGACACGGAGTTCTGGGCGAGCCGGATTCATCCGGATGACCGGGACCGGGTCACCGCGGGCTTCAACCGCCTCGCGCACGAGGGCGGGCGGCTCCGAACCGAGTACCGGATGATCCACGCGGACGGGCGGGAAATCTGCGTGGAAGACGTCGTTACCGCGGAGACGGATGAACGCGGACAGGTCCTCGTGGTTCGCGGGCTGACGATGGACATCACGGAGCGCCGAGCGGCCCAGGAAGAGCTGAAAGAGAGCGAAGAACGCTTTCGGCTGGTCGCGGACGCCGTGCTCGACGCCGTCTTCATTCACGAAAACGGCATCCTGGTTTACGTGAACCGAGTGGTGCTCACCCTGCTTGGCTACGAGGAGCACGAACTCCTCGGCAGCGATGCGACGCGGGTGGTCGTGCCGGAAGACCGCGAGAAAGCGGCAAGACGAGTAGCCAAGCCGCGGGATGAGCCGATGGAAGTGAGGCTCGCGCGAAAGGATGGCTCCACATTTCCGGTCGAGGTCCACGGCCGCACCGGAACATTACGAGGACGACCGGTACGCATAGTAGTGGCGCGCGACCTGTCGATGGTCAACCGCGTGCGCATGACGGAAGCCGAGATAAAGGACCTGACGCAGGCGCTGCATGAGAGCCAGGATCAGTTGATCCACTCCCAGAAGCTCGAGGCGATCGGCCGCGTCACGGGGGGCGTAGCGCACGACTTCAATAACCTCCTCACGGTGATTTTGTCGTACACGCAGATACTGCTGACGGACATCGCCGACAGCGATCCCCGGCGGGAGGACGTGCAGGAGATCCAGCGTGCTGCCGAGCGGGCGACGACCCTCACGCGCCAGCTTCTGGCCTTCAGCCGCAAGCAGCCGGTGCAGCCCCACCGCATCGACATCAACGACGTGGTGCACGACGCGGAGAAGATGATGCGTCGCCTGCTGGGCGAGACCGCGGAGCTCGCGCTCGTGCTTTCGCCGGAGGCGCAGTGCATCCAGGCCGATCACGGGCAGCTCGAACAAATCCTGGTGAATCTGGCCGTTAATGCAGGCGATGCCATGCCGCAGGGCGGCGTTCTCACGATCGCCACGGACAATATGGAGGTAGCCGACGCGGAGTACGCGAGCCGCCACATGGGCGTCGACGTTCCGACGGGCGAGTATGTGGTACTCAGCGTGAGCGACACAGGGCACGGGATGACCGAGAAGACCAAGTCGCACATCTTCGAGCCGTTCTACACGACGAAGCCAAAAGGCAAAGGAACGGGACTCGGTCTCGCGACCGTCTACGGCATCGTCAAGCAGGCTCACGGCTACATCTGGGTTTACAGCAAGCTTGGGTCGGGGACGACGTTCAAGATCTATTTTCCCAGAGAGTGACTGGCATCAAGTACAGGCATCAGGTATCAGGTATCAGAAACTACAAGAGCCAAGATTTTCGCTTGTTTCTGATACATGATACCTGATACCTGATACCTGATACCTGATACCTATACAGTCCGTCCTGTGTTGATGACGTTGATCTGGCGATGCCGCGTCGTCGGACAGCCGTGGCTGACCGCGTTGGACTGGCTAGGCTGGCCCTTCCCATCGTTGAACGTTCCGCCGAGCATGTAGTCGCGCTTGCCGCCGATCATGTCCATCGCATTCCAGAACTCGGGCGTGCGCATCTGGTAGGCGACGTCCTTCAGCATGCCGACGATCTTGCCGCCGCGAATCTCGTAGAAAACCTGTCCGCCGAACTGCGCGTTGTACCGCTGCTGATCGATCGAGTACGACCCGCGACCCTTGATGCCGATCCCGCGATCGGTGGCGGCGATGATGTCGTCCCACACGATGTCCTGCTCGCCCGGCAGGAGCGACACGTTCGGCATGCGCTGAAATTGCACGTCCGACCACGACTCGGCGAACGAGCAGCCGTGCGAGCGCGTCGGCTGGCTGGTCTGCTTGTACCACCAGTCCAGCCACATCGCCTGCTCGCGGGTCGTCTGATAGTCGTTGAAGATGCCGTTCTTGATGATCATGAAGTCGTCCGGCTTCACCCCTTCGTCGTCCCACCCCGTCTGCGCCAGCGAGCCCTCCTGCGAGCGGTCGCCCTGCACGTTCATGAAGTCGGGCCCGTAGCGAAACTTCCCGAGGAAATCTGCCGGCGGCGCGATGAAGCTCGTGCCGGCGTAATTGGCCTCGTATCCCATCGCGCGATCGAGCTCCGTCGGGTGCCCGATCGATTCGTGGATCGTAAGCGCCAGGTGCGACGGATGCAGCACCAGATCGTAGCGGCCGACCTCCACGGGCTTGGCGCTCAGCTTCTCGACGGCGTCGCTCGCCCACATCGGCGCGTTCTCCACGAGCCTGCCTTCGAGCACGTGCTCGTAGCCGCGGCCCATCGGCTGGATCTCGGTCGAGTCGCGTGACTGGAAATCGCCGTCCTTCACCGCCGTGACGCTCATGCTCGGCTGCGAGCGAATGAACGTCTGCACGATGAAGCTGCCGTCAGTCGTGGCGAGCGTCTTCTCGTCCTTCACGAACTGCATCCCGGAGCTGGCGAATCGTGCGCCGGCCGCGAGCGCGGCTTCGTTGGCGCTGATCAGCAGCGCGACCTTGTCGTCGATCGAGACCGTGAAAGGATCGATTCGAAATGGGCTGCGCCACTCGGCGTCGCCCACGGGCGTCACCGGCGCCAGGACGTGCGGCCTGAGCTGCGCCGCCCGGTTGGCGCGCGCCTGCGCGACCGCCGCCCGCGCGACCGCCGCGACCTCGTCGCGCGAGAGCCGGCTGCTGGCGCCAAACCCCCACGCGCCGTCGACCAGCGCGCGCACTCCGAAGCCGAACGTCTCGCTCGACTGTAGTCCCTGCACCCTGCGCTCGCGGGTGGAGATACCCTGGTCCTGCCTGTTCGAGATACGCACGTCCGCGTACTGCGCGCCGGCACCTCTGGCCGCATCGAGCGCGACCATCGCCAGCTCCCGAAATATCGGGTCACCGGCGCTGGCTTTCGGCTCCAACGCAAGCACCTTCGCCAGAGGATCGCCGAGCAGGTGACCCCCCGCCGTGAGGGCGGAGACAGTCTTCACGAAGTCGCGACGCGTTGTCATTTGATGCCGTTCCCCGTTGTTAACCAGCCGGAGCCACGCGGCTTGGGTGTCTCATGCAGGCGCGTCTTAGCGAGCGCGGTTTGCTCGCGTAGCGCCGAAATGAGATGCCCAAGCCGCGTGGCTCCGGCTGTTCCAGCAGTTAAACCCCGAAACTCAAGCGACTCAAACCGCGTCGCTGAGACTCGTGAAGTTGAAGTCGCGTGCCTTGATAGGCGGCACGATTATCACTCCCCCACCCTGACCGCTCTCGCTCGCGTTGACGCGCATCGGCTTCCCCATCATCTCGATGTTGTTGAGCATGAAGATCGGGGACTCGTTCCAGCGGAAGTTTTTGATCGCCTGCGTGATCCTGCCGTTCTCAACCAGGAAGGTGCCGTCCCTCGTCAGTCCCGTATACAGGATCGTGCGTGGGTCCACCGCGCGGATGTACCACAGCCGCGTCACCAGAATTCCGCGCTGTGTGCTCGCGATCATCTGCTCGACCGAGGCGTCACCGCCGCTCATCCGCAGCACGTTGGAGGCCGCCGTCGGCGACACCCCCTGCTTCTGCGCCCAGAACCGGTCGTACTGAAGGTTCCGTACAACGCCATTCTCAATCCACACTACGCGCTGGGTCGGGATCCCTTCGCCCGTGAATAGGCCGCCCCGGCCGTCGGGATCCATTGGATCCGACACGATCGTCACGCGCTCGTCCACCACCTTCGTGCCGATCTTGTTCCCGCCGCCGGGCTTGGAAAAAAACGATCTGCCTTCGTCCGCCGACCGCGCGTTCACCGGGCTCTGGAAGCCTCCGACGATCAGCTGCACGAGGTTCGCCACAGCCGTCGGCTCCAGAATGACGGTGTAACGGCCCGGCTCGACCGCCACCGTGTTACGGGACCGAACCGACTTGTCAATCGCGCGCGCCCCCAACGTCGCGGCATCGAGCTCGCTCCACTCGTCGTGCGCGCTGCCAGCCCAGCCAGATCCGGTGCCGTCAGGCGTGCGGACCGTGGTCGACATCGCGGCAGACGAGGCGCGATTGTACGCGAACAGCCCCTTGTTGTTGGCGATGGCCAACGAGCCGACGTTGGATTGCATGTACCCCGTAGATATCAGGCCCGCCGCGCGCGCCGGCTCCGACACCGCGCGGACCGCGGCCGCCCGCTGCTCGGGCGTGGGAGTCTCGGTCTGCGACGGCTCGGGACGCGTGGGGTATGTCTGCGGTCCCAGCTCCGGCATCAGCTCGGGATCCTCCGGCGCGAGGCGGGCGAGCGCCTCGGACCGCGCGACCAACGCCGCCAGCGACGCCTCGTCGAGCTTGTTGGTGCTGGCGTTCGCGACACGCTTGCCGAACACGCTGCGCACGGTCACTTCCGCGTCGTAGTTGTCGCCGGAAGTCGAGACCTGGTTCTCGGCGAACCGAGTATTCGCCCGCGCGCCGCTGGTGATCGTTACGCGGGTCTCGCCGGCCTTCGCCGATGCCAGCACGCGCCGGGCAATGGCTTCCGATTCCTCGCGGGTGAGAAAGCCCGCGGGGGCGTACAGCGATTTGGGCTGGCTCACGCGGTCCTCCCCGTATTGATGACGTTGATCTGCTTATGGCGGGTCGGCGGGCAGCCGTGACTCACCGCGTTCGACTGACTCGGCTGGCCTTTACCATCGTTGAAGGCGCCGCCGAGAATGTACGAGCCCTTGCCGCCGATCATGTCCATCGCGTTCCAGAACTCCGGAGTGCGCATCTGGTAAGCGACGTCCTTGAGCATGCCGACGATCTTGCCGCCGCGCACTTCGTAGAACACCTGGCCGCCGAACTGCGCGTTGTACCGCTGCTGGTCGATGGAGAATGAGCCTTCGCCCACGATGGCGATGCCACGATCGGTCGCGGCGATGATGTCCTCGTAGGAGATATTCTGCTCGCCCGGAAGCAGCGACACGTTCGGCATCCGCTGGAACTGCACGTCCGCCCACGACTGTGAGTACGAGCAGCCGTGCGAGCGGGTCTGCTGGCCGTTCTGCTTGTACCACCAGTCCAGCCACATCGCCTGCTCGCGCGTGGTCTGATAATCGTTGAAGATGCCGTTCTTGATGATCATGAAGTCGTCTGGCTTCACCCCTTCGTCATCCCAGCCGACCTGCGCGAGCGAGCCCTCCTGCGAGCGGTCGCCCTGCACGTTCATGAAGTCGGGGCCGTACCTGAACTTGCCGAGGAAGCTTTCCGGCGGCGCGATGAAGCTCGTGCCCGCATAGTTCGCCTCGTAGCCCATGGCGCGGTCGAGCTCGGTCGGATGTCCGATCGATTCGTGAATCGTGAGCCAGAGGTGCGTCGGGTGCAGAATGAGATCGTAGCGGCCCACCTCGACGGGCTTCGCACTCAGTTTCTGCACCGCCTCTTCCGCCCACCTGGGCGCGTTCTCGACGAGCTTGCCGTCGAGCACGTGCTCGTAGCCCCTGCCGTGCGGCTGGATCTCGGTCGAGCTGCGCGTCTGGAAATCGCCGCGCGCCTGATCCACCGCCGTGACCGTCATGCTCGGCTGCGACCGGATGATGGTCTGCACGATGAAGCTGCCATCGGTCGTCGCGAGCGTCTTCTCCTCTTTCATGAAGGTCATGCCGGACGTCACGAAGCGTGCGCTCGGAACGCGCATGGCCGCCGCGTTCGCCGTCAGAAGCAGCTGCGCCTTGTCCTCGATGGAAACCGTGAAGGGGTCGATCCTCGCGGGACTCTTCCATTCCACGTCGCCCGCCGGCGTGACCGGTGCCAGCACGTGCGGCTTGAGCTGCGCGACGCGATTCGCGCGCGCCTGCGCGACAGCCTGCCGCGCCGCGGACGCGACGTCATCGCGCGTCAGCCGGCTGCTCGCGGCGAATCCCCAGGCGCCGTTCACCAGCGCGCGAACGCCGAAGCCGAAGGTCTCGCTCGACTGTACCCCCTGGACGCGCTGCTCGCGAGTGGAGATCCCCTGGTCGTTGCGATTGGAGATGCGGATGTCCGCGTACTCCGCGCCCGCGCTCCTGGCGGCGTCGAGGCCCACCATGGCGAGCTCCCGGAACAGCGGATCGCCGACGCTCGGTGCGGTTGGTTGCACCATTCCGGCAAACAGCTTCTGGGGGTCGAACCCCTTGCCCAGAGCGCCGTTCGCGACGGCGGCCGCGGACATCGCCTTGAGAAAGTCCCTGCGTTTTTGAGTCACGTGCAGTTTTCTCCGGGAAAAGACGTCTCGTGCGGCAACATCAATGCAAGTTCAGAGGTAGCTCAGCCACCAGTCCCTGCGCCGAGCCTTCACTCCCGCGAACCAGCGGCACAGCGGATAGAGGAGCAACGCGCCCGCGATCCAGGCCAGGTATGTGACACCAAGCCCGAAGCCAAAGTTCGCTGAGGGCGGACCGCCGGGCGGGCCACCGATCGGTTTCCCCGCGGCGATATGCAGCCCGATGCCGATCAGATGGGCCGTGTACCACTGCAGTACGTAGAAGAACAGCGGCACGCGGCCGAACGTGACCAGAGCGCGGCCGATCACGTTGCGCACGGGCCGCTCGAACCGCCAGAGCGCGATCATGGCCGGGCCGAGCGTCATGAGCAGGAACAACAGCGAGGGCGGATACTTCGTGACGTTCAGGAATGAGAGTACCGTGAACAGGCCGGACTTCTGTACCGCCCAGCGCGATGGATCGCCATAAAGGTTCAACGCACGGAGCGCGAAAAACGCTGCGGTGATCAGGAATCCCAGGCGCAGCAGAATCTCGCGACGCCGGCCCGGCTCGAACCCGTAGATCGCGCCGAACGCGTATCCCGCAGCCATTACCCCGACCCACGGAATCAGCGGGTAGAGAACGTATACGATCGGTGAGGGGAATCCGGCCACGGGGAATGCGCCCTGCTGGTGCAGCACCATCCACAGCTTTGACGCGGCGTCGGGTACGGGCGAAGCCGGCCCCTGCCACTGAGTTGCCTGAAACGGGTCGAGCACGTTGTGGAAGAGCATCATCCCGATGCCGAACGCGGCCACGACCTTCAGCGGCAGATGGATCAGACCGGCCAGGACGATCATGGACCACCCGAGCACCCAGATCACCTGCGCCACGCCGAGGAACGAATAATCCAGATTGAAGAAAACGCCGAAGCGGACCACGGTGAACTCGAGCAGAATCAGCCACAGCCCGCGCGTCCAGAGAAAGCGAGAGAGCTGGGCCCTGGTCTTGCCGCGAGAAAGCTGGAGGAAGGCGCCGGTCCCTGCGAGGAACACGAAAATCGGCGCGCAGAAGTGCGTGATCCAGCGGGTGAAGAAAAGCGCGGCACTCGTGCGCGCGAGATCAGATGGGTCGAACTGCTGCGCCCCCCAGTGCGTGAAGTCGCGGGTGTGGTCAAGCAGCATGATCACCATGACGATTCCGCGAAGCAGGTCGACCGAATCGATCCGGGATTTTGCAGCGACGGCGTGCAGGTACGGCTCGCCTGGAATTCTTCCCGTCGTCGGGTCAACAGTCGTAGTGGGCATATTGCGGGAAATGATAGCCGTTGGACGGGGACCGGGATAAGACGGCGGGGCGCCGCTTGCCTTTCCCCCTGAATCAACCGACGTTTCGACCTCGGCATCCCCTTCTCCGGCCTGATTCAATGATCTCCTCACCTCGCTCAGCAGCCACGGGCTGCATCTGCCTCGTAGCCCTGGCATGCGCCCCGCTCCCCGCGCAGCGCACTCCAGCCCCGCCCGCTCCCGTCGGCACTCGGCCGATCGATTGGTCCGCTCTGGCCGACGAGACAACGCGGGTCATGGCGGGTTATCTCAAGATCGATACGAGCAACCCTCCGGGCAACGAGCTGGCTGGCGCGCTCTACCTCAAGGACGTGCTCGAGCGGGAAGGATTCGAGGTTCAGGTACTCGACACCGCCGAGCTCGGGGCGGGTCGCGCCAACATCTACGCGCGGCTCAGGGGGAACGGCTCGAAGAAGGCGATCGCTCTCGTCCATCACATCGATGTAGTCCCCGCGACGCCGTCGTTCTGGACGGTACCGCCTTTTTCCGGCGAGATCCGCGACGGATTCCTGTGGGGGCGCGGCGCGCTGGACATGAAAGGTCACGGCGTCGCGCAGCTCATGGCGTTGATCGCCCTCAAGCGGAGCGGCGTCCCGCTCAACCGCGACATCGTCTTCATCGGCAATGCAGATGAGGAGCTGGGCTCGTCGGGCGCACGGGTGTTCGTCCGGCGCCATCCGGAGCTGATCCGCGACGTGGAATACGTGCTGACGGAGAGTACGAGGAACGTCGTCGAGAATGGCAAGTTGATCCACTTCAGCGTGGGCGTGGCGGAAAAGCGCACGTTCTGGCAGAAGCTCACCGTGCGCGGCGTTCCGTCGCACGGCTCGGAGCCGACGAAGCTGAACCCGGTGCCTCGGCTCGTTCAGGCGGTCCACCGTCTCGCGACCTTCGAGACCCCCCTCGAAGTCATCCCGGGTGTGGAGCGGTATTTCCGCGACATCTCCCGCACGTATCAGGAGCCGCAGCGCGGCTGGCTCGCCGACGTGCGGCGGGCGCTGACCGACTCGGCAGCGCGTGCTTGGATCCTCGACAACCCGTCCTGGAACGCGTACCTCCGAATCACCATCGCGCCGACCGTCCTGGCCGGATCGAACAAGACGAACGTCATTCCGCCCGAGGCGACCGCGGAAGTCGACGTTCGAATCCTGCCGCACCACAACCGCGACAGCGTGCTCGCGATGCTCAAGCGGGTAGTGAACGACACGGCCGTTCATTTTACCACGCTGATCGAACCGAAGGCGCCGCTGGAAAGCCCGCTGGAGAGTCCGATCGTGAGCGCAATCGAGCGAGCCGCGCTCGAGCGGCGGCCAGACGTGTTCGTCACGACGCCGCTCTTGAACGGAGCAACCGACAGGCCGACCTACCAGGCCGCCGGAATACTCACCTACGGGGTGGATCCGTTCCTGGTCGAGACGCGGGAAAACCGCATGGGAGTGCACGGCAACAACGAGCGGATCTCCCTGGAGAACATCGCGTTCGGGGTGAAGTACCTGTACGACATACTGCGTTACGCGCAGTGACCTCGACGAAGTCCCGGTACGCTCACGGCGACTCGAGGGTAGGGGTTACCCGTCGCTCGGCGAATTACACGGGACACGTCTGCGCGCCAGTCAGCCCAGACGAAGCTCTCCTTCGCTGACCAGCACCGCATTTCCACCGACACGAACGGTGTAGACAATGCCGTCGCGCACATCGCTTTCGAGCTCGATGATGCTCGGCCGTCCCATTTTGAATCCCTGCTCTATCCGCCAGTTGTGACGCCCGTCACCAAGGCGCTCGTGCGCCGCGAGATAACCGGCGAGCGCGGCAACGGCACTTCCCGTTGCCGGGTCCTCAGGGACGCCTAAGAGGGGCGCGAACATGCGCGAGCTGAAGTCGGAGCCGGATAACTCTGCATCCCGCGTAAAAAGAAAAAGATCCGGCGCCCAGTAATCGCCCAGCGCCGCGCGCCATTGGACAAGGTCCGGACTCGCTGCCGCGAGCGCCGACCGGTTGCGCACTGGAACGAAGAGAAACGGCACGCCGCAGGAAAAGGCTGCAGGCGGCATGTCCGGATCGAGGTCCGCGGGCTCCAGCGAAATCGCCGCGGCCAGGACCGCATCATCCGGCGGCGGCGGGCCGCCCTCCGGCAACCGTGCTGTGGTCAACTGCGCCCAGGTGGGAGTGCTGCCGGAGTATCGCACCTCGACTGGGACCGCCCCTACACCCTCCTCGAGAACTACCCGCGCTTTCCCGCCGCGGCGTCGAACCCGCTTCAGTGTCGCGAGCAGGATCGCGGTCCCGACCGTGGGATGTCCGGCGAAAGGCAGCTCGACGGCCGGCGTGAAGATCCTCACTCGTGCCGTATTGAGGGGATCCAAAGGCGGATACACGAACACCGTCTCTGAAAGGTTGAGTTCGCGTGCAATGGCCTGCAGCCGATCGCCGGGCAAACCCGCGGCGTCGGGAAAAACCGCGAGCTGATTTCCCGCAAGCGGCGTCTCGGTGAACACGTCGAGCGTAAAGAATCTGCGCTTCAACACCGATTCCTCCAGGGCGCAGCGCGCAGCACGCAGCGCGCAGCGCCGTTCACCGACTCCTCGCGATCCAGGCCCGAACGTTCGCCTCGAGCAAGTCGAGCGGAATCGCGCCGTGCGCGAGGACTTCGTCGTGGAACGCGCGCACGTCGAACTTCGGCCCCAGCTCGCGCTCCGCTTCCGCCCGAAGCTCCTTGATCTTCAGCTCACCCAGCTTGTACGCCAGCGCCTGCGCGGGCCAGGCGATGTATCGGTCCACCTCGACGGTTATGTCGTGCTCGGTCTTCGCGGAGTTCTCGCGAAAGAAATCGATCGCCTGCTCGCGCGTCCACCCCATTGAGTGAATCCCGGTGTCGAGTACCAGGCGGATCGCGCGCCACATCTCGTACGTGAGCTGACCGAACTTGGAGTACGGATCCTTGTAGAACCCGAGGTCGGGACCAAGACTCTCGGCGTACAGCGCCCACCCTTCCACGAACGCCGTGGGTCCGGAGTGGCGGCGGAATTCGGGAACGTTCTCCATTTCCTGCGCGAGCGCGATCTGAAAGTGATGGCCCGGAACCGCCTCGTGCAGCGACAAGGCCTCCATCTCCCACTTCGGGCGCGATGCGAGATCGTACGTGTTCACGTAATACCATCCCGGCCGTCCGGCCTTGGGCGAGCCTTGGTTGTAGTACGCGGTAGTTTGCGACCGGGCCATGAACGAAGGGATCGTCGTGACCCCGTACGGTAGCCGGGGGAGCTTGCCGAACAGCTTCACGAGCTCCGGATCGATCCGCTTGGATATGTCGCGATACTCCCGGACCAGGCTCGCCGAATCGGTGTGATAGAACCGCGGGTCCGTCCGGAGAAATCGAACGAACTCGGCGAACGTGCCGGTGAACTCGGCCGATCGTATCACTGAGTCCATCACGCCCCGTATGCGCCGCACTTCGGAGTGACCGAGCGCGTGGATCTCGACGGGGGACATCCTCGTCGTCGTCTGCTCGCGAACGTTGTACGCGTACCAGGCAGCGCCGTCGGGCACGGAGCTCCAGGCCAGGGCCTCGCGCGCGCCCGGGACGTACCGGCCCTCGAGAAAATCATGCAGCCGCTGAAAAGCCGGCTTCAGCGACGACCGATACGCGCCAATCGCCTCCTGCCGTAGCCGCTGCTGCTCGGCAGCGGGGATGGACGAGGGGAAAGTGACGAATGGCTGGATCAGGGGACTGGTGAGCGGATCGTCCACGATCTGCTGCCGTACCTGCGCGGGAATGTCGCGCAACGTGATTCGCGCGGGAGTCACGCCGAGACGCAGGCCGCGCTCGAGCAGCGCGATCGTCTGGTCTATCAAGGCCGGGGCGGCCGAAAGCCTGGCCAGCATGTCCTGGTAGTGCTCCACCTTCGACGCCGGCATGCGGACAAGAAGCTGCGAGATATCCTGATGCACTCCGCCCAGCTGGGTGACTTGCAGAACTTCCCCGGGGAATCGGGCGCCCTCGAGGGAGCTCTCCAGCTCCCGCCGAAAGAGGTCGTAGCTGACCCGGTCGGCCTGACTCAACGCATCGCGGTCGATGGATCGCAACACGCGAAGCGGCACCTCCGGCGCCCGCTTCCGGCGGTCGACTGCCGCCGGCGAGAGGTCCGTCCACCGATCGTTCTGTCCCGGATAGCCGGCGTAGGTCGCAAACTCCGGAAACTCCGTTATCGTGTAGCGCCAGTTCACGTCGAACAGCTCGCGCAAGCGAACGCTGTCCGGTTTCCCGCCGCGCGAAGCTTCCACCGCCTCGTACTCGGCTGCGAATCCCGCCCCGCCCCCCGGGGTCTGAGCGGTCGCGGCCGAGCCGGCGAGAGAAATGGCAACGAAAAGTGCGGCGTTCCGGATCATGATCGAACTTCCCCCGTGCTGGTCAGAGACGCGTACTCGTGGAAACCCGGCCCAGCTCCTCCAGAGGCGATGGCTCTTCCGGCGTGAAGTCTTCGCCCGGATTGATGAACCGGTCCCGCTCGATTCCGTACTGCTTGTCGTACAGCTGGCGATATCGCCCGTCCAGCTCAATCAACTCCGCGTGCGTTCCGCGCTCCACCAGCCGGCCCGCATCCAGCACCAGAATCTGATCCGCGCTCTCGATCGTCGACAGCCGGTGAGCGATTACGAACGTTGTGCGTCCGCGGCGCAGCGACCGGAGCCCGTCGCGGATCAGGGCTTCACTTTCGCTGTCGAGGCTCGAGGTCGCCTCGTCCAGGATGAGGATCCGCGGATCCGCTACGATCGCGCGAGCTATGGCGACACGTTGACGCTGGCCACCCGAGAGCTTGACTCCCCGCTCGCCGACGATTGTGTCGTACTTCAGCTCGAATTCGTCGACGAACTCGTCGCAGTGGGCGATCCGGCCGGCAGCGCGAATCTCCTCGTCGGAAGCGCCGGGCTTGGAAAACGCGATGTTCTCCCTGATCGTACCGTCGAAGAGAAAGTTGTCCTGCAGCACTACTCCGAGCTGCGCGCGGTAATCCAGCAATCGCACCGCAGCCAAGTCATGCCCGTCGACGAGGACGCGGCCATCATCCGGGCGATTGAACGCCATGACCAGATTGATCAGCGTGCTCTTGCCGGAGCCGCTTGGTCCGACCAGCGCGGTCGTGTATCCGGCCGGCGCCACGAACGAGATGTCGCTGAGCACGGACCGGCCTGCGACGTACGCGAATGAAACGCCCTCGAACGCAACCTCGCCGTTCACCTCGGGAAGGGCCGCGCGAGTATCATCCTCCGACTGCTCGCTCGCCATCTGTCGCAGCTCGCGGATGCGGTCCAGCCCGGCGAACGCCTCGGTGATCTGCGTGCCGATCGAAGCAATCTGGATCAGCGGCGCCGCGACGAGCCCCACGAAGAAGATGTACATCACGAAATCGCCGAGCGTCATGGTTCCGGCGAGAATCGCGCGTCCGCCCACCACGATCATGAGCACACCGATCGCCCCGACGATCACGGTGGCGCCGGCTCCCACCGCGGAGGTGCCGGTGATCGTGCGCGCGATGTTCCTGAACAGCTTCTCGACCGCGTCGGTGAAGATGCGCTCCTCGCGCTCTTCCGCGACGTAGACCTTCACGATGCGGATTCCGCCGAGAGATTCGGCTAGGCGGCCCGTGGCATCCGCGGTCAGCTCGCCTCGGGCGCGGAACAGCGGGCGGATCCTTCCGAAAGCCACCGCCATCATCCCGCCGAACGCGCCGAGGATGAGAAGCATGGCGAGTGTAAGCTTCCAGTTAAGGCTGAACAGCACCACCAGCCCGACGACCGCCGTGACCAATCCACCGGTGAGCTGCACGAGGCCCGTGCCGACGAGGTTCCGAATGCCTTCGGCGTCATTCATGACGCGCGAGATCAGGATTCCCGTCTTGGTTGAATCGAAGAACGAGACCGGAAGTCGAAGCACGTGCGCGTGCACCGCGCGACGCATGTCGGTGATCGCGCGCTGAGCAGTGATGCTCACCACCTGCGAGAGCGAGTATCCCGTGACAGCCTGTATGAGAGTCGCCGCGCCGGCGGCCAGCGCGAGCGGGAGCAGCAGGTCCACCTGCCGGTTCCCTATCACGTCGTCGATCAAGTACTTGGAGCTGGCCGGAAGCACGAGCCCGGCGAAGCGATTGACGAGCATGAGCCCCAGGCCGATGGCCAGCGGCCGGCGGTGGTTCCAGATAAGCTGTCGCGCCTCGCCCCAGGCACGCGAATAATCGATCGGCTTTTTGTCCGGCTTGAGCGGTCGAGGTTGCTGTGTGGCCACGGGGCGGGAGCAAGGGATCGGGACGGTGCTACGTCCTGCGTGCTGCGAGCTAGCTGAAGGTACGCGAGTGCATCTCCCGCCGAAACCGACAGGGCGGCCCACGCGTACCTCGGAGGTGACCCAACACGTCGCTACCTTTCCCGCTGCGGGATGTTGCCCGCTTTCTTGCTTGTCCCCGAAAACGACTTCCGATGATCCGTTTATTCGTCGCCGCTTTCTGCTTCGCTGTCCCCGCATGGGCGCAGCGACCGGCCACTCCCGCGCAGGCCATCGCGGAGCAGGCGCGTCCGGTACTGCGCGCAACGCAGCTCAATGGCAACATCCAGATCGACGGCAAGCTGGACGAGGCCGGGTGGAGCGCGGCAGTCGCGCATGCGAGTTTCAGGCAGCTGGACCCCTTCGAGGGTGAGCCGGCCTCGGAGCGGACCGAGCTCAGGATCCTGTACGATCGAGACGCGATTTACGTCGGGCTGCGCATGTTCGACTCGCAGCCTGAAGGAATCCGGTCGCGGCTCGCGCGGCGGGACGAGCCGATTTTCGGGGCGGACCTGGTCGAGATCTACCTCGACACCTACTTGGACCGGCTCACGGGATTTGTTTTCCGAATAACGCCGGCGGGAGCCATTCGCGACGCCGTCTGGCTCGCTCCCGGCAGCGGTGGCTTCGGGCAGGACCATTCCTGGGACGCGGTCTGGGAATCCGCCGCGACGATCGATTCCGCGGGTTGGACGGCGGAGATCAGAATTCCGTTCTCGCAGCTGCGCTACAATGTCGGACCGGCCGACACGACGTGGGGAATCCAGGTCCGGCGGGACATAGCGAGGAAAGGCGAGACTTCCCTACTGGCGTTCACGCCTAAGCATCTTCCCAGCGGCCCGCAGGCGTGGGGCGATCTCACCGGGCTGCGGGGCTTGCCCCGAACGCGGAATCTTGAGCTGATGCCGTACGCAACGGCCCGGGCCGAATATCTGCACGTCGCCCCGGGCGATCCCTTCCGCGGCAGCAGCGAGTACGTCACGAAGCTCGGCGGCGACCTCAAGTACGCCTTGACCAGCAGCATGCGGCTGACGGCCACTGTCAATCCGGACTTCGGGCAGGTCGAAGCCGACCCGGCTCGAGTGAACCTTTCCGCCAACGAGCTGTTTTTCCCCGAAAAGCGACCGTTCTTCATAGAAGGGTCGGACATCTTTCAGTTCGGCAGGATCCGCACTAGCAACTCTTTCTCGCAACCGATCCGCTCTAGCAACTCTTCCACGTCTCCGATCCGCTCTAGCAACTCTATCACGTTTCCGACTTTCTTCCATTCGCGGCGGATTGGGCGCGCTCCGCAACGCGGATTGGGTGGCTATGCTTATGTGGACTCTCCCGAGGAAGCGACCATCGCGGGAGCCGTGAAGGTCACCGGAAAAACTTCCAGCGGATTATCCCTCGGCCTGCTTGATGCCGTCACAACTCGCGAGAAGGCACGGTTCGCTGCAAATGATGGCAAGCGCGGGACCGAGCCGGTTGAGCCGATGACGAATTACCTCGTCGGACGGCTGCAGCAGAGCTACCGCGAAGGAAATGCGACGCTGGGCATCCTGGCCACCGCCGTGAATCGCGATCTCGAGGACATCCCGCTGGCCCAGCTGCTGCGCAGGGACGCGTACTTCGCCGGACTCGATTTCACGCACAGCTGGAAGCAGCGCGAATGGAGCCTGGACGGCGCGATCGGTCGCAGCGCGGTGTTCGGGACGCCCGCCGCGATCGCGCGAACTCAGCTTTCGCCGGTACACTATCTCCAGCGTCCCGATCTAGAATCGGATCGCTTCGATCCGAACCGCGGCTCCCTGCACGGCACCGCCGCGCAGTTCGCCGCCGCCAAGAACTCCGGAAAGCACTGGACCGGCAGCGCAAGGTATCAGGGAGTAAGTCCGGGTTTCGAGGCGAACGATGTGGGGTTCCATTCGCTCACCGCGTATCATGCCGCGTCATCGTTGATCGCGTACAAGGAAGACATACCGGGCAGGATCCTGCGGAACTACACCCTCGCGTCCTTTAACGGTTACACCGGCAATTCCGACGGCGACAAGATCAGACAGTACTACGGACTCCTCGCAGCGGGCCGCTTCCTGAATTTCTGGGAGTTCAGCTGGACGGGAATTCTGAGGCGGCAGTCGTATGACGACAGGCTGACTCGTGGCGGTCCCATCATGCTGCAGCCCGGGAGTCGGTCGTTCGAGATCGATGTGAAAACCGATGAGCGTCGCATTTACGCGGTTCGGGCCGAATACGATTACTCCTCCGACGACGCCGGCGGGCGGAACACCCGATATGAGCTTGGCTTCAACGCGCGGCCGAGCTCCGCTTTGCGAATCAGCTTTTCGCCCGGCTACCGCCGGGAGCGCAACGCCACACAATACATAACCCAGGCGGACGACCCGGCGGCGGTGAACACGTTCGGCCGCCGGTACGTCTTCGCCGAGCTGCTGTACCGCGAGCTCTCGCTTGAGACCCGCGTGGACTGGACCTTCTCGCCGAAGCTTTCCCTGCAGATGTTCCTGCAGCCGCTCGTGGCGACCGGCTCGTACAGCGACTTTCGCAGCCTGAGCCGGCCCCGCTCGCGCGAATTCGACCGCTTCTCCGAATCGGACGGATCACTCGTGCGCACCGAGGGGCGCTACACCGCCTTTCCGGCACCCGGGAGCGCCGTTTCTTTCGCTAATCCCGACTTTCACGAACGGTCTTTGCTAGGGAACGCCGTCGTGCGCTGGGAATATCGTCCCGGCTCCGCGCTCTTCTTCGTCTGGCAGCAGCGGAGATCGGGCGAAGGTCCACCCGGGGACTTCGAGCTCGGCCGGGACGTATCGGGGCTGTTCCGCGTCGCCCCGGAGAACGTGTTCGCGATCAAGGCGACCTACTGGATTGGGCGGTAGAGCAATGACTAGTGACTAGTGACTAGTGACTAGTGACTAGTGACTAGTGACTAGTGACTAGTGACTAGTCACTGCTGCGCCGTAACCGCCGCATCGAACGCGCCCGTCACGACCCGGCCGGCGCGTTTTACCTGGACCCAGACGCGATACTTCCCCGCAGTGGGAAATGCGTAGGGAAACGACACGACGTTGCCGGTAGGCATCGCCGCATGCGCCCCCTGCGCCGCGGTCGCGGCTGAATCGCTCGCCGTTACCCGGACCGACAACGTACCGGCCACCGTGTCGGCGGGAGTGCGAAGGTCGAAGCTGCGCTTCGCGGCCATCGGCACCGTTCCGGACGGGTGCAGATGGATGAACACCGAGCGGTCGGCACGCATCACCACCGCGTGCGCCGCCATGCCCATGTAAGGCTCGATTGCCACGGGATTACCCGCGAGATCGGTGACGGTGAACCGGAGTGGAGCCGGCCTGCCGGCGACCAACAGCGCCGTCCCGCGGTCCCAACGGATCATAGTCTCGCGATCCGACGTCGCGCTGCTCGTGACCGGCACTACGCTGACGTGCCAGGAATCGTCGCCGCGCGATCCGGAGCTGGGCTCGGCGGTTCGCGGACGCAAAGTCAGCGGCGCCGTCAACGTCTGCGCGAAGCCACTCTCGTGAACCACGTCGCCGTACACGTGATACGACCCGCCCGGCAGCGGTGGACGCCACGCGGTGAACCGCACGGTGTCCAAGGTCGCTGGATGAAGATGGGCGAACGCAAGCAGGTCATCACTCACCACGAACATGTGCATCAGCTTGCCGTGGTCCGGGATCATCGGCCTGTAGCCCGACCTGGAGCGGGTCGGTCCCAGCGTTTCGTTCCTGCTGGCCACCCATGCGCTGTCCGTGATCCGCAACTCGATGCTGCTCGCCGCACCCGAGTCGACGGCGCTCGCTGCCGCGGTCATCGGCTGGAAGATCGATCGCCTGTACGCGGCGTCTTCGGCGTTCCACCACAGGCGGCCACCGGCGAGCGCCAGCGCCAGGACCCCACTGGCGACGACGAACGCGATACGGCCCCGCCTCCGCCGCGCTGGATCGACCGGCGCTCCGGGCGTGAGCGAGGCTTCGCGCGCCGCGGCTCCCACGATGCTCACGATCCCGGCGAACAGCACGATTCCCACCACGACAAGTACAATTGCGAGCGGCCCGTCCAGGGCCAGCCGGCTGTAGGCCACGAACGCCGCCGGCACGACGACACTGCCCGATCCCTTTGCTCCGGACACGTTGATCGTCACGCTGTTCGATCCGCCGGACATCACCCAGAGCGAGACAGCGTGCAGCTCCGGATCGCCCTCGACCGGCACGGCCCTCTCCGGTGGAGGAGGAGCCCCCGCGGCGTCAAATTTGTTCACGCTGGCGGTGACGGAGATCCGCGCGGCCTCTTCCCCCGAGCCATAGACTCGAACGGAAATATCCGCGATCGCCGGGACTACTCCGGGCGCACGTACGTGCACGAGGAGCCGGTACGGGCCCGCACTGCCTTCGAACCACGTATCGGGGCTTCCCACATGGGCGGCACAGACGAGGACGAAGCCGGCCGCCCCGAGCACGCGTGACAACAATCGCGTCACCTCTGCACCTTCGACATGGCCTTTCCGAGCCAGAGACCGAGCAACGCGGAAATCGTCGCGGCGAGCAGCGTCCACCGCAGACTGCGCGCGAGGTCCACAGCCGGAACCGTGTTCCAATATTCATATCGCCACGGGCCGAGGCGCGTCGTGTAGTCCCACTGGTCCACGGCGAAGAACCAGTTTCTCGCCGCGGGCGAGAGCAGGAACCCGGACCAGTACCAGTGCACCCCTGCCATCACCACTACGAAGCCCACACCCAGGATGGGCGCGAGTGCCCAATCCCTCATGGACCCGGTGCGCCGCAGAACCAGATCCATGAGAAAGGCGGGAATTATGAGCAGCAACGGGAACGGCGGCGGAACCATGCGGGTCACCGGATTGTAGATCGGCGCGAGCAGCGGCGTGGCGGGCACGAGCTGCAGGATCCAGATCAGCACGGCCACCAGCGCCATGTAGATCGCCGCCACCGTGGTCGCCGGCCAGCGCAGCCGACTCGCACGGGCCGTGGCAAGCAGCGCGATGGGAAGCACGATCGCGGTCATGCGGTAGAACATCGGCGCGCGCATCTCGTTGCCGAAGCCGGCATCCTCGATGATCACCGTCGCCATCATCGTGACCAGGATGCCGGCGCTCGCGGCGTAGATCAGCTTAAGGCGGGTGTCGTGCGACCCGCGATTCTGCGCGGCGACCGCCAGCAGCATCGCACCGATCTGGATCCCCATCATCCCCCACGCGAGAACCATGTGCGGAGGGCTGATGATCTTCACGTCGAGCCCGTACGCGTTGTGCCACCAGTTGTCGAACGGTGCAGAGGCGATCATCATCGCCGTGCCCCAGATGCAGACCCACGCACCGAGCGGCCCGTAAAATCCCCAAACGCGAATTGAGCTCCGCCTGGCGGCGGGATCGCCGCCGAACGTGGTGCGGAGCACCAGCCAGCCGCAGCTCACTCCGGCGACCAGCGCCGCCAACTGCTCGAGGACATGCGGCGGGCTCCAGAACGTGTCCCGCCCGATGGTGCGGTGCCACGAAATGTCCCATATGAGCCCGATCACGATCGCGACGGAAGCGAACAATGTCGCGTAGAGCGGCCAGACAGGGCTGTTGGCTGTTGGCTGTTGGCTATTGGCTAGAGGCAACGCGGCGGTAGCCATGGGCGACTCCTCTCCGGGACGACACCAAACATAACGCGCAAGCACTCCGTCGGTCGCGCGCTGACTTTCATACGACCGGATGGCGCGGGGGTTTCCCGGCGACAAGTTTCCGTGGTGCAGACCATCGACCTCAACGCCGATCTCGGTGAAGGGTACGGCTCGGACGAAGAGATCCTCGCACTCGTATCGTCGGCCAGCATGGCGTGCGGTGCGCACGCGGGTGACGCGCTCACCGTGCGCAAGGCGCTGGAAGGCGCGCTCCGGCGCGGAGTCTCGGTGGGAGCGCACCCCGGCTACGCCGATCGCGCGGAGTTCGGCAGAGTGGAGACGGGTGCTTCGCCTTTGGAGATCAGGGGGTTGGTGCTTGCCCAGCTCGAAGCTTTTACGGCCGCGTGTGTAGATGCCGGGGCGACCTGTCGCCACGTGAAGCCGCACGGCGCCCTGTACAACCGCGCCATGCGCGAGCCCGCAGCGGCGGAGAGCATCGCGCGCGCGGTGGCCGAGTTCGATCCTTCATTGGCTGTTCTGTGCATGCCGGGGAGCCGGCTGCACCAGGCCGCGGAGGCCGCGGGACTGCGCGCCGTGCGGGAAGCGTTTCTCGATCGGGCCTATGCGTCTCCCGAAGCGCTCGTGCCACGCTCGAATCCGCGGGCGCTGATCGACGATCCCGCCGCGGCGGCGGCGCGCGCGGCGCGCATGGTGCTGGATGGCGCGCTGACGTCGATCGACGGAGCCGACCACCGACTGGAGGCCGATTCCCTGTGCGTACACGGCGACAATCCCCGCGCCGCAGCCATACTCCGGGCCGTGCGAGCGCGCCTCGAGCGCGCGGCGGTCGAGATCGCGCCATTCCACGCGGAATGACGCGCCCGCCGCATCCGCCGGTCTTCGCGCCACTCGGCGACGCGGCGATCCTTGTCACGTTGGGCTCATCGGTCGACCGCGAGACGATTCGCCGGGTGCACGCCTGTGTCGCCGGCGTCAGGGACGCGGCGCTTTCCGGCGTGCTCGACGTGGTCCCCGCCTACTCTTCGTTCGCGGTTCACTTTGACGCGCACGCTGCGGATGCGGCAGCGATCGCGGAGCGCCTGCCCGACATCGTGAAAGCATTCATACAGGCAGAACCGGAGGAATCGGCCGGCACGGTGGTGACCATCCCGGTGCGATACGACGGGGCGGACCTGCCCGCCGTCGCCGGCGCCACCGGCCTCACGATCGAGGAAGTCATCGAGCGACATCTCGCCGCCGAATACTTCGTGTACATGCTCGGCTTTGCGCCCGGCTTCGCGTACCTGGGCGATCTCGACCCCACGCTGCGACTGCCGCGGCTGAAGGTTCCGCGAACCAGCGTGCCGCGCGGAGCGGTCGCGATCGCGGGCGCACAAACTGCGGTCTATCCGCACGAGACTCCGGGCGGCTGGCACCTCATCGGCAGCACGGTGCTCGCCATGTTCGACCCGACCCGCGACCCGCCGGCTCTCCTGCATGCCGGGCACCGCGTCAGGTTCGAGCGCGTCACGTGACTCTCTCGATTCACAAGATCTCCGGCTTCGCCACGATTCAGGACGCGGGCCGGCCAGGCTATCGGCAAGACGGCGTGCCGACCTGCGGCGCGATGGACGTGGCGTCGCTCGCGCTCGCCAACTCGCTCGTGGGGAATCCGGCCGGAGCGGCCGCCATCGAGTGGGCACTGGCTGGCGGCTCACTGCGCTTTTTGACCGACGCCATGGTGGCAGTCACCGGGGCGGAGGTCGAGCTCGCGCGAAATGGGGCGGTGGCGCACTCCGATGTCGCGATGGAATTCGGTTCGGGGGACGAGCTCGCCGTCGGACGGTTCATTCGAGGTGCATACGCGTACGTCAGCGTGCGCGGGGGAATCGACGTACGGTCAATCCTCGGCAGCCGATCGACGTACCTCCCTGCCGGGTTTGGCGGACTGGACGGGAGACGGCTCCGGGCCGGGGACGTTCTGACGGCGGGAGGAGAGATCGACGCTCAGCGCGCGTCGCGAACGGACGCGAAGCCGGCGCCGCCCGGAACAGGCCTGCGACCGATCAGAGTGATCGAGGGCCCGAACACGGCAGCGTTCTCCCGAAAGTTTCGCGAATCCTTCTGGGCGAGCGAGTTCACCGTCTCGCCGAGCTCGAATCGCACCGGCTACCGGCTCGATCGCGAGCCGCGTCGCGACCCGCAAGGCGGAGGCGCGACCTCGGAGCCGGCGTGCGTGGGAGCCATTCAGGTCGCGAATGGCGCCGGCGCCATCGTGCTGATGGCCGACGGCCCGACTGTGGGCGGCTATCCGAAAATCGGCGTCGTCGCGTCCGTGGACATTCCCGCACTCGCGCAGAGGATCCCCGGCGACGTCGTAAGCTTTGAGCGAATCGATGCCGGCGAAGCGCAGCGGATTCTGCGAGCGGCGCGATCGCTGGCCTGGGCGGGCGCGCACGCGTAATATCCTGAAAGTCGAATCTCCCGAGGTAATCATGCGCGACCGTCTGACCCGCAGCTCGTTCCCGGTGTTCGCCGGCGCGGCCGTTCTGTTTGGCTGCGCTCCCGCAACCGGGCCGGCCCAGCAGTCGCCACCCGCGCCTCCCACCGCTGTGGCGGCCGCACCCGCTCCGCGCCCGGGACCGGAAGTCGGATCAATCGCACCGGATTTTTCACTTCCCGCCGCGACGAGATTCGGGCGGGTGGCCGAGCCGTTCCGGCTGTCGCAGTTCCGTGGGCAGACCGTCGTGCTCGCATTCTTCAGCCAGGCCAGAACCCGCGGCTGAACGATTCAAATGGAGGCGTACCGTGATCAGTACGCCACGATCTTCAACAACGGCCGCGGAATCGTCCTCGTGGGAATCAGCGCGGACGCCGACACGACGCTCGCTTCCTGGGCGCGGGAGAGCTCATTCCCGATGCTGTTCGCCAGCGATACGGGTGGCGCCGTCGGAACCATGTACGGTGCTTTCGACCCGGCGCGGCGCATAGACGACCGCTCGCTGTACGTGATCGACAAGGATGGGAAGGTTGCGTACACCGCTCGACCGTTTCGCGCGCTGTCGGCCGCGTCGTACAAGGACCTGGAGGACGCGCTCGACCGGATCGCGCCGGTGCCGGCGGACAGCTCGGGGTAGCCGGTTTGCCGTGGAGGAAATGGCACCGGGGGTCGTTCACTGGAGCTACGCTGCGCTAAGACGCTCCTGTGAACGACCTCCCGTGCCATTTCCTCCCCAGCACTTTTACAAAGCTTTCCGCACGGCGGCGACGAGGTCCTGATCCCCGCCCACTCCGGTGTACACGATCTTTCCACGCCGATCGAGGACCACGATGTACGACGTCGCCGGGACGTCGAACCTGTCCACGGCTTCGCCACGCGCGTCGTACAGTACCGTGTGCGTGAACTTGTGCGCCGCGGAAAACCGGCGCACGCGCTCGAGCGATTCGTTCGCGGAAACCGCGACGGCGACGAATTTCACGCGCGATCCATACATCCGTTGCGCCCGCTGGAACGACGGCATGAGCTCGCGGCACGTCCCGCACCACGCGGCCCAGAATTGAATGAGAACCGGCCCCTTGCCGACGTACTGGGAGAGCGAAACCGTGCTTCCATCCAGCGCCTGCACGGAGGCGACCGGGGCGCTCGACCCGACCCGCAAGCCGAAGTCCTGCGCCTGAATCTCGCCGCCGATAATGCACAGGCCGGCCGCAACGATGTATCGAGCTCTTTTCAGCACCATTTGATGTTCCGATTGAAAGCGGGTCTGATACCTGATACCTGATACCTGATACCTGATACCTGATACCTGATACCTGATACCTGATACCTGATACCTATATCAGGAGCCGTCCCATCTGTATCAGATAATACGTGGCAACGCCCAACATGATCACCGCGAACCCCCGTTTGACCCAAATC
>JBPCPS010000196.1:0-47102 GCA_050998915.1 Gemmatimonadaceae bacterium
GCTTGGCTCTCCGCACGCGACCGCGGCGAACCACCTGCAGGCTCCCGATCATCGGGGAGTGCACGGGGAAGATGCGCTCGACGCCGATACCGCTCGAGATCTTGCGAACGGTGAACGTCTGGCTGACGCCGGCGCCGCGGCGTGCGATGCACACACCCTCAAAGGCCTGGAGGCGTTCCTTGTCACCCTCCTTGACGCGTACGTTGACGCGAACGGTGTCACCGGCGCGGAAAGGCGGGATATCGTCCCGCAGCCACTCTTTTTGGGTTTCGATGAATGCGTGCATAAGCGGAGCTCCGGCGCTGGTCAAAGCGCCCGGTTAGGAATACCTGGGATAGACTTGACAAATTAACCCGCAAGGCGGTCCAGGGCCAGTCGCCCCCCCGTGGTCGCCAAGGGCCGGCGGTTCTGCTCACCGCCCTCGAAAGCGATCTATCTGGCGGCGCTGCTGCTTGCTCGGCTTCCCCTTGATGAGCGCGTCGCCCATCGCCTTGTTCATCGCCGCGATCCGTTCGCGCGCCTCGCGGCTCGCGGCAGTCTCTTCGTACAGCGTGGCCGCGATCGGCGCGGCACCTCGAACTTCAGATAGGGCGCGCACGACGACCACGCGCTCGTACGGTCCGGTCCGGATCGACAGCTCCTCGCCCGCGGCGACAGTGCGCGATTTCTTCACGCGCTCGGCGTTGACGCGCACCTTCCCGGAATCGATGGCCTGCGCCGCCAGCGAGCGGGTCTTGTAAAACCGCGCGGCCCAGAGCCACTTGTCCAACCGCACGGAAGCGGGCGTACTTTTCTCCATGCTCAATTCTATCCGATACCGTGCTTTCGGCGCACTGGCCGCGCTGATCATGGCGCCACCGCCCACTGCGTCCGCCCAAACCCTGGCTCGCACCGAGGAGCGCATCCGCGATCACGTGATCGCGAATACCGAGGGCGCCATCACGCTGCTCGAACGGGCGGTCAACATCAACAGCGGCACGATGAACCGCGCTGGTGTCGAAGCGGTCGGCATGCTGTTCGCCGGCGAGCTGCAGCCGCTCGGCTTCAGGACGAGCTGGCTCTCGATGGCCGCGGTGAATCGCGCCGGCCATCTCGTCGCCGAACGTCCCGCGCGACGGCGTCGTGGCCGCGCGACGCCGCTGCGGCTGCTGCTGATCGGTCACCTCGACACGGTGTTCGAGGGCGAGGGCCAGCAGTTCGCGCGGGCCGACACGATCGCGACGGGCGCCGGCACCAGCGACATGAAAGGCGGCATAGTCGTGATGGTCCAGGCACTCAAGGCACTGGCGAGCGTGGGGTCACTGGACGACATGCACCTGATCATCGTGTTGACAGGTGACGAGGAGAACGCGGGCGATCCCCTGAGCATGTCGCGCGACGACCTGATCCGCGCGGCGCAACGTAGCGATCTCGTGCTGTCGTTCGAGGGTGGTAGTGATTCCACCGCCGTCGTCGCCCGGCGCGGGTCGAGCGACTGGATCCTGAACGTGACGGCGACGCAATATCACAGCTCCGGCATGTTTGGTGACAGCGCCGGCTACGGCGCGATCTACGAAGCCGCGCGCATACTTACGGAGTTCCGAACTGCGCTCGAGGGCCGGCAATACCTGACGTTCAGCCCGGGAGTGATCCTGAGCGGCGAGAAAGTCAGCTACGACACCGCGATGATGAGCGGAACGGCGTCGGGAAAGACCAACATCGTTCCGCCGGTCGCGGTGGTGCACGGCGACCTGCGGTTCATCAGCAAGGGCCAGCTCGATTCGACGCGCATCGCGATGCGTGAGATCGTCGCGCGAAGTCTTCGCGGCACAGCCGCCGAGATCATTTTCAACGACGCGTACTATCCCGCGATGGCTCCGACGCCGGCTAATTACGCGCTGGTCGCGGTATACGACACGGTGAGCCGGGCCCTCGGCTACGCGCCGGTCGCCGGCAATGATCCGGCGCGGCGTGGGGCTGGCGACATCTCGTTCGTCGCGCCGATCATTCCTGGGCTCGACGGACTCGGAGTGTTCGGCCGCGGAGCTCATTCGCCGCGGGAGTCGGTGGATCTTGCGTCGCTGCCCAAGCAGACGTCCCGCGCGGCGTTGCTCATGTACCGGTTGTCGCGGGATCCTGCGCAAACTCGAAGACGACTGAGGGTTGGTCAGGCGAACTAACAACAGGTTCGGGCAACAGGTTCTGGTTGTGTTCTGACCTACTCGCTGCGATTGCCGTTTCGCTCCTGCTCCTGTCTCCACTTCGCGATCTTCGCATGATCCCCCGAGAGCAGGACATCGGGCACCTCGTGCCCGCGGAACGAAGGCGGTCGGGTGTAGCTCGGCGCGCTGATCCCCCGGCTCTCGTGAAAGGAATCCCCGCGCGCGCTGTCCGGATCGGACATCGCGCCCGGCAGCAGCCGCACCGTCGCGTCGATGACGAGGAGCGCGGCCGCTTCTCCCCCGCTCAGGACGAAATCCCCGACTGACAGCTCCTCGGTCGCGAGAAAATCCGCGACGCGCTGGTCCACGTCCTTGTAGTGTCCGCACAGCAGCGTGAGCTCCCCGCCTTTGCTGAACCGGTGCGCGTCCGCCTGCGTGAACCGCCGCCCGCGGGCGGACAGCAGCACGATCGGCGCGGCGGCGTCGAGCGACTCCACCGCCTCGAAGAACGGATCCGGCTTCATCACCATCCCGGGTCCGCCGCCGTAGGGCGCGTCGTCCACCGTGCGGTGCTTGTCGCGCGTGAAATCGCGGAGATCCACTACTCGGTACTCGACCGCTCCGGCCTGCTGCGCCCGCGCGGGAATGCTGAGCGCCAGAGGGTCCGCGAAAAACTCGGGGAAGATCGTCACCACGTTCACGCGCAGCATCAGTCGAACAGCCCCTCGACCGGCGTGACGATCACTTTCCCCTCGTCCACCCGAACCTCGCGCACCATCTCCGGGCGGTACGGCAACAGCACCGGAGCCCCGCGGTCACGCACAATCTCGAGCAAGATTCCCTGCGGGACCTCCACGACGTCGGCCACGCGGCCGAGCCGCTCGCCGTCCGGAGTCTCCGCGACGAGCCCGAACAGCTCCTCGACGAACACCTCGTCCTCCGCCGGCGGTTCGAGCTCGTTTTCCGGGGCGAACAGGTAGCGATGTGCCCACAGTTCCGCTGCGTTCCGGTCCGCGATCTCCTCGAACCGCACGATGCGGAGCACGTCCTTGAACGGCTTCGCCTCAGCGATGGTCAGAGCGTCGGGTCGTTCGGGCGCGGAGCCGAGCGAATCACCCACAAAAACACGACGGCCGGCCGCGAAGAGCGCGTCCGGCGTGTCGGTAATCGGTTCGACGAGCAGCTCGCCCTTGATCCCCTGGGCCTTACGAATCCGCCCGATGATCGCGAGTCGCACTCACGTCACGCGCCGGCGGCTGCGCCCGCGCTCCCCTCGTCACCGGCGTCGGAAACGGGAACGGCCGTGGCGCTCAAAGTCCGGCCCAGCCGCACTTCGTGCCTCGCCTTGAGGATCCCGGCGCGGCGGAGCAGCGACCGCGCGGTATCGCTCGGCTGCGCGCCGTTGTCGAGCCAGTAACCGGCCCGATCGGCGTCGATCTTGAGCCCGCCCTCTGCCTGCCGGGGAGCATACTGTCCGATGATCTCGATGAACTTGCCGTCGCGCGGACTCTTGGAGTCGGCGACGATGAGACGATACACGGGCGCTTTCTTGCGTCCGACCCTGCGAAGTCTGATGCGAACCATTGTACTCGAACTCCCTGCGGCGGTGATGGGTCGAGCTCCGGGCTCATCGCGTGCTCGGCGTTTCCGAGCCGCACCCGGTGTTGGGTAGCCTGTAAAGTTAACGCATTCCGAACGGCATCATACCCTGGCGCCCTCCCCCGGCCGCCTTTTTCATCATTTTCTGCATTTCCCGGAACTGGGTCAGGAGCCGGTTGACCTCATTGATCGGCCGCCCCGATCCCTTCGCGATCCGGGCGCGGCGGGACCCGTTCAGGATCCCGGGCTCGGTCCGCTCCTCGGCGGTCATCGACAGCACGATCGCTTCGACGTGCTTCATCCGCTTCGGGTCCATGCTCTTGGCCTGCTTGAGCGCCGCGGTGTTGACGCCGGGCAGCAGCTTGAGCACGCCTTCGAGCGGGCCGAGCTTTTCCATCTGGCGCATCGCCGACAGGAAGTCGTTGAGGTCCATTCCCTGCTTGCGGATCTTTTTTTCCATCCGCTTCGATTCGTTCTCGTCGAACGCGGCCTGCGCCTTTTCCACCAGCGAGACGACGTCGCCCATCTGCAGGATGCGTCCTGCCATCCGCTCGGGGTGGAACTCCTCCAGCGCGTCCGACTTCTCGCCGACGCCGATGTACTTGATGGGTTTCCTGGTGACGCCGTAGATCGACAGCGCCGCTCCGCCTCGCGCATCGCCGTCCATCTTCGTGAGGATCACGCCCGTCACGCCGAGCCGGTCGTCGAACCCCTGGGCGATCTTCACCGCCTCCTGTCCCGTCATTCCGTCGGCCACGAGCAGGATCTCGTCCGGCGAGATCGCGGCCTTGAGGCGCGACAGCTCGTCCATCATCGCGTCGTCGATCTGCAGCCGGCCGGCGGTGTCCACGATCACGACGCGGTCGCGCTCCCGCCGCGCGGTATCGATTCCGTGCTTTACGATCTTCACCACGTCGGTCGTGGACCTGTCGGCGTATACCGGCACATCCAGATCCCGGCCCAGGGTCTCCAACTGGTCGATGGCCGCCGGCCGGTACACGTCGGCGGCAACCAGTCGCACCGCGCGTCCCTCTCCCTTGAGCTTGCGCGCGAGCTTGGCCGCGGTCGTGGTCTTTCCCGAGCCCTGCAGTCCGACCATCAGCACGACGGTAGGCGGGACGGAGCTGAGCTTCAGCGGTTCGCGCCGCTCGCCGAGCATTGCGGCGAGCTCTTCGTGCACGATCTTGACGAGCTGCTGCGCGGGCGAGACCGTGCGGAGTGAGCTCACTCCGACCGCCTTCTTCTCGACGCGCTCCAGGAACTCGCGCGTCAGCTGGAAGTTGACGTCCGCTTCCAGGAGCACGCGCCGCACCTCGCGGAGCCCTTCCTTGATGTCCGACTCGCTGAGCACTCCCTTGCCGCGGAGCTTGGCAAAGGTGGCTTCGAGTTTTTCGCTTAAGGCCTCAAACATGGTGATTGAACGTAACTTGCTGGATAATGCTGAAACAGCGCTATTGGCTCTTGGCTATTAGCTATTGGCGACTGCGGAACGACGGTTGCCTGGGAGGGGTTAGCCAATAGCCAACAGCCAATAGCTAACAGCGCTTTTATGTCGAAACTCGAACGGAAAGAAGAGATTCTGCATTCCGAGCTGCCAGCCACGCTCCCCCTGATGGCGCTGCGGTCGACGATCGTGTACCCCCTCGGCACGATCGCGGTACAGATGGGCGCGCCCGACAACCTGGCGATGCTGCGCGCCAATCCCGATTCGGGGCTGATCGTGGCGCTCGTCGTGGCGACGGGCGACCAGGACGATGACAGCGACCTCCACGGCTTCGTGGGTAAGGTCGGTGTCGCGGCACGCGTGCACGAGCGGATCAACCTCCCCGGCGACACCGTCCAGGTCACGCTCCAGGGGCTCCGCCGGATCGTGATCGACAAGATCGGCCAGACGGAGCCGTTCGCCACCGTGCACGTGAAGCCGGCGCGCGAGATCGCACCCGACCCGGACGAAGTGGGCGAGCTTGTCACTCGCATCATATCCGCATCCGAGACGCTATCGGAGCTGGTGGAACGCATCCCCGACGAAGTGCCGGGGATCCTGCGGATGAACGTGTCGGACCCGGGCCGGTTCGCCGATCTGGCGGCGACCAACCTGAACTTCAGGATCGCCGACAAGGACGAGGTGCTGCAACGGCTCGACATCGGGCAGCGGCTGCGGTTCCTGCTCACGCGCCTCGAGCGCGAGCTCGCGCGCGCGCGCGTGGTGGACGACGTGAAGAAGCAGACCGAGATCAAGATCGAGCAGCACCAGCGCGACTTCTATCTGCGGCAACAGCTCCGCGCCATTCAGGCCGAGCTGGGCGAGACCGACCCGGGCGAGAAGGAAGCGGTCAGCATTCTCAAGAAGATCGACGAGGCGAAGCTGCCCGAGCGGGCGGCGCAGGAAGCGAAGCGCGAGACGGAGCGGCTTCGGCAGCTCTCGCCCGCATCGAGCGAGTACCAGGTCGTGCGCACGTATCTCGACTGGGTGCTGTCACTGCCGTGGCACAAGCGATCCAGCGACGACCAGATCGAGCTGAAGAAGGTGGAGGAGGCGCTGGACGCGCGGCACTACGGCCTCAACGAAGCGAAGGAGCGGATCGTCGAATACCTGGCCGTGCGCAAGCTGCGCAAAGGCGACCCGCGCGGTCCCATTCTCTGCTTCGCCGGCCCTCCGGGCACGGGCAAGACTTCGCTCGGCGAGGCCATCGCCGACGCGATCGGCAGGCAGTTCTATCGGATATCCGTCGGCGGCGTGCGCGACGAAGCCGAGATCCGCGGGCACCGGCGCACGTATGTCGGCTCGCTGCCGGGGCTGATCATCCAGGCGCTGCGGCGCGTGGACGTGAACGACCCCGTGCTGATGATCGACGAGATCGACAAGATGACGAGCGGCGGCCCGTCGGGCGATCCGACCGCGGCGATGCTGGAAGTGCTCGACCCGTCGCAGAACAAGGATTTCGTCGATCATTACCTGAACCTGCCGTTCGATCTCTCGCGCGTGCTGTTCATCTGCACCGCGAACAACGTGTTCGACATCCCCGCGCCGCTGCGCGACCGGCTGGAGGTCATCCGGATCTCCGGCTACACGATCGAAGAGAAAGTCGAGATAGCGTGGCGCTACATGCTGCCGCGCCTCCTCGAGGATCACGGGATCACCGACAAGGACATCCAGTTCACCGACGAGGTGCTGGGTCACATCGCCAGCCGCTATTCGCGCGAGGCCGGGCTGCGGAACTTCGAGCGCAACGTCGCGGCTATCATGCGCAAGCGCGCGCGCGCCAAAGCCGACGGCGAGGAAGGCGCGTGGATCATCGACCTCGAGCAGGTCGCTGAGATACTCGGCATTCCGCGCTACGCCGTCGAGGCCGCCGAGATGGAGCCGGAGGTGGGCGCAGTGACGGGGCTCGCGTGGACGGCCACTGGCGGCGATCTAATGATCATCGAGGCGCTGCGCATGGCCGGCAACGGCAAGCTCACCGTCACCGGGCAGCTCGGCGACGTGATGCGGGAATCGGTGGACGCGGCGTACTCGTACGTCCGGTCGCGCGCCGCGCAGCTCCGCATCGAGCCGCAGGAGTTCCGTGATTCCGACCTGCACGTGCACTTCCCCGCGGGCGCGATTCCAAAGGATGGACCCAGCGCGGGCGCGGCGGTGACGCTGGCGATCGCCAGCGTGCTCAGCCGGCGACCTGTCCGGCGCGACCTCGCGCTGACAGGGGAAGTGACGCTGCGCGGGCGCGTGCTGGAGATCGGAGGCGTGAAGGAGAAGGTGCTCGCGGCCTACCGGGCTGGTCTTCGCGAAGTGCTGTTGCCGAAGGCGAACGAGAAGGACCTGCGTGACATCCCGGACGAAGTAAAGAAGACGATGGTTTACACCTTCGCGTCGACCATGGACGAGGTCCTGCACATCGCGCTGCTGCCCGCCGTCGACGCGGCTCTGGCCGACGCCGCGCCGGCTGATACTCCGGCCGTGCGCGCCGCCGATCCCCCGCCCCCGGACTCCGACACCGCCGCAGTTAGCTCGTAGCGCGTAGCCACCAGCGGGCAGCTATTAGCTTCTGTTCCAATGAACGCGACCCTCGCCGAGCTGCTGAACCATGTCGTCGTGGGCACCCTCTCGGGCGGCGTCACCAACACGGTCGCTGTGTGGATGCTGTTCAATCCCAAACAGCGGCGGTTCGGCTTTCAGGGAGCGATCCCTAAAAACCAGGCGCGGCTGGCGCGAAGCATCGGCCGCATGGTCGGGGAACGGCTGCTCACTCCGGCGGATCTCCAGCAGGAGCTGAACCGGCCGGAGCTGCGCGCTGCGTTCGATGTCAAGCTGACCGAGCTGGTTCGCGCCGTGATCACCTCCGAGCAGCCGCTCATCGACAAGGTCCCGCCCGCGGTAGTCACAGCGCTCGGCTCCGCCATGACCGATTATCTCCCTGTCGCCATGGAGAAGCTGGGCGGGTTTCTCGGGCAGCCGGCGACGCGCGAGAAAATGCGCGGCGCGCTCCACTCGCTGTTCGACAAGTTCGTCAACGACCTCAAGTTCCACGAGCGCGTGCTCGCCAAGCTGATGGTCAGCGAAAACAAGATGGACAAGGCGCTCGACGCCATCGAGACGGAAGGCGTCGAGCATCTCGTCGACCTGCTCGACGACCCGGTCATCCGCGAAGAGATCTCGAAGACCATCCACGACGCCGTGCTCGAGTACCTGCAGAAGCCGATCGGGGAGATCCTTAGCAACGTCACCGACGCCAGCGATCCCGAGGCGCCCGACCGCATAGCGTCCGCGATGGCACCGCTGATCTGGACGTGGATTCACGATCAGCTGCCGAGCCTGGTGCAGCGCCTTGACATTCAGCAGATGGTCGAGAAGAAGGTGATGGCGTTCAGCATCGAGCGCGTGGAGGAGCTGCTGCGCTCGGTCATTCAGAACGAACTTATGCTGATAATCGTCCTGGGATACGTGTTCGGCGCGGTTGTCGGTATGATGACGTTCGGATTGTCGCGGGCGCTCGGGCTGTAGCGACTGACTCCCGGGATCCTGATGGGGAATCCAAGTTTGGAGTGTGGCAGTAAGGAGTGGGCAGTTACGAGAACTTTTTGCTGCCATACTCTCTACTGCCACACTCCAAACTTGGATCCCCGGTCAGTTTTCTTGTAACCTGATGCCCGCGACGTCGATGATGGCCTCCGTGACGGAGGCCGGGGCGTCGGTGTAGATGACGAGCGGCCGCCCTCCGACCTCGGCCGTGATGAGCCTCGCCGTTCTCCCCCCGTTGGTGTAGACGCGCGTGGTTTCGGATTCCGCAGTCCCGCCCACGAGCGTTTTCGCCTCCAGCGCGGCCATCATCACCTCGCGGAACTCTCCGGCTTCGACGGGCGAATCCCAAACGGTCACCCACACGAGCGCTTCACCAGCCGGCGTATCCACCAGCGCGTACCGGTCACCGTCCCACCCGGTCGCCCCTCGGATGGCATCGTTCTGATCCTCGGTGTGCTGGTAGAGAAACAATCTCGTCTCAAACTCGCCCAGAGTGTTCTCATAGCGCTTCGCGCCGCGTACCGCTCCGAGCGTTACGCGCGTGGGATGATCGCGCGTGCCGAAGTACGCCGACGGATGGAGGATCTGCTCCGTGGATACCGGCATGTCGGCGAACGGAGTTCCCCCGGGATTGCGTGTCTTGTATCCGCGCACGAACTCCGCACCGCTCAGATACGGGAAGATCAGCGTTTCCTGGACGACCAGGGGGGCTTTGGCGAAGATCGGCATCGAAGCCTGGTTCTCCCGGATCATCTCGCGCACGCGGTCCCACCCGCCAGGCAGGTTGACGGCGACGTTCCCGCCGCCGAGCATGGCCGCGATCTGCTCGTACACCGCCTGTCCCTCGAACACCGCCTGCGCCGCGGTCTGGCGGTCGTTTTCGCCCTCGACGTTCTGGTGCGCCTCGAGATCGGCGTACTGATCCTGCAGTGCGTGCACCAGCTCGTGAGTGATCGTGAGCCCGACGATGTCGTCGGGCGAGCCCTCGACGATGTACAGCACGTCGGTCGCTGGATCGTAGTAGCCGACGATTTGCTCCTCGAGAAGTCCGACTATGTACTCGCGGAGATTCAGCGTGTCGGGGATCATACCGAATCGCTTGTACGCCGCTTCCTGCCCCGCCATTTCCCGCTGCGCCAGCGGCCTGGTTATCTGCGCGAGCACGAACTCCCGCACCTGCGCCTTGGATCGCGCCTCGACCTTGGGCGGCCGCTTGAACTCGAGCCCCGTGCCCTTCTCGATCAGCGGGATGGCTTCCGCCACCTGCCGGCCGTACGGTCCCTCGTACTCCTTGCGCTCGCGGCATCCGACCGCGGCGAGGGCGAGCAGAAGCAAAGCGAAATGAACACGCGAATTAGGCAAAGTCATTGGGCTGTTGGCCGTTAGCTGTCGGCTGTTGGTTTTCTGCTGCTAGCTGCTAGCCGTAGTTCACCACGCTGCCAAGATACCAGGCGATGATCGCCGGACCCCACAACAACGCGATCACCGCTGCCGGAGCAAGGAATACACCGAAAGGGATGACCGGGACTATCCCCGCGCCCTCCGCAGGCGGGCCGAGGCTCCCGCGACGCTCGCGGTTCAGCCGGATCACGCGTACGGGGTAGATGATCAGCACGTATGCCACGGTGCCGAGCGCGGCGGCGAGGAAGATGGTCAACAGCGCGAGCTGCGGCCCGACCGCGGCCCCGACCATCGCCATCATCGTCTCGTCACCAAACCCCATCGCCTCCTTGCGCAACGCGACCTCACCCAGCCAGCCGGCGATCCTGATCGCGCCGGCACCAACACACGCACCGATCAGCGCCTCATAGGGAAGCGCGAACGGGCCGGCCTCGGCGGCGATCACTCCGACCACGGAGAAAGTCATCATCCACAACAGTCCGAAAACCGTGAACCCGTCGGGAATCGTGTAGTGCAGCGCGTCCGTCATCGCGATGCCGATGAGCAGCGTGACGAACACCGCCACGCGCAGCGCCGTCAGCGTCGGGCCGTAGTGGGTGACCGACGCGAGCCACGTGAATGCGACCGCGAGCTCGACCAGCGGGTACATGATCGAGATCGGCTTGCCGCACCCCCGGCACCGGGCCCTGAGCGCAACCCAGCTCACTATCGGAACGTTCTCGTACCACGCGATCGGACGCTCGCAGTTGGGACAGCGTGATCGCGGCGCCACGACCGACAGGCCGGCGGGCCACCGGGAGACGCACACGTTGAGGAATGATCCCCACACCGCGCCGAACGCGAACGCCATCACGCGAATGAAGGTCTCGGTCATCCCCTAAGCTCGTGCAGAATGATGCCAGCGGCTACCGCCACGTTGAGCGATTCGACATTGGGCTCTAGCGGAATCGACACCAGCAGCTCGCACCGGTCGCGCACGCCGTCGCTCAGTCCCGCGCCTTCGTTGCCAAGCGCGATCGCGAGCCGCTCCGGCGGCGTTCGGTCACCAATCGTCTCGCCTCCGGCCGCGGTGCCCCACAGTGGAATCGAGCCCGCGTCCAGGAAGGCGAAGAGCTCCTGCGGGGTGGCGTGCACCAGGGGGAATCCGAAATGCACGCCCATCGCTCCGCGAACGACCTTTGGGTTCCAAAGGTCCACGGTTCCGGGGAGCGCGACGATTCCCCGCGCGCCGAGGGCGGCCGACGTTCGCAAAATGGTTCCCGCGTTACCAGGGTCCTGAATCCCGTCCAGCACGACGATGCGTGCGATCCCAATGAGCGAAATGGACGAGAGCCGGTGCTCAGGCGTTTCGGCGATCCCGAGAACCCCCTGCGGAGATTCGGTATCGGCCGCGGATGCGAGGTCATGCTCGTCGACCCGCTCGAGAGTCACGCCACGGGCGAGGATCAGGGCCTCCAACGCGGACCCGCGGGCGCTTTCCAGGAGCTGTGGGGTAACAAGAACACCACGAATCGGGAGCTCCGAGCGGATCAGCTCCTCGACGCCCCGGACGCCTTCGGTGACGAAAAGCGACCGCCGCTCGCGCCCTTTTCGGCGCTTCAGATCGCGCGCAAGGCTGAGCAGGCTCAACGCGGGGCTTTCGCCTGAGGCGAAGCGGCTGAAAGGAACGGGGCCATTGGGAATAGGATTTGCCTTTGTACGAACAGAAAATCTACGAGGGAGTAACGATGAGACGTACGTTCACTGCACTTGTGCTCGCTTTCGCGGTCGTCGGTTGCTCGATCTCCCGGCAGCAGGAAGCGCAAATGGGGCGCGATTACGCGATCCAGATCAATCAGCAGCTTCCCATTGTCGCGGATGCCGAAGTTAACCGCTACATCAATCTGCTCGGCGATTCGATCGCGCGGCTTACGAGCGCGCCCGACCACAACTGGACGTTCTTCATTGTGGACAGTCCGGAGGTCAACGCCTTCGCCGTTCCCGGGGGCTACATCTACATCAACCGCGGCTTGATCGCGCGCACCGACCGGATGGACGAGCTGGCCGGTGTGCTCGGTCACGAAATCGGCCACGTAGTGGAGCGGCATTCGGTCGAGCAGATGGAGAAAGCGCAGCGTGCCGAGCTGGGTGTAGGGCTGGCGTGCGTGCTCACCGGCGCGTGCGGCAGCCAGGCGGCCGGCACCCTGATCAACGTCGCCGGCACGGCGGTGTTCGCCAAGTTCAGCCGGGGGGCTGAGCTCGAGGCCGACGACGTCGGATTCGACAACGTCGTTCGCGCGGGGATCAGTCCGCAGGGGATCGCGACCATGTTCCAGAAGTTGCTCGAAGAGCGCCGGCGCCGTCCCGCCGGCGTGGAAGCCTGGTTCGCCACTCACCCGCTCGAAGAAGACAGGCTGGTGAGAATCCAGGCGCGGATCGCGCAGATCCAGCCGGCGCAGCTCTCGCGCCTCGCGCGTGACTCGCAGAACTATCAGAGCTTCAGGCGGCGGCTGAACTCGCTGCCCGCCTCGCCCCCTCCGCGGAGATAGGCAAACCGCTCTTGGCTATTGGCTATTGGCTATTGGTTACTGCGGCAGTGCAGCTTTAAGCAGTAGCCAATAGCCAACTGCCAATAGCGCCCTTGTACATAGCACTCACGATCGCCGGATCGGACTCCGGCGGTGGCGCGGGGATCCAGGCCGACCTGAAGACGTTTCATCAGCTCGGCGTATATGGAACGTCGGTCATCACGGCGATCACGGCCCAGAACACGGTCGGCGTGATCCGTTGGGAGGTGGTGTCCGCGGAGATGGTGCGAGCGCAGCTCGACGCGGTGGCCACCGACCTTCGTCCGCGCGCCTTCAAGACCGGCATGCTCGCGGACGCGGACATCGTGCGCGCGGTCGCGGCGGGCGCGCGGGAGCACGAGCTCTCCGGCTACGTGCTCGATCCCGTGATGGTCGCGACATCGGGCGACGTGTTGATCGAGCACGACGCCGTGGCCGCGATACGCGAGCACCTGCTCCCACTGTGCGCGGTGGTGACTCCCAACGCGCACGAGGCCGCGCTGCTCGCCGGTCTCACTGTCGAGACCGAAGCCGATCTCGCCAAAGCCGCCGAGGTTCTGGTGCGCGAGCTGGGCGCCGGCGCCGCGCTGGTGAAAGGCGGGCACATCGACACGGGCCAAGAGACGGTCGACATACTCTACGAGCACGGGTCCGCGGTGGCATTCCGTAATCGTCGCGTCGCGACGACGAGCACGCACGGGACGGGCTGTACCCTGTCCGCCGCCATCACTGCCGAGCTGGCCAAAGGAATGGACCTTCGAAGCGCGTGCGCGCGGGCGGTGGAGTTCGTGCACCGCGCGATCGAAGCGGCGCCGGGGTTGGGAGCGGGACACGGGCCGCTGAATCACTTCGTCAGGTAGGAACAGCGGAGCGCGGTGTGCGTTTCCCGTTACAGCGTTTTGTGCGTTGGGACGTTGACTGCGGGGGGGACGCCCCGGCAGTTCCCACCGCCGTTTACGTCCTTACGCAAAACGGTTTGACAGTTAACGCACACCGCTCCCCGCTTTTTATAGCGCCCGAACCAGCGCCCTGATCAGCTTGACGAATTGATCGGAAACTCGCCCAGTCGTGTCCAGCACTTCCGAGTGGCTGACCGGCAGCGAAGACAGTCCTGAGGCAACGTTCGCGATGCAGCTCACCGCCGCCACTCGCATCCCGAGCGCCCGCGCCACGATCACCTCCGGCACCGTGGACATTCCGACCGCGTCTGCGCCGAGCCGTTCGAGCATCCTGATCTCCGCCCGCGTCTCGTAGCTTGGCCCGGACAGCCCCGCGTACACGCCCTCGTGCACGGTCACGTTCAGCTCGGGCGCCGCTTCGCGCATGAGCTTCCGCAGCAGCGCGTCGTACGCTTCTGACATGTCCGGAAAGCGATCGTCTCCTTCCTGCAGGGGCCCGGTAAGAGGATTCTGACTCATCAGGTTGATGTGGTCCTCTATGATCATCAGATCGCCGGCCCGGTACGACCGCCGGATGCCGCCCGCGGCGTTGGAGAGGAAGAGCACCTTGGCGCCGAGCGCGTGCAGCACGCGCACCGGGAATGCGACCATCTGCGCCGGGTTGCCCTCGTACATGTGCGGGCGCCCCGAGAAGACGAGCACCTCCCTGCCTTCCAGCTTGCCGGCGGTCGCCTCGCCCGCGTGTCCGACGACGGAGACCTGCGGAAAGCCGGGGATGTCGGCGTACGGCATCTTGCGCGGCGATTCGAGGCTGGAAGCGACCTTGCCCAGCCCGCTCCCCAGGATCATCGCCATGGCCGGGGCCTCGACCGCGAGCTTGTCCCGCATCGCTTCGGCCGCCGTCTTCGCGGCGCTCGCCCCGTATTGCTCCGTCATTGAACCTCCCTCTCGATCGCGTCGATCTCGCCGCGCACGCTCTCGATCAATCGAAGACGCTCTTCCCACGGAAGAAACGCGCTCGCGAACCCGTTCAGCGCCACCAGCGAAAGATCCGGAACGCTGAATCCCATCTCCTCGGCCGCGTGCAGGTATTCGTCGGTGAGAGTGGTGCCGCTCATCAACCTGTTGTCCGTGTTCAGCGTGACGTTCATCCCTCTCGCAAAGTAGTCCCGGAACGGGTGGTCCGCATACGACGCCACCGCGCGGGTCTGCACGTTGCTCGTGGGGCACATCTCCAGGGCGATCCGCCGGTCGTTCACGTACTGTGCCAGCGACGGATCCTCGAACAGGCGCGTACCGTGCCCGATCCTGTTCGCGCCGCAATCGTGCACCGCCTGGCGGATGGACTCCACTCCGTGTCCCTCGCCCGCGTGCACGGTTACCGCGAGATCGTGGTCCCGAGCGTAGGTGAATGCAGCGGCGTGGCGCGCGGCGGGATTGCCGGTCTCGCCGCCGGCCAGGTCGAATCCCACCACGCCCCTATCCTTGTGGGCCACGGCGAGCCGCGCCTGTTCCAGCGAGCTCTCAGGCGCAAGATTCCGCAGCGCGCACACTATGAATCGCGCCACTACTCCAAATTCGCGCTCCCCTCGCTGCAGGCCGCGAACGGTGGCGTCCACGACCGCGTCGAGCGACAGTCCGCGCCTCGTGTTCAACAGCGGCGCGTTGCGGACCTCTATGTACCGCACCCCGTCCGCGTGGGCGTCGGCCACCAGCTCGTAGGCGACGCGCTCCAGCGCCTCGTCGGTCTGCATAGCGGCGATCGTGTACTCGAAGCGGGTCAGGTACTCTTCCAGCGTCGCGGCGTCGGTGACGCACATCAATCGCGCGAGCTCAGCGGGATCGGACGACGGCAGCTTGAGGCCGCATTCGCCGGCGAGCTCAGCCAGCGTTGCCGGACGGACGGAGCCGTCCAGATGACAGTGCAGCTCCGCTTTGGGAAGGCGGCGAAGCGCCTCGCGTAGTTCCTGGCCGCTCACGACGCCTGCTTGGCGCTGACGACGCGAAATATCGACCCGTTGCTGACGCGCTCGTCCAGCGGCGCGGGCAGCCCGCGATGGTCCACGATGACTCGCGACCCGGCGCGCACCAGTGCGGCGGCCGCGGCGTCGTGCCGTTCGAGAGCGTCCAGCGGAGTCGCTCCCCGCTCGGCGTCAACCGGCTGCGCGTCAATGTAAATGCGCACGGTGGCCGCGTCGGCCGACGGCGAGATCGTCACGGGGTCGCTCCGGCGACGCGGATGCGCACCGTGCGAGGCACATCGACCGGCTGCGGCAACCGGCTCAGATAATCCCGCAGCGCGTTCCGGTCGATGATGGCCAGCGGCTGGACAACGACGGACGCCGGCGGGCCGAGCCCGTCACCGCCCGCGGCCATGAAATCGTTGATGGACACTGTGTAGCTCGCGGCGTCGTCCACGGGCCGGCCGGCCACCAGGAGGGTGTCGATCCGACCGGCTCCCCCGCTATCCCCCGAGTACACGATCGACGCCCCGCTCACGTGCGCGTTGGGCCGGCCGCGGGCGACGATCTGCTGCAGATATTTTCTCAAATCGGAGCCAGCCATCGTCACCCGCACCAGCGTGTTGTCGAACGGCTGAACCTCGAAGATCTGCCCGTAAGTGATCTGGCCGGATGCGAGGTCCGCTCGAATTCCGCCGCTGTTCATCACCGCGACGTCGGTCCCTGTCGCTGCGCGCTGCGCGTCGGCGATCAGGTTTCCGAGCGAGTACTGCGCACCTCCCCCCGACAGTCGCTCCGGGAGAACGGCCACGGGCCGGGAGAATTCATCCGCGACGAGCGCGGTCCACCGCGCGACTATCGCCGCCGCGGCCTTGTCCGGTGTAATCTGAGCCGTCAATACCGGTCGTACTTCGCCTCTGGCCGGTGAGGATCCCGCAAACGGGACGTCGAGAACGTCGATCGCGCGCCCGCTCGAGCGCGCCTGCACGATGGGCACGCCGTTGACGGTAGTGTCGAGCCGGCTGTGCGAATGGCCGCTGACAATCGCATCCACCGGCTCGGTGATCGCGCGCGCCAGGTCGAAGATCTCTCCCTCGCATGTTGTCCCGCACTGCCCGCCCACGTGGCCCACGACCACGACGTGCGTCGCGCCGCGCGCGCGCAGCGAGCGCGTGTGCGCGTCCACCACCGGGGCGGGATCCACGAAACGAAGGTGAGCCACGTTCTGCGGACGCGTCGTGGTCGGCGTCTGTTGGGTCGACAGTCCAATGATCCCTACTCGGGCACGCCCGCGGACGACTATCGTGTCGTTCGGAATCCATTCCACATCCCGGCCGTCGGCGTACCGGACGTTCGCGCCGAGGATGTTGAAGCGCGCGTCGCGCATGCGCGCACGCAGCGTATCGATCCCCCAGTCGAATTCATGGTTGCCGAGCGCGGCCGCCGCGTATCCCAGCTCGTTGTACAGCTCGACCACGGGTTTTCCGTAGGCGCTGTTGGACGCCGGCGTCCCCTGGAACATGTCGCCCCCGTCCAGCAGCAGGACCTCGCAGCGCGGGGCGCACTCGGCGGCCGCGGCGCGGATGGCTGCCGCGACATACGCACCTCCGCCAAGCTGCACGCCGGCGCTGTCGGCGCGGGGCTCGAGCGCGCCATGGAAGTCGTTCGTGCCTATGATCCGGAGAAATGGTCCCATCGGAGAGGTGGCCGAGATCGCTCCTTGAGGCGCGCACGCGGCTCCAGCCAACGCGAGCAGCACTAATGCGAGTCGCACGGAACCCCTCACGGGCCCACGGTCGCGCGTAGGATGTAATACAAGATCGCCGCTATCGAAGCGGACATCGGAATCGTCAGCACCCATGCCCAGACGATGCGACCGGCGACGCCCCAACGCACAGCGGAGATGCGATTCGTCGCTCCCACGCCGATGATGGAGCCGGTGATCGTGTGCGTTGTACTCACGGGGATGCCTCCGAACGTCGCTAGGCCGATCGCGATCGCGCCCGCAGTCTCGGCGCAGAAGCCACCTACCGGCTTGAGCCGCGTGATCCGCGACCCCATGGTGTGAATGATCCGCCACCCTCCGAAGAGCGTGCCCAGGGCGATCGCCGTGTGCGCCGTGAGAATCACCCAGACGGGGATGTGGTCCGCGTTCGGTATGTAGAAGATTCGGAGCCATCCCGTCTCTTGCGAGAGCGTCGGCGCCACCGAAACGAGGAGGCCCACCACGATGCCCATCGTCTTTTGCGCGTCGTTTCCGCCGTGCGCCAGCGAGAACAGCGCGGAGCTGACGAGCTGGCCGCGTTTGAAGATTCGGTTGACGCGGGACGGGCTGGCTCGCATGAACAGCCAGAACACGACGACCATCAGGACGAATCCGAGCAGCATGCCGAAGAGCGGCGAGATGACGATGAACGCAATCGTCTCGACCCACTTCTGCCCGAGCACGAGCGCCGCGACCCCGGCTTTCGCGACCGCCGCGCCCGCGTACCCGCCGATGAGCGCGTGGGAAGAGCTGGACGGGATCCCGTAAAACCAGGTGATCAGGTCCCAGATGATCGCGCCGAGTAAGCCGGCGAGGATGACGTTCGGCGTGACGATGTTGAGATCGATCAGCCCTTTCCCGATCGTCGTCGCCACAGCTGTCGTGAACACGAAGGCCGCGATGAAGTTGAAGAATGCTGCCCATGCGACAGCGACGCCGGGGCTCAGCACACGGGTGCCCACGACGGTCGCGATCGAGTTCGCGGAGTCGTGGAAGCCGTTGATGAAGTCGAAAATGAAGGCGACCCCCACGATCCCCAGCACGTAATAAATCACGTTTGGTACGGTTGGATCAGCTGTTCTTTATCGCGATGCTCTCGAGAACGTTCGCCACGTCCTCGCACTGGTCCAGCGAGTCTTCGAGCTTGTCGTACAGCTCCTTCCATTTTATGATCTCTATCGGGTCGGAGCCGTCCGCGAAGAGGGCGCCCATCGCCTCGTGATAGATCGCGTCCCCCTCCTCCTCCAGCCGCTTGAGTTCGAGCGCGTTGGATTTCACGAGCTTCGGGTCCTTCATCCCGCGCACCGCTTCCTCCACCGTCGAGGCGGCCCGGACGATCACCTCCGACAACACGACGGCGGGTTTGCAGACCGTGGTGATGTTGAAGATCTCCGCCCTTCGGGCAGTTCCGTCAATGAGATCCACCACGTCGTCCAGCTCGGACACCAGCGAATGTATGTCCTCGCGGTCGAAGGGAGTCACGAACGTCTTGTCGATCCGGAGAATCACGTCGTGCGTGAGATAATCGGCCTCGTGCTCGAGGCGCTTGATCTGTGCCACGTACGAACTGCGGTTGGCGGGATCCTCGAACAGGCGATGCAACAGCACCGCCGCGCCGGACAGCCGGTGCGCAATATCCGCGAACAGCTCGTAGAAGTTCTCGTTCTTCGGAAGCAGCCGCATGGGAAGGATTCGGGTGGTGGCGACGGTGACCGGGAAGATAGCTCGGGGCATGTCCGACGGGGAGATTACGCCCATCTGGACATGCGGGCGGTGATTTCGTAAAGTCCCGCACCTATGCGACGCCCCACCTGCCTTGCGACGCTCGCGGTTTTCGTGGCGTCGGTGACCTCCCCCCTCTCTGCCCAGACTAGTGCCCCGCAGCCGGCTCCGGCCGATACGGTTAAGCCGGTAGCGAGTGCTCGGCTGCTCGACCTTTCAGGCGTCATCTTCGCCAACTACCAGTACCGGCTGGGTCGCGGCCCGCAGCGAGGCTCCAACAAGTTCGACGTGGAGCGTGTTTACCTGACGTTCCGGGCACCGGCGGGGGACCGCGCAAGTATCCGGATAACCACCGATCTGTTTCAGCCGCAGACGAGCCCCAACGACTCGTTCTCCAAAGGGTGGGTTGTCCGGGCTAAATACGCGTACCTGCAATATGACTATCTCAGGCGCGGCAGCATGACGGCAGTCGCCCGGCTTGGATTGGTGCATAACGTTTTCATCGACCACGACGAGTCGTACTGGCCGCGATGGATCGGGACTGTCGCGACCGACCGGCATGGCTACTTCTCTTCCGCGGACGCTGGCCTTGTTACGCTGGTCACCCTTCCGGGAAAGCGCGGCGAATTCTACGCGGCGGTGGTGAATGGGCCTGGCTACACTTCGCGCGAAGTTGACCGGTTTAAGGACTACGGCGCCCGGCTTACCCTCACGCCATTCGCAGGCTCGGGTTCCTCACTATGGAAAACGCTGGACTTGACGGGGTGGACATACAAGGGCGCGCTCGGAAGCCGGTTCGCAACCGGCGCCGCGGGACAAATCGGGCCGGTGGGATCCTCACTCGAGCGAGACAGGTGGGGTGTGTTCGCGGCAGTCAGGAATTCAGGACTTACCCTCTCCGCCCAGTACGCCAGCCGTCATGATCAAGGCGAGACTGGCGAGAACACTTCGGCCGCACCGCGCCTCCTTATCGATAGCAGCGGAAGCCTTATGTCGGCGTACGCAATGAAGCGCATCTTCGGTGGATCCGGTCCGCGACCAAAACCCGTGCACCTGCTCGCGCGTGTGGACCGGGTCACTACGAACCGGTCCACGAGGGAAGCGCACCACCTTGTCGTCGGCGGCATCATTTGGGATCTGACTTCCGCAGCTTCGCTCGCGCTCGATTATCAGGAACTGCTGCCGTATCGAGGGTCGGCGGCCGTGCCCCTCAAGACCGTATTTCTGCACCTCACGGCGAGGTTCTGAACGGTGCTCGCTGCGACATTCCCCGCTTTCGTGTTCAATCTCGTTACTCGCGGACCTCCGCCCCTTTTCGGTCGGGGATCTGACAGGCGCCAGCGCGGCGTGGCCCCGAAAGTGCGCGAGCGATGGGACTCATGACCACACCGCACCGAAACGTCTCGCGAACCAAGCCGACCGCCGCCGGGAAACCGGAGGGCGCTTCGCGCATCGCGGCCATTGATATCGGCTCCAACTCGATCCGCCAGATCGTCGCGGACGTCGCCGCCGACGGCACGATCCGCGTCGTGGACGAGATGAAGGCCGCGCCGCGGCTTGGCGCGGGCACGCGCGAGACCCGCCGCATCGACGAGAGCAGGATGCGCGACGCACTCGAGGTCGTCGGGCGCATGACTTCGCTCGCTCGCCAGCTCGGCGCGGAGCGAGTAGAGGCAGTCGCCACCAGCGCAGTGCGGGACACGAGCAATGGACAGCTGTTTCTCGATCTGATCCGGGAAGAAAGTGGTCTCGCTGTGCGTGTCCTCGACGGCGAAGATGAAGCGCGGTTGAGCTTCCGCAGCGCGCTCGCGCACTTCGAACTGGGCAAGGGTCGCGCGGTCGTGTTGGACATCGGTGGCGGATCGCTGGAGCTCGCTCTCAGCGCCGACGGGTTGCTCGACCGGCTGATCTCTCTCCCGCTCGGCGCGCTGCGGCTGACGGAAGAGTTTCTTCCCGGGAAGATCAAGCGCTCGCGTGTGAAAAAGCTCCGCCGCAAGGTCCGCCGTGCGCTCGGGCGCAAGCTGCCAGTACGAAACTGGCGGGGCGCCATGGTCATCGGGTCCGGCGGTACCTGCACCAACATCGGTGAGATGCACCTGGCCCGGCGCGGGCTGCACATGGCGCAGACGGTGCAGGGCACCAAGGTCCCTTGCGCCGAGATCGAGCGCATTCTCGACATGCTGGTGGATCTTCCGGCGGAGGAGCGCGCCAAAGTGCCGGGGTTGAGTCCCGCGCGAGCCGACATCATCATCGCCGGCATCTGTGTCATCGTCGAGGTGCTGGAACGCCTCGATTCACCGGACCTGACGGTGTCGACTTACGGCATCCGGGAAGGCCTGCTCCTGGAGACCGCCCGCGTGCGGCCCACCGTCGCGGACCCCGGCGAGTCGCGACGACGATCCGTGGTGCAGCTCGCCGAGCGGTCCCACTACGAGGAGCTGCACTCGAAGCACGTGCAGAAGCTGGCGCTGCAGATCTTCGATCAGATCGGGGAGCGGCTAGGATGTGAGCCGGAGGAGAGGACTCTCTTGTCCGATGCGGCGCTGCTGCACGACATCGGCTATCACATCAACTACGACAACCACCACAAGCACTCATACCACCTGATCAGCCACGCGGAGCTGCTGGGGTTGTCACCGGTGGAACAGGTAATAGTCGCGAACGTCGCGCGATATCACCGGGGGTCCGCGCCGAAGAAGAAACACCGCAATTATTCCGGGCTCGACAAGCAGTCGCGGCAGATAGTCAAACGGCTGTCGGCCATCCTCCGCGTGGCGGACGGTTTCGACCGCGGGCATTCCGCCGCCGTAGCGCGGATCGAAGCCGAATGGACGGAAACCGCGCTCCTGGTTCGCGCAAAACCCTCGCCCAAAGCCCGGGACATTCAGCTCGAGCTCTGGGGCGCCCACCGAAAGGCGAAACTGCTTCAAAAAATTGTCGGCATTCCGTTGGAGATCATGGGGCCGGCAGGCGTGACCGCGGTCTCCGATGCGGAGACCCAAGGGGAGTAGCGAGCGGCCGGCTTTACACCGCTTGCTCAAGCGCCTGCGGCGCGGTCTGGCCGGAGTGCGCGGGCGTCCTGGGCGAATCAGGGTCGTCCGCCATCCCCCACGAGTCGCGCAGCAGAATGCGGTGCGTCGCGCGCTCCGGATCCGAGCCCGGCAGCCGCTGTGTATAGGTGCCATCCGGGCGCAGATCCCACGCCTGGCGGTTGTCGGCAAGGCAGGTTTCGAGCAGCGACTTCACCCGCGGGTGCAGCGACGGATCCTCGATCGGAACGACGCATTCGACCCTCCGGTCCAGATTGCGCGGCATCCAATCGGGAGAGCCGAAGTAGTACTCGGGCTCGCCACCGTTCTCCCAGTACCAGATGCGCGAGTGCTCCAGGAAACGCCCGACGATGCTGATCACGCGAATCCGCTCACTGACGCCCGGCAGCTGCGGCCGCAGACAGCAGATCCCGCGCACGATGAGGTCGATCTCCACCCCAGCCTCGGACGCGCCGTACAGGGCGGTGATGATTTCCTCGTCCACCAAGGCGTTCATCTTCGCGATGATCCGGGCGGGCTTCCCCTCCCTCGCAAAATCCACCTCGCGCTGAATCATCCCGAGAAAACGCGCCCGCATGTTGGCGGGGGCGATCAGCAGCTTTCGGTAGATGCTCTGCCGGGAGAAGCCCGTCAGAGCGTTGAACAGGTCGCTCACGTCCGCGCCCATCGACGGGCTGCAGGTGAACAACCCCAGGTCGGTATAGATGCGCGCCGTCTTCGAGTTGTAATTCCCACTTCCGATGTGCGCGTATCTGCGGATTCCGTCGCCTTCCTTGCGCACGACCAGCGCGGTCTTGCAATGGGTCTTGAGACCGGGCAACCCGTACGCGACGTGCACGCCGAAGCTCTCCAGCGTCCGCGCCCAGGTGATGTTGTTGGCTTCGTCGAAGCGGGCCTGCAGCTCGACCAGCACGGCCACCTGCTTGCCCCGCTGCGCGGCTTCCGTGAGCGCGCGCACTATCGCCGTATCTCCCGAGGTGCGGTACAGCGTCAACTTGATCGCCAGGACGTGCTCGTCCAGCGCCGCGGCCTGGAGAAAATTCTCGACGCTCGCAGAGAAGGAGTCGAACGGGTGGTGCACGAGAATGTCCCCCTCCCGAATCGCGGCGAACACAGAGCGCGACGTATCCCGAAGCTCGGCGGGAATCAACGGCGTGTATGGAGGATCGCGGAGGTCCTGCACGTCGAGCATGGCAATCGCCATGAGGTCACCGAGCTCGAGCAGAGGACCGGTCTCCACGAGATCCTCCTCGTGCAGCAACGTGGTCTCCGATTCCAGGTCGTCCTGCTCCGCGAGCTCCTCTCGCAGCAGCGCGCGCAGCGAGGACGGCGTGCCGTCCTGCAGCTCGACCCGAACGACTTCCGCGAACCGGCGCTGAAAAACCTGCTCCTCGATCATCGCGAGCAGATCGGACGTATCGTCGGACGCGGCCAGCTCCAGATCCGAATAGCGGGTCACGCGGAACGCGTGCCATCCTCTGATTTCCATCCCCGGGAACAGCGCGCCCAGGTTGGCGCCGATCACCTGTTCGAGAGGAACGAACTGGTGCGGCCGGCCGAACGGCACCCAGCGCGGCAAGCTCTTCGGGACCTTCACCCGCGCGAAATGCTCGGTGCCGCGGTCCGGATCGAACACCTGCACCGCAAGCGAGAGGGAGAGGTTCGAGATGTACGGGAAGGGGTGTCCGGGATCGAAAGCGAGCGGCGTCAGCACCGGGAACACCTGCGATTCGAAAAACTCGTCAACCGTCTGCCACTCGGCCGGGTCGAGATCCGCCATCGTCACCAGCTTGATTCCGTGCTCCGCCAGCGCCGGCAGCAGCAGGTCGTGCAGGCATGTACGCTGCAGCGCCATCAGCTCGGCGATCTTCCTGTTGATCGCGTCCAGCTGGCCGCGCGTGGCCACGCCGTCGGCGCTCGGCTGCTCCACGCCCGCGGCGAGCTGGCGGCGGAGCCCCGCGATCCGGACCATGTAGAACTCGTCCAGGTTCGTCGAGAAGATTGCGATGAATTTCAGGCGCTCGAGGAGCGGATTGCGCTCGTCGAACGCCTCGTGCAGCACGCGGGCATTGAACTCGAGCCAGCTCAGCTCGCGGTTGAAGAACAAGGGCGTGATTGGTGATTGGTGATTGGTGATTAGTGAACCACCACCACCGTTCTCCACGCTTGTCGTTCCGTCGTTACTAATCACCAATCACCAATCACTAATCACCTCTTAAGGTGTACATCCGCCGGATGCTTTCGGTCGCTCCATACCGCGCCAGCGTCGGCCACGAGCGATCGGCGTCTTACAAGATTACGGTTCTCGAACCCCTTCACCAGTAACACTCCTGCAACGAAACCGCCGACGTGCGCCCATACGGCTGTCCCGCCGGTGAGCTCCGGCGCGGGGCTGAGCTGCGGGATCCCTTCGAGCACCTGCAGCGCAAACCAGTAGATGAGCACGATCCAGGCGGGGATGCGGAAGACTCGGAAGAAGATGATGAAGATGAAGAGCATCCGGACTCGCACGCGCGGGTACAGCAGAAGGTAGGCGCCCATGATGCCCGAGATCGCGCCCGAGGCCCCGATCGTGGGCAACGGCGACGAAGGCTCGATGAAAACGTGGGCCGCGGCCGCGGCCAGACCGCATATCACGTAAAAAAAAACGAAGCGGAGCGGTCCCATGCTGTCTTCTATGTTGTTGCCGAACACCCAGAAGAAGAGCGCATTGCCGAGGAGGTGCCCCCAGCCCCCGTGCAGGAACATCGAAGTGAATGGCGTCAGCACGTTTATGGGCTCCCGGTCCACCACACAGGCAAGTCCGTCGCCCAGGGGCACGCCCGAGCCGACTGCCGCCAGTCCGGTCAGCTCGCCAGGGACCATGCCGTAATTGCAGGCGCTCGCGGCCAAGGCATAACCATCGAATCCAGCGCCTTGGACCCAGAACCATACGGCGAACATAAGCCCGAGGATCACGTAAGTGACCCACGGCGTCCTCAACGTCGGATTTTCGTCCCCTATGGGAATCATCGCGCCACTATAAAGACAGTATTCTTAGGCTGCCATATAGGCAGTAAATCCCGGCCTCGCAGTTGCCTGTAGGCAGTGACAGGTAACCCGTTGGCTCGCGGTCCTTTAGCCAACAGCCAATAGCCAACAGCCAACAGCGAGTACTTCATGGCAGACAAAGTAATCGGAATCGACCTTGGCACGACCAACTCCGTCGTGGCCGTAATGGAAGGCGGCGACCCCGTCGTGATCCCGAACGCCGAGGGCGGCAGAACCACCCCCTCCGTTGTCGGGTTCACCAAGGACGGTGAGCGGCTCGTCGGGCAGATCGCGAAGCGCCAGGCAGTCACCAACCCGGCGAACACGGTGTTCTCCATCAAGCGCTTCATGGGCCGGAAGACGAGCGAGGTGAGCGAGGAGAGCAAGCGCGTTCCTTATAAAGTGACGAGCGGCTCGAACGACGTGGCCACGGTCGAGGTCCAGGGAAAGAGCTTCACGCCGCCCGAGATCTCCGCGATGATCCTCCAGAAGATGAAGCAGACCGCGGAAGACTACCTCGGCCAGAAGGTCGAGAAGGCCGTCGTAACGGTCCCCGCCTACTTCAACGATTCCCAGCGCCAGGCCACCAAGGATGCCGGCAAGATCGCCGGCCTCGACGTGCTGCGCATCATCAACGAGCCGACCGCGGCCGCGCTGGCGTACGGGCTCGACAAGAAAAAGGACGAGAAGGTCGCCGTGTTCGATCTCGGCGGCGGCACCTACGACATCTCGGTGCTCGAGCTGTACGACGTCGAGGGCTCGCGCCAGTTCGAGGTGAAGTCCACGAACGGTGATACACACCTCGGGGGCGACGACTTCGATCAGCGCGTGATCGACTGGCTCGTGCAGGAGTTCAAGCGCGACCAGGCGATCGACCTGTCCAAGGATCCGATGGCGCTGCAGCGGCTGAAGGAAGCCGGGGAGAAGGCCAAGATGGAGCTGTCGACGACGCAGTCGACGGACATCAACCTGCCGTTCATCACCGCCGACCAGAGCGGCCCGAAGCACCTCAACTACACGCTCACGCGCGCGAAATTCGAGCAGCTCGTGGACGACCTCATCAAGCGGGTCATCCCGCCGATGGAGCAGGCGCTCAAGGACGCGAACCTCAAGCCGGACGAGATCGACGAGATCCTGCTCGTCGGTGGCTCGACGCGAATACCGCGCATCCAGGAAGAGGTCAAGAAGTTCTTCGGCAAGGAGCCCAACAAGGGCGTCAACCCGGACGAGGTGGTTGCGATCGGCGCCGCGGTGCAGGGCGCGGTCCTCACGGGCGAGCAGAAGGACGTGCTGCTGCTCGATGTCACGCCGCTGTCGCTAGGCATCGAGACGCTGGGCGGCGTGACGACGGTGCTCATCCCGCGAAACACGACGATTCCGACCAAGAAGACGGAAACGTTCTCGACCGCGGACGACAACCAGACGACGGTCGAGATTCACGTGCTCCAGGGAGAGCGCGAGCTGGCGCAGTACAACAAGACGATCGGAAAATTCCAGCTCACCGGCATCCCGCCCGCACCGCGCGGCATGCCGCAGGTCGAGGTCACGTTCGACATCGACGCCAACGGCATCCTGCACGTGACGGCCAAGGACAAGGCCACGGGCAAGGAGCAGAAGATCAAAATCGAGGCTTCGAGCGGACTGTCCGACGCGGAGATCGACCGCATGGTCAAGGACGCGGAGAAGAACTCCGTCGAGGACAAGAAGCGGCGCGAGGAGATCGACGCCCGCAACCGGCTCGATAGCATGACGTACGAGGTCGAGAAGAACGTGAAGGAGTGGGGCGACAAGGTTTCACCGGACGTGAAGACCCGCGTGGACGGAGCCGTGGAGCGCGCGCGCAAGGCGCTCAAGGGCGACGACGTCGGCGAGATCCGGGCCGCGCAGGAGGAGCTGACGAAGGTGTTCAGCGAGGCCGGCCAGGCATTCTACCAGCAGCAGTCGCAGCAGGCCGGTCCGGCGGGCGAGCCTGCGGGCGGGGAGCCAGGCGCGGCTCCCGAGAGCACGCCTCCCGCGGAGGACGTTGCCGAGGCCGATTACGAGATCGTCGACGAGGACAAGAAATAGATTGATCGATGGCGTTCTCAAGGTGTGCAAGGATGGTGGCTTCTCCGCAGTCGCGTCTTAGCTCGCGCAGTTTGCGAGCGTAGCGACGGCAGAGGAGCCACCATCCTTGCACGCCTTGAACCGGCTGAAACCAGCCGGGGTCTTTGGTGTCTTACCTTAGGTTGACAGATTTCCACCGGCTTTAACAAAAAGGTGTTGCATATGGCTCCCTCGTTCTCTCGCGCTCGTTGGGCAGTGGCCGTGGTCATGGCATTCGTCGGCGGGCTTCTGATTGCCTCCGGCATGGACTGGACGCGCCCGACGTTCGCGCAGAACCGCCCGTCCGCCATGGACGTGCAGACGGTCGCTGAAGCGAGCAACGCGTTCGTCTCCATCTCCGAAAGCGTCACGCCGGCCGTGGTGTCCATCACGGTCGACATCCGTCCGGACACGTCGCGCGGACGCAGCCGCATGCAGATGCAGATTCCGCCGGGAATGGTCCCCGAGGGAATGGAAGAGCTGTTCGAGCAACTCCAGCAGCAGCAGGCGCCGCGCGTGCAGACCGGGATGGGCTCCGGCGTAATCGTGTCGAAGGACGGCTACATCCTCACGAACAACCACGTCGTTACACGCAGCGACATGCGGACGATCGCGGATCGAGTTACGGTCCGGTTGCTCAACGGCCGCCAGTACGTCGCGCGTGTAATCGGCACGGACCCGACCACCGACGTCGCGGTCCTCAAGATCGAAGGTGACAACTTCCAGTTCGCCGTGCTGGGTGACGACAACCGCTCGCGCGTCGGCGAATGGGTGCTCGCCATCGGCAATCCGCTCGGCTTCGACCACACCGTTACCGCCGGAATCATCAGCGCCAAGGGACGGGGCGGCCAGTTCCTCGCCGGACTTTCGCAGAACAACCAGTACGGGATCTTCGACTTCATCCAGACCGACGCCGCGATCAACCGCGGGAACTCCGGCGGTCCGCTGATCAACAGCCGCGGCGAGGTGATCGGCATCAACACCGCGATCGCCAGCCCGAACGGCTTCAACGCAGGCTACGGCTTCGCGATCCCGATCTCGCTCGCGCGCAAGGTGATGACGGACATCATCCAGCACGGGCGCGTCCGGATCGCGGTGCTCGGCATCCAGATCGACGAAGTGGACGCGCAGGACGCCGCGGCGGCACGGCTGCCGGACGTTCGCGGAGTGAAGGTCGGTGGGTTCAGCAGTGACAACAGTCCAGCGCGTACGGCAGGCGTGCGAGAAGGCGACGTGATCGTGGCCGCCGACGGCCAGCAGGTGGACAGGGTCGCCGGACTACAGCGCATCGTGCGCAGTCACCAGCCGGGCGAGACAGTGGAGCTGCAAGTGGTGCGCTTTGGAACGCGGCACACTTTCCGCGTCCGGCTCACCGAAGCTCCCGCGCAGGAAGTCGCCGTTGCGCCTGGCGGCGGACGGCCCCGCGTCGAGCCGGCCACCGTCACCAGCAACAACCGACTGGGGATCTCCGTCTCGCCGGTTACCGGCCAGCTCGCGCAAAGTTTGCGGCTGGGTGATCGGCGCGGCGTGATCGTGACGGATGTCGTGGGACTGGGTCCGGCGTGGCAGCGGCTTGGCGAGCAGGACATCATCGTCGGCGTACTGTCTCCCGTCGACCGGAAGATCGACGACGTCGCGGACCTGCAGCAGATTCTAAACAGCCTGAAGGCGGGCGACTACATCTCGCTACGAGTGGTCAGAGCGCAGCCGACCGGCAGTCCGGCTTCGCGAGTGGTGAACATCAGGGTCGATTAGAAAAAAGCGCTCTTGGCTATTGGCTGTTGGCTACTGGCTAAAAGCGGCGCCGATATTCGGCGCCGCTTTCGTTTGGCGGGTGTATTTTCCGGTCACGCGGAAGTGGCGGAATTGGTAGACGCGCTGGACTTAGGATCCAGTGGGGAAACCCGTGGGGGTTCGAGTCCCCCCTTTCGCACGTCGTTGCAGGGGACACGGAGGGAGTGTGCGCGCGGGCGGGGCGAGGCGCTCCTATATTCTCGTAGATGCCACCCCCAGTTGGAGATGAGACCCACGAGCGTCAGGTGAATCCTCCCACAGGACCGTCGCACCCGGCGCTTCCGCCGTATCGCGCTCTGATACGTCCGACGGTCGCGCTCTTGGCGGCGGCTCTATTGATCATGATCGCCGCCGGCTATTGCAGCAGCCGCCTGCCCTTCGCCTTCCTCAAAGGCGGCACAACGGTCACCCACGACCTTGTCGTCGAGCAGATGCGCGCGGTAGCGAAGCTGGTCTCGAGCGAAGCGACTGTGCGCGACGTGATCGTCTACGAGAACACGTGGTATGGGTCGACCAAGCGCTCGCTTGTCGTCGTGACTGGACGCCTCCTGGCAGGCATCGACCTCGGCGACAAGCCCGACGTCACTATCGACCACTCCGCCAGGCGTATCACGATGCGCATCCCGTCCGCGCGGCTGATCGGCATCGAGATCACGGACATGACGACGTATGACGAGCGCGGCGGACTCTGGAATCCGTTCAGGCCGGCGGACCGGGATACGATTCAGCGCCAGGCGCGCGCACAGCTCACCGCGGCGGGGAGCACGCTCGGGCTGCTGCGTCATGCCAACGAGAGCGCCGTTCACCTCATTCGCGCGTTGCTGGCGAAAGACGGATATACGGTGGACGTGACCATCCGGGGTGCGCCGCCAGCGGTTCGCTAGCGCCCGAGTGCAGGCCACTTTTTCACAGGTGTCTGCCCCCCTGAATTAACTTTACTGGATGGAGTTCACCTCAAAAGAATCCACCGGAGTTGACCGCCGCATTCAGGTCTCCGTTCCGCTCGAAGCTGTGAAGCAGGCCGAGGAAAAAGCCGCCCGCCGCTATGCCACCAAGGTGCGCATGCCCGGCTTCCGCCAGGGCAAGGCGCCGCCGGCGATGATCCAGAAGAAGTTCGGCAAGGAGATCCGCCAGGAAGCGCTGGAATCTCTCGTGCGCGACGCGTACGAAGCGGTGATCACGAAGCAGGACCTCAAGATCGCGTCCCAGCCGCACATCCACGACGTGAAATTCGAGGAAGGCAAGCCGCTGACCTTCGAGCTGCACGTCGAGGTTCGCCCCACGCTGGAGCTCACTCGCACGAGCGGCTTCAAGGTCACGCGCCCGAAGATCGAGATCACCGACGAGCAGCTCGCCGAGCAGCTCGAGCAGGTGCGCGACGAGAAAGCCACCTGGGCTCCGGTCGAGGAGCGGCCTGCCGTGGGCGACCGCGTGCGCGTGACACTCGCCACCAGGGAAGAGTCGGGCGAATTCGCCGAGCCGCGGGAATATCCCGTGGAGCTCGGTGGCGGCCAGGCGATCGCCGGAATCGAGGACCTGATCATGCAGATGACGCCCGGCGAGACGGTCGAGCGTCCCGTGCAGTGGCCCGACGATTTTCCCGACGAGACACAGCGGGGTAAGACCAAGACGGTCCGCGTCACGCTGCACGACGTGAAGCGGAAATCCGCGCCAGCGCTGGACGACGCGTTCGCGCGCGAGGTGGGCGATTTCGATTCGCTCGACGCGCTGAAGCTAGCCGTGCGCTCGGATCTCGAGCGTCACGGGGAGCACGAGGCGGACAGCCTCGTCCGCCACCGCATACTCGGCGAGATCATCTCGGCAAACGCGTTCGAAGTGCCAAAGAGCTGGGTCCGGCAGGTGATGGACGGCTACGCCGAGGCGTACCAGATCCCGGAGAGCGAGCGGGAAAAGTTCGCCGGCGAATTCCTGCCGATCGCCGAGCAGCAGGTCCGCCGCGACCTGGTGATCGACACGCTCGCGGAGCGCGAGAATCTCACCGCGAGCGAGAAGGATCTCGACGACCGGATCACCGAGCTCGCAGAAAAGCGCGGCGCCAATCCGGGACAGGTGTATGCTTCACTCGAGAAGGCTGGCCGGCTCAAGGAGCTGGAGCGCAGCCTGACCGAGGACAAGGTGTTCAAGTGGCTGCTGGACCAGAACGAAGTACAGGCAGATGCCTAAGCCCGATCACGAGGAAGAAGAGAACGACATGCCCACTATCTACACACCTTACGTAATCGAGCGGTCCAGTCGCGGTGAGCGGACGTACGACGTCTTCTCGCGGCTGCTGATGGACCGAATCGTCTTCATCGGCACGCCGATCAACGACGACGTCGCCAACATCGTGATAGCCCAGCTGCTGTTTCTCGAGGCTGACAATCCCGAGCGCGACATCCACTTGTACATCAACTCGCCCGGCGGCTCGGTGTCATCGGGCATGGCGATTTACGACACCATCCAGTTCCTGAAGTCGCCGGTCAACACCAACTGCATGGGACTCGCCGCCAGCATGGGCGCATTCCTGCTGGCCGCCGGGCGTCCGGGCAAGCGCTCGGCGCTGCCTCACGCGCGGATCATGATCCACCAGCCGTCCGGCGGCGCGCAGGGCACCGCGGCCGACATCGAGATCATGGCGCGCGAGATCCTGTACCTGCGCTCGCAGATGAACCAGCTCTTCGCCAAGCACACCGGCAAGCCGATCGAGCAGATCGAGCGCGACATGGATCGCGACCGCTTCATGTCGGCCGAAGAGGCGAAGGCGTACGGCGTGATCGACAACGTGATCTCGCATCGGGGCGAGATCGAAGAGGCGATTAATAAGAAATAGCGCTATTGGCTGTTGGCTATTGGCTGTTAGCTCACGGCCACGCTCTTCCTGCTGTTCCGCATCAGGCCAACAGCCAATAGCCAACCGCCAATTGCTGGAAGTAAGGCTCCTCCGAGCGGCAACAACCAGTTAACTTTGTGTATCAGTCCGTAAGCCGCACGCCGGTACAATCTTCTTGACCGTGCCGAGAGTCGCCATTAACTCTCAAATCGAGCTGTCGATCGGGTAAAACGTCTGGCGCCGAGCGTTCATGTCGCAGGATAAACACCTCCGTTGCTCGTTTTGCGGAAAATCGAAGGATTCGGTCCGGAAGTTCATCTCCGGCCCGTCGGTGTACATCTGTAACGAATGCATCGCGCTGTGCAACGAGATCCTCGCCGAGGACGAAGAGCGCGAGGTAGCCGAGTCGATTACCCAGGTCCCCTGTCCGCAGGAGATCAAGGACGTCCTGGACCAGTACGTCATCGGCCAGGAGCACGCGAAGAAAGCGCTGTCGGTCGCGGTCTACAACCACTACAAGCGCATCAACTCCGCCTCGCTGAAGGAAGACGAGGTAGAGCTCGACAAGTCGAACATCCTGCTGATCGGCCCCACCGAGGTGGGCAAGACGTTGCTCGCCCGGACGCTGGCGCGGATCCTCGACGTCCCGTTCACGATCGCCGACGCCACGACGCTCACCGAAGCCGGCTACGTCGGCGAGGACGTCGAGAACATCCTGGTCCGGCTGCTCCAGGCCGGCGACTTCAACGTCGCCGAGTGCGAGCGCGGCATCGTCTATATCGAGGAAATCGACAAGATCGCGCGCAAGTCGAAAAACCCGAGTATCACGCGCGACGTTTCGGGCGAGGGCGTGCAGCAGGCTGGGCTCAAGATCATCGAGGGCACGGTCGCGTCGGTTCCGCCGCAGGGCGGCCGCAAGCATCCGCAGCAGGAGTACATCCAGGTCAACACCAAGGACATCCTGTTCATCTGCGGCGGCGCGTTCGACGGCCTCGAGAAGATCATCGAGGCGCGCACGGGCAGACGGCAGATCGGCTTCAACAACGCCGGCGTCAAGATCGGCGGGCTGAGCGCGACGATGCCGTTCGAGGAAGTGGAGCCCGACGATCTGCTGCGGTACGGACTGATACCCGAGCTGGTCGGTCGTCTGCCCGTCACGGTCGCACTGGACGCGCTCGACGAGAGCTCGCTGGTGCGGATCCTCAAGGAGCCGCGCAACGCGCTTACCAAGCAGTACACCAAGCTGTTCGGGCTCGAGAACGTCAAGATCACCTTCGAGGAATCGGCCCTCGCTGCGGTCGCGCAGAAAGCGCTCAAGCGCGGCACCGGCGCACGCGGCCTGCGCGCGATAGTCGAGGAGATCCTGATGGACGTGATGTTCGATCTACCGAGCCGCAACGACGTGGTCGAGGTGAAGGTGACCGAGGCGTGCGTGACCAACGGCGTACCGCCGCTCCTCGAGATCGACACCGCGCTGCGCAAGAAGGAAGCGTAGAGACAATCCAGCCGGATTCAAAGAGATGGGGTGCCGGAAGCCAGAGAGCTAGGGGGAAGCGACCGCGGTTGCTTCCGTCTGGCTCTCTGGCCTCTAAAATCTCATTGCTTGGATTCCCCGTCAAAACCTCGTATGCCAATCGAGTTCACCCGAGATAACGAATCGTTCACCACGAGCGAGCGGCTGCCCGTGCTGCCGCTGCGCGACCTGGTGCTGTTCCCATACGTAGTCATCCCGCTGCTTGTGGGACGGCAGGCGTCGCTTGCGGCGGTCGAAGCCGCGGTCAACGCCGACAAGCATCTCTTCCTCGTCGCGCAGAAGGACGGAGAGATCCAGGAGCCGGGCGCGGACGACCTGTATCGCGTCGGCGTGATCGCCCGCGTGCTGCAGGTCTCGCGGGTTCCGAACGGCACTACTAAAGTCCTCGTCGAAGGCATCGCCCGCGGCCGCGTGAAGCGCTTCGGCCGCCCCGGGAAGCGGCTGCGCGCGACGGTCGAGCCGTTCCCGATAACGCCGGGCGGTTCCACGTCGGACGGCCAGGCGGCTCGCAGGCGCGCGCTCACGCTGTTCGAGGAGTACGTCGCGCTCCACCGCCGCATCCCAGGCGAAGTCGTCGCGATGGTGCAGGCCGCGGACTCCGAGCAGCGCCAGGCGTTCGGCATCGCGGCGCACGTCTCGCTCAAGCACGAAGTCCGGCAGCAGCTTCTCGAGATCGATTCCCTGCCGGCGATCTTCGACCGGCTCGGCGACATCCTCTCGAGCGAGACCGAGCTGCTCAACCTCGAGCGCAAGATCGACGACGACGTGCGCGGCGCCATGGTTCAGAACCAGCGCGAGTTCTACCTGCAGGAGCAGCTGCGCGCGATCCACCGCGAGCTCGGCGAAGACGAGTCGGACGACTTCTCCGACCTCGAGGCGCAGATGCGCGAGAAATCGCTGCCGGACGCCGTGCACACGCGCGCGACGCGCGAGCTGCGCAAGCTGCGGCGCATGTCGCCAATGTCGCCGGAGTACACCGTCGCCCGCAACTTCGTGGACTGGATCGTCAGCCTCCCGTGGAACGAGCGCACCGACGACGTGCTCGACGTGGCGCACGCGCGGCAGACGCTCGACGCGGACCACTACGGGCTCGACGAGGTGAAGGACCGCATCATCGATTTCATCGCGGTGCTGTCGCTCGTCGGCCGCATCGAGGGACCGATCCTCTGCCTCGTGGGACCGCCGGGCGTCGGCAAGACGTCGCTCGGCAAGTCCATCGCGCGCGCGCTCGGCCGCAAATTCGTGCGCATGTCGCTCGGCGGGATCCGCGACGAGGCGGAGATCCGCGGTCACCGCCGCACGTACATCGGCTCGATGCCCGGCCGCATCATCCAGGCGATGCGCCGCGCCGAGGTCGTGAATCCGGTCATCCTGCTCGACGAGATCGACAAGCTGGGCGCCGACTTCCGCGGCGATCCCGCGGCGGCGCTGCTCGAGGTACTGGACCCCGAGCAGAACCGCGCGTTCAACGATCACTACCTGGAAGTCGATTACGACCTGTCGCAGGTGCTGTTCGTCACCACCGCCAACTCCCTGCAGGGGATCCCCGATCCGCTCCGCGACCGGATGGAGATCATCCGCCTCGCGGGCTACCTCGACTACGAAAAGCTCGCGATCGCGCGCCAGTTCCTGGTGCCGCGGCAGCTGCACACCAACGGGCTGGACCCGGCCGAGGTCACTTGGGACCCCGACGTACTCCCCGAGATCATGCGCAGCTACACGCGCGAGGCCGGCGTCCGCGAGCTCGAGCGCCGCATCGCCCGCGTCGGGCGCAAGCTCGCGCGCCGCATCGCGGAGAACCCGGGCTCGATCCCCGACCGCGTCGTGCGCGCGTCCGACATCAAGGGACTGCTCGGCACTCCGCCGCACGACGCCGACGACGTCTCGCTCGAGGACAAGATCGGCGTGGCCGCGGGGCTCGCGTACACCCAGAGCGGCGGCGAGCTGCTGGAGGTCGAGGTCAGCGCCGTCCCGGGCCGCGGCAAGCTGCAGCTCACGGGCACGCTCGGCGACGTCATGAAGGAATCGGCTTCAGCCGCGCTCAGCTACACGCGCTCGCGCGTGGACGCGCTCGCCATCAAGCCGGATTTCTACCGCACGCGCGACATCCACGTGCACCTTCCCGCCGGCGCGACTCCGAAGGACGGCCCGTCGGCTGGAATCGCGATCGCGACCGCCGTGATCAGCGCCCTGTCGCAGATCCCGGTGCGCGGCGACGTCGCGATGACGGGCGAGATCACGCTGCGCGGCCGCGTCCTGCCCATCGGCGGGCTCAAGGAAAAGGCGGTCGCCGCGCACAGAAACAAGGTGCGCGAGGTCATCATCCCGCACGGGAACCTGCGCGACCTCGACGAGCTGCCGGAGGAGGTCACGCGAACCGTGCGCTTCCACCCCGTGAAGACGATGGACGAGGTTCTCGCGATCGCGCTCCGGGGCGGCGCCGGCGTGACCGCCGTCGTAGCGGCCATCGACCAGCCGGCCACGTTCGTCAAGCCGCCCGCGGGCTACGAGCAGCCGACGGCGCACTGACGTTGACCTCGCGGCCCGCTGATCCCCTCGTAATACGGAGCATCGAGTTCCTCGGCGGATTGGCCAGCGTAGGCGGATGGCGGCCCGATATCACGGTCCCCGAAGTGGCTTTCGCGGGACGCTCCAACGTCGGAAAGTCGTCGCTGCTGAACGCCCTCGTCCGCAGGAAGGCCTTCGCCCGCGTCAGCAGGACCCCCGGCCGCACGCGCGAGATCAACTTCTTCCTGGTCAACGGTAGCTTCGTGTTCACGGACCTCCCGGGTTACGGCTACGCCCGCGTGTCCAAGACGCAGCGAGCCGAGTGGGAGCCGCTGATCGAGAGCTATCTCCGCGGCACGAAGCAGCTCCGCGGAATCGTGCAGATCTACGACAGCCGGCGCGACCTCTCGCCGGAAGACCGCACGATGCTCGGCTTCCTTGCGGAAACCGGCGTTCCTGCGATCTTCGTTGCAACGAAGGTTGACAAGTTCTCCAGGCGCGCGGCAGCGGAGCGGATCTCCGAGATCGAGCAGCAGCTCGACTTCGAGGGAGCGCAGGTGATCCCGTTCAGCGCCACGACCGGAGAGGGACGCGACGAAGTCGCGGGCGCGATCGAGGAACTGCTAGGCGAACCCGGCGGGGCCGATGAGAGCCAGTAATTCTCTTTGGATGTCGGCGGTGCTGGTCGGCGCGTCGTGCGCGCCCGCGCCCGCGCAGACCGCGGGGGGCGCGGTCCTTCCCATCTCTTCCGCGCAGGACACGACCGGGATGAACCTCGTTCCGGCCGGATTTGGAACTCTCCGTCAGGACGAGATAGCGATTCGCCTGCAGCCGCCCGGGCTGGTCGTGAGGTTGCTGCCGCTGGAAGAAGGGTTGATTCGCCTGCTCACTCCCGATTCGTACCGCGCGTTGCGCGATCTGCAGCAGAGCGCCAGCCGGCGGGTGACGGAACTGTCGCAGCGATTCGGCGGGCGGCAGCTGTCGCTGTGGCTGGTGTCGTTCTACGGAGTGGAGCCGGACATCAGGTTCAGCCCGATGGATCTGATCATCACCAGCACCGGGCGCGACTTCCGGCCGGTCGACGTGATCCCGCTGAGCTCGGCCTTCGGCGAGCAGCGCCTCAAGCAGCGCGAGACGCAGAGCGCGATCTTCGTGTTCGACGGCGAGATCGATCTCGATCAGCCGCTGGTAGTGAGATTTTTGAACGAGCAGAACGCGTTCTGGGAGCAGGTGCTGCCCCGCATAGAACGGGAGCGGGCGCTGGTGCGCGCGAGATCGCTGCGGGCGCCGGCTCCATAGACGGTTCGAGCAAACCATCGGCCCACACTAACCGGTTGCCAACGTGGCACTGCTCCCCTTAAGAAGAATCGCGGATAGGCCGAACGCCTCCTTGGCCTCGGCGTGGCTGGACCAAATCGACGTGGCGCTGGCCGACGACGCCACCGACCGCGCGATCCTCTGCCGCGACACTCTGTGCGAGATCACCTACCCCGAGTACGCGAGCGACTGGGAGAGCGCAGTGGAGGACCGCTCGCTTCCCATGGGAACGCGGCTGGCGCTGTCGGCGCTGGATCCGCGCAACGTCACGCTGGAGCCCGAGTACTACGCGGAATGCGACGACACCCGATTCCAGAAGGTGAAGCCGCTGCTCTGGCTCTGGTACTCGTTCGATCGGACTGCCCTCGGCGGGCAGAACGTCGAGCTGGGAGTGAAGCTTCGCCGGCTGCTCGCGCCGCACATCTTCAAGCGGTGCGGTGAGAACTTCAAGGCGTTTCAGCACGTGGAGTTTTCGTTCGGCTACAACATGGACGTGGGCGACAACGTCGTGGTGCACCGTCACGTGCTGCTCGACGACCGTGGAGGGATCGTTATTGGGGACGGCACATCCGTCTCGGATTACGCCAACATCTACAGCCACACGCACAGCATCGTCGACCAGAAGGACGTGACCAACGCCGTGACGACTTTAAGCGAAGGGACCCGGATCACGTATCACGCGACTGTGCTCGCGGGCGTGCACGTCGGGGAGAACGCGATGGTCGGAGCGGTCGCGGTCGCCACGAAAGACGTGCGGCCGTATCACGTCAACGTCGGGATCCCGGCCAAGAGCGTACGCGTAAAGCCGAACGCGCCGCAGGACGCGCTGCATGTCACCACGGTCAAGCCGCGCTGATTCCATGCGCCGGGCCGCGTCGATGGCTATGCCCCCTGCGGGAGCTACGCTTCGCTAAGACGCTCCCTTCGGGGGCACAGCCCTCAGCGCGCCCTCCAGCGTTGGTGCCCGGCTCCGCTCAGATGATCCGCAGCACGTCCTCGGTCGGTCCGGCGTCGCCATCGGGCAGAAGCACGCCGATGTGAGCCAGGGCTTCGCGCTCCCGGGGCCAGGAGAAGCGGTGCGAAGCGTCGGCCATAGTCAGCCACTCGAATTTTACGTGCTCGGGACCGGGCGTTACCGCGGCGGCTGACGATACCACGGCGGCGAACGCGATGGCGAGTTGGACGGTCTGCTCGCGGTGCAGATAGAAGGCGTTGACCGTGAGGTTGTAAAGCCGCTCAGCGTCGAGCCCCGCCTCCTCTCGCAGCTCCCGCAGCGCCGCGTCCTCCGGCTTCTCGCCGTCGGCGACATGGCCGTGCACGGATTCCCAGGACCCCGGACAGCGCGTGTCGTCGGCGCGCTGCAGTGCCAGCACGCGCCACTCGCTTCCCTCGCGCGCGATCACGTACACATCCACCACGCCGACCTTGATCTGGGTCATCTCGCCTTTGGCTTTGCTGGTGCTGGAATGATACTGGCCCGTCTTCGCGGCGGGCACGACCTCGTCCGGCGGACGCTCGGCGACGCGGAGAAGCTCTTCCAGCCGGGTCTCTCCGGCCGCGACGTGCGCAAGGCCGGATTCCCATATCGAGCAAGTTCCGTCGGCCCGCGCGGCCTCGATCAGCGACGAAACGCCATCGCCTCGTACGATGCGCCGTTCGAGCTCCGGCGTGGAGACGATGATTTCGGCGACCGCGATCCTGCCGCGGTCACCGCAGCCACCGCAGCGCGTGCACCCGCCCGGCGATCCACACGCGCACAGCCTCCGGACGAGCCGCTGGGCGATCGCGCCCTTCAGCGCGGTGGCCATCTTCTGCGGCTCGACGCCGAGGTCGGTCATCCGCGCGATCGAGCTGCACGCGTCGATGGTGTGGAGCGTCGCGAGCACGAGATGGCCGGTGAGCGATGCCTGAATGGCGATCGCCGCCGTCTCGCGGTCTCGTATCTCTCCGATGAGCACGATGTCGGGATCCTGCCGCAGGATGGATCGCAACGCCACGGCAAACGTCAGCCCCGCCTTTTCGTTGACCTGCACCTGCACGATTCCCGGAGTCCGGTACTCGACCGGATCCTCGACCGTGACGATGTTGACGCCGCGAAGCTGCAGGTGCCGCAACATCGCATAGAGCGTGGTAGTCTTGCCGGAGCCCGTCGGGCCGGTCACCAGAACAAGACCTTCGCGCGCATCGAGCAGGCGGTGTATGCGGGCGGTCTCGTCCCGCGAGAACCCAAGCGAGTCGAGCGATCGCGCGGTGGTGCGCGCGTCGAGAATCCGTATGACGACCTTCTCGCCGTGAGCCGATGGGAGGGTGGACACGCGCAGATCGATTCCGACTCCGTTGGCGCCGACCCGCGCGCGCCCTCCCTGGGGGCGCAAACGGTCCGCGATGTCCATGTGTGCCATGATCTTGATACGCGACACCAGCGGTACGCCGATCATGCGGGGGAGAGTCATCGCCTGTCGCAGTACGCCGTCCACGCGGTATCGCACGACGATCCCCTGCTCTTCGGCCTCGAGGTGGATGTCGCTCGCCCGCGAAGCAATCCCCTCTGCGACGATGTGGTCCACCAGCTTGACGACCGGGCGCTCGATCGCTGATTCGTCGAGATAGCTGTGAGACTCGTCGGCCGGCTCCGGCAGCTCGTCCAGCTCGCGGCGCTCCGCCACGCCATCGAGGATCTTGGCGACCGCGTCTTCCGGGCGGTATACCTCGTCGATGCGCGCGTCGATTCGCGACGGCGGCGCCACCATCATGCGTACGCGGCGACCCGACCAGAACGCGAGCGTGCGCTCGCAGTCGATGTCGTAGGGATTGGCCGTCGCGATCTCGAGTGTGCCATCCGTCACGGCCAGCGGAAGAATTCGATAGCGTCGCGCCAACTCTTCCGGAACCCTTTCGCGCGCCTGCGAGCTGACGAGCAGACGCTTCGCGGTCGACACATGAAGTTGCTCCGACACGGCGGCGAGGATCTCTTCATCCGTGAGCGGCGATATCCGCGCCGCCGTTTCCCAGTAGCTGGTCGTTACGGCAGCGTCGATTGCCGCGAGGTGCGCCTGGTCGAGCAGGCCAGCGAGGATTGGCCGGAGCCAGGAATCGGCAGGCATCAGGCCAGGTTACGATCGATAGCGCTCCGGTGCCGCACCCCGGAACGCCGCGCGTGACCGAAATACGGCCTATTGCGCGAACAGAATCGAGCCACCGGGCCTGGCCCGGACCCGTCCCCCCCGTTGCCCGCGGCGAAATCGTAAGTTTCCATCGCCGCGATTACGCTACCGCTCCCCTCAAGCCAATGATTGATACCATGCGCCCCACCCCCGTCTCCCGCCATCGCGCGGTTGCAGTTACGTCATTTCTGGTTGCTCTGCTCGCGACCGCTCCATCGATCGCCGGCGGTCAGGCAGCCGGGCTGCCACCCCTGATTGAACGGCACCATTTCTTCGGCAATCCGGAGATCTCCGGCGCGCAGCTCTCGCCCGACGGCAAGTACATCTCGTTCATCAAGCCATACAAGGACACGCGCAACATCTGGGTGAAGGGGATCAACGAGCCGTTTTCGGCCGCCAAGCTCCTCACGAACGACACGCGGCGCCCGGTCCGGGGTTATTTCTGGACCCGCGACGGCAGGTACGTGTTGTTCGTTCAGGACGCCGGCGGCGACGAGAACTTCAACGTGTACGCCGTCGATCCATCAGCCCAGGCTCCCGCGGGCCAGGAAGTCCCGCCCGCGCGGAATCTGACATCGGCGGACAGCGTCACGGCGGTCATTTACTCGGTTCCGAAGAGTCAGCCCGACGTGATCTACGTCGGCCTCAACGAACGGGACAAGGCCTGGCACGATCTGTATCGCGTGGAAATCTCCACGGGCCTGCGCCGGCGGTTGCGTGAGAACACGCAACGGATTACCGCCTGGATTTTCGACAACCGGGGAACCCTGCGCCTCGCGACGCGAACGACCGATCGCGGCGACACCGAGATTCTCAGAGTCGATTCGACCGATTTCGTCCAGATCTACTCTTGCGGAGTCTTCGAAAGCTGCAACCCGATCCGCTTCGACCGCGACAACAGACGGGTTTATCTCGAGACGAACAAGGGCGACAGCCTGGACCTCACGCGTCTGGTCCTGTTCGACCCCGTCACACGTCAGGAATCGCTGGTGGAGTCGGATCCGATGAATCGCGTGGACTTCGGGGGGGCCATATTTTCGGACCTGACGGACGAGCTCGTCGGGACAAGCTACGAGGACGAGAGAACCCGCCTCTACTGGCGCAACGGCGAATGGGAGCGCGACTACCGGGCCTTGCAACAACAGCTGCCCGGACTCGAGCTGTCGCTCGCGGGATCGACGACGGACGAACGGCTCTGGATGGTCGCAGCCTTCAGCGATCGAGAGCCTGGCGTGAGATATCTCTTCAACCGCGACAGCAAGACGCTTACCCTGCAGTACAGGGTTTTTGAGGATCTGCCGCGCGGCGCCCTCGCGCCGATGACGGCCGTCCGCTACCGCGCATCGGACGGGTTCGAAGTTCCCGCTTTTCTGACGCTGCCCGTGGGAGTCGAGGCGCGAAATCTTCCGTTGATCCTCGTGCCGCACGGCGGACCGTGGGCGCGGGACACGTGGGGATACCGCGCGATGGCCCAGTTCCTCGCCAACCGCGGCTACGCGGTACTGCAGCCGAACTTTCGCGGTTCCACGGGATATGGGAAGCGATTCCTGAACGCCGGGAATAACGAATGGGGCCAGTTGATGCAGGAGGACCTCACGGCTGGCGTACGGCACCTCGTTGCGCAGGGGATGGTCGATCGCAAGCGAGTGGGCATCATGGGCGGCTCCTATGGCGGGTACGCCACCCTCGCGGGGCTTGCCTTTACGCCCGACGTTTACGCGGCCGGTGTATCCATCGTAGGCCCTTCGAACCTGATCACGCTGCTCAACTCGATCCCCCCTTACTGGGAGGCGATCCGTGTGATGTTTCATGAGCGGATGGGTAATCCGAACACGCCCGAAGGGCGCGCGCAGCTCGCCAGGCAGTCGCCGCTGACTGCGGCGGACAGGATCAGCGTCCCGCTTCTGGTGATCCAGGGAGCCAACGATCCGCGCGTGAAGAAAGCCGAGAGCGATCAGATCGTCGTCGCGCTGCGCGAGCGCGGCTTCCCGGTGGAGTACATCGTGGCCCCCGATGAAGGCCACGGCTTTGCGCGCCCCGTGAACAACATGGCGATGTTCGCCGCGGCGGAGAAGTTTCTCGCGAAGCACTTGAACGGCCGATACCAGGAGAGCATGCCAGTGGATGTGGCAACGCGACTCGGTGAGATCACGGTGGACGTGCGCACGGTCGAGCTGCCGCGCGTGGTAGCCGTCTCTGCAGACACGCCCAAGCCCGATAGCGATCTGCGCGCCGGCACGGACACGTATACCGCGAAGCTGGAACTCGCCGGTCAGACCATCCCGCTCGAGCTGACGCGCACCATAGTCGACAGCGGCGGCGCCTGGATGGTGCGCGAAGTCTCGAAGCTGCCCACGGGAATCATCGAGGAGCAGTCAACGATCGAGAAGGGCACGCTGATCCTTCGCGAGCGCGTTCTGCGGCAGGGGCCGGCTGTCATTACGATCAGCTTCCGCGATAACAAGGCAACCGGTTCGATGAGCATGGGCGGCCAGGAGCGACCTGTCTCAGCTGAGCTGGGCGGCGCCGTGTTCGCGGACGGGGCCGGCTCCGACGCAGTTCTCGCGGCCCTGCCGCTCGCGGACGGGTACACGGCGACGTTCCGCAACTTCGACGTCATGACTCAGCAGGTGAAACTGCGGGCGCTCAGAGTGGTGGGAACGGAAGAGGTCACGGTTCCTGCCGGCAAGTTCAACGCGCACAAGGTCGAAGTCACGTCGGCCGATGGCAGCGGCGAAAAGCACACCGTCTGGGTTGACCGGGCCACGCACCGTGTCGTGAAGACGGTCAGCGTACTTCCGCAGATGAACGGCGCGATCGCAACAGCGGAGTTGACGAACTAGCAACGGTGAGGGGCGCGCGGCCGGAAGGTCGCGCGCCTCCCACGTCTCTAGCCCGGAGCTACAGCACGGGCCAGAAATCCCGATTGACGTCTATCGACATCGTCCACCGCCCGTCGCGCAATCCGCGCGCGACGTCCACTCGCAACATGTCGAACACCGTCACCGCGCCGAGACCGACGCTCGCATACAGCCCGTGCCCGCGCCGAAACGCGCCGGCCCCACCATTTATCGCAACGAAGTTCACGTAAGGCGCGAGCGTCATCCGCGCGGGCGCGCGGCCGAAACGCCCGAGCGATATGGCCGGGAACGGCGCGTGCAGCTGCCATTCCAGTCGCGCGGACCCGCCCGACGTTCCCACGAATTCGTGGAAATCGTAGCCCGGACCGGTCACCGGTCCCCCGAAATACACCAGGTGCTGCCGTTGCAGTGGGGCCAGCGACTCCACGACTACGTCCGGCAGATCCCCCGGCATGTCCCCAGGCCCGGGGGTGAGAGGATACGCCATGTTCTCGTCACCCAGCGCGGCCGCCGTCATCCTCATGACCAACCGGTTCGCGCCAAACGGCTTCTCCAGATTCACCATGAGCGATCCACGTCGCCCGCGGTGGCGAAAGGACGATACGTCCCGGGCCTCGAAGCTGAAGAGGGATCCCTCCAGCCGGTACCGCGCCTCGATGCCGCCGACCGTCATGTGCGTGGCCCGCTCGAACACGGCCTCGAGACTCCGCTCGCTGATGTGTCCCGCAGGAATCGTGGGAGCGAACTCGCCGCTGGCCGGCGCCGCGTTCACGGCGAGCGCCCGCTGGCGTTCCTTCGCGTACGTAAATGATCCCCGCCACCCGGCAGCCGCAGGGGTGAAGACGGACAGCGAATACCCGCGAATGCCAAACGGGTCGGTGTAGTCGCTCCCGAACTCCTGCGCCGCGACGCTGTTGACGAACAACGATCGCTCCATCTCGTCGCCCGCCATGGCGTGGTCGTCGTACGCCTCGACGAGAACTCCTGCGCCGCTGGCCTGCCGGTATGAGATTCCGCCCCGCCCTTTCCACTCGTAATCGGAAAACCCGTAACGGCCGCCCACGAACAGGGACACGCCCGCCCCCAGACGCTGCGACAGCCCCGCGCCGAGGGCGAGTCCTTCGACTCGGTTGAACCTGACGAAGTCCGAGACCCGGCGACCCGCGAGCGCAGTCGATCGGGTCTGCGCCAGCGCTTGCGCGCGCACGAGCGCGCGCGCCTCCTCCTGGACCGCGAGGACTTCCGCGTCGGTGACCGCGCGCACGTCGTCCGGCAGGTCGTCGAGGATGTTGCCGGTGAATAGCTCGCGCCGCGCCGAATCGCCCTGCGGACCGGCCGGAATGAAAGCGGGCACGATCTCCGGCCCCGCGAACATCGCCCGGTTCAGCCCGGTGTTCACTTCATAGCAGCAGATTTCCCACCGTCCGCGAATGATCCCGCGCGCGGGGTAATCCAGCCACGTTCCCGAGCGCCTGATCTCGATCTCCTGCCTGCGCGGCAGCCAGAAGCGGCCCTCGATCAAGCCATTTTCGAGTACGACCGCGACGTCCTCGAGCTCACGGTCCTTGAGCGCCGCGCGCGTGAAGCTCAGCGCCATGCGCGCCAGCTCGGCCGTCTCGCGATCTATGTACAACGCCCCGATCGCCCGCGGCTGGCGGTCGTCCTTCGGGCGCACGCGCGTCTCGTACACATAGAGCGTGCGTGGCCCCAACCGGATCTCCAGTGAATCGCTGATCGCGAAGTCGTACTCCCGCAGGCCGGTCGCCGACAGCGGATGGGGCACGTCCTCCACCTCGTCACCGTCGCCCAGGCGGATCATCTCCGGGAAATTGTTCTGAATTATTCCGAGATGGTCGCGGTGGTAGTTGATGTCGGTCGGCAGCAGCAGAGTGTCGCGCCGCCCGCGGATCAACTGCTTGCTCAGGTTCGGCGCCATCCAGTAAACGTCCAGCGCCAGCTCGTCGGCCTTGACGATCTTCGGCGGCTCGGTGAACCCTTCCCCGAGCTGGGCGAGGAAGGTGACGTAACCGTGGGCCTCCGCGCGGTAGTCGCGGAGCGCGGTATCCGCGAGCTGCATGGCCCGGAGCGCGGTTGCCCGCTCGACCAGGGCACGCGCGCGGGTATCATTCCACCGTTGCGCCTCGGCCGGAGCCGCGGCGAGCCCGGCTGCGGTGCAGCAACAAACGCTGATAATTACCGGCTTCAACTTCATGGATGAAAGTTACGTTGTGCACCAAATGCCGGTGACGTTCGTGACCTCGCGCCGCTGCCTTCTACTGATTCGATGGCAAAAGTATTCTGGAAATGGGCGACACCGCTTCTGGCGGTTATGTTCGCGGCGCTCGGTAGATTCCTGCTCTAGGTTGGAATAGATCTTCTCGCGACTGTGTCCGGTTTGCTCCCGCGCGAGGGTGACTCAGGCGGTTTCGGCGCAGCCGCTGGCGCGGTAGGGGCATTCATACTTTTGCCGGGAGGGGTGCTCGTTTCCGTGTTCGGCATCGGCTTCGTTATCGTTGCGGGATGGCTGGTCATTCCTTCGCTACGGCAGCTCCACGCCACGCGCAGGCGCCGCGCTGTGCGGGAGAGCAGAAGCGAGGAGGAAGCCGGCTAGAGCACGGCTAAGGCTCGTCGAAGCTCCAGGCGCCGTCGCTGAGCGTAATGAATATCTGGCCGTTGTGCGCGGTTGCCGGAGTCGCAAAGATTTGGTTCACTGCTCGTCGAGGATGACGAAGCGTAGCGTATTGTGATCCTGAGCTGCGATCATACACGAACAAAGACGACCCATGTGCTCCGTAAATCCGCTTGTCAGTGACCAGCAGATCATCAAACTGGCCTCCCGCGGATTCCCATATCTGAGAGCCATCTGAGGCACGATAGGACCGAAGTTTTTCGTCAATGCTACCTGAATAAACCGCGTCGCCAAATACTTCTGGTGCCGATATCACGGCGACGGGAAGACTCCATGAGGGAGCAATGTGCGGCGGGACGTGCCATACGACCCGCTGGCTGGATCGATCGATGGCATAGAGGTCGCCGCTCACGAGAGAAACGATAACCAAGTGCCGCCACAACGCTGGCGCGCCCGAAGCCGTGGCTCCCGATCCCTGCCCCGGAAAAACGAAGCGCCACATCTCCGCGCCTGAGCCCTTATTCAGCGCTACCAGCCACGCCTCTTTTTTCGCGCCTAAGGCGTCGAGATGGCGCCACACCGTCGCGAACAGAGCGTCTTCAGCGATACGTACAGAGGTTGCTCCTGATCGGTGCGCTAACGTGGATTCCGGGCGCCACACCCATTTGACGATTCCAGTGCTGAGCTCAACCGCGCTAACGCTGGCACCCCATGCCGGGATATACACAGTGTTGTCATCGGCCTCTATTCGAGCTTTTTCGACGAACCCGGGCCGCGGAGTCGTCTTGTACATCGTGTCCAACGGCGCGTGATAGCGCCACAGCTCGGCTCCGGTTGCGGCGTTTACTGCCGAGGTGTGAAACTGGACAGCGGTGACGAGCACGCCGTTGGACAGAATGAAATTCTGACCAACGATGTCCGAGGATGCGCTGTGCGGGCTGGCACCGATTTGAGTCGACCACTTCACCGCTCCGGTCGCGGGATTACGGGAGACTACGAAACCATTACCCGTAGCGAAGTAGACCGCACCATCCGACGCGACTGGTCTGGGACGCGGCAATCCAAAAGCGTGCGGCTGAAACCACCGCTCCCGAACGCTACCTTCGCCGGGCCGTGTTGGGTGATTACCGCAATCGGCTCCTAACAGGGTCGTAGACAGGACAAGTAAAGTCAGGCGCGTCATGCAACGCCAACCGCGGGCAGGGGTGGGGGAAAGCGCAACAAACGGGCCCCGGACGTCCACCGCAAC
>JBPCPS010000054.1:0-3443 GCA_050998915.1 Gemmatimonadaceae bacterium
ACGGCCTGAATATTTGCGGCAGGGAGCCGTGAGTTGCTGGGGAGCCTGGCCGGCTGCAAACCGCAAGCCCCGTGGGTCAAACCACGGGGCTCTTTTAATTCAGAATTAAGAACATCGAACAAAGAACGCGGCTCGCTGGAGTTCTTCTCAGACTGCCGCCCCTTCCGGGTACTGGAGCGCCAGGCGCAACTCCTTCGCAAGCTGGTCCACCGTCGTCTGCTTCCACGCCCCCTGTGTCTCGAAGCGCAAGTCACCGATCCGGCGGCCCCACGGAGAGATCACGCGGCCGATCGCCCGGAAGTCGGTGCGCTCGGCATGCTCCTCGTCCAGGCGACGAATGACGTCGGGTGCAACGCGAATGAACGCTCGCAGTGCCGACGCTGACCTGACGCTGTACTTCCGGCCGCTCCACGCCGCGTTGAACACCTGCGCCACCTGCTTCAGGTAGTTCACGAAAAACCGCTTTGCATCCTCGCGGAATTCGTCTCCCTTACGGCCCGCGCCAAAGGCCTCCGACGCAAACAGCTTTTTCAACTCCTGCGCGAGTGGCGCCTGTGCCACGCGTCCGCGTCCGACACCGAGGAGCTTGATGTCGCCGTACAGCGGAGAATCCTCACGGTCGTTCAGCGCCCGGACGATGTCGTGCGCGGCCGCCAGGCTGTCGTCTCGATACAGCTGGCGCCCCGAGAGTGAGACCAGGTGCGAGGCGTTGAGCCTCGTGTGCTTCGCATTGATCGTGACGAACATCTGGACGACATGGTCTTCCGGCAGGCGGTCGAAGATGATCGCCGGCACCGTGAACTCCTCACCATCGAACCGGTCGCGATCGGCGTGCAGGGCGAGCAGCCGGTGCTGGCCATCAATGGCGCGCAGGATGCCTTCGCGCTCGGGCACCTTCAATGTGCCAACGATCGAGCCCGCTTCCACCGCCTCGAAGCGGAGCGTTTCGTCGCAGGAGATGATCACCGCACCAGGGATCGATGGCAGGTCACGGGCCTGTCGGCATTGCTCGTAGTACTGCACGAGCTCATCGATCTTCTTGCGGATGATCTGACGCTGATAGGCCTTGTCGTTGGCCGCGATGCGTCGCTCGAGCACGTCCCAGTTGACCTTGCTCGTGGACGGCGGCGGCGCGCCGCGACGACGCCCTCGCACACCCTGGGCCTGCTCGCCGTAGTTGAGGACCTCGAAGCGGACGAGCTTGTCGATGTCCTTGGCGGTGAGCGCCGCCTGGTAGAACTGCACGCCGAACTGCTGCATCCGGATGGCGGCTACGCTAATCATAAGCGGTGCTTTTTCTTACGGTTACGGAGACTTCTGTGCCCATGGCGCCGGGCGTGTCGCACATCATATATCGTATCGGACGGCATGACGGCTGGGTTCCAACGCGATCGACCAGCGGTCTGGGTTGCCGGTTGGGCGTGGGCACTTGGGCATCACTCGAGCTCCCTCCCTCGCGTTTCGGGGATCCACACCCACGTCACGGCCGCCAGAACGAACGCGGCGGACGACAACGACAGGGCCGCTCCAAACCCGTGGCTGGCGGCGAGAGAGCCGACGGCCCACGGTGCTGCGGCGCTGGCGATCCGCCCGATGTTATACGTGAAGCCCTGCGCACTCGCGCGGATGGCCGTGGGGTAGATCTCCGCCGTGACCGCCCCGAAGCCACTGAAATAGCCGGTCGCAAAAAACGCGACGAACGGCCCGAGCGCGAGAAGCGCAATCGGGTTCCGGATCGATACATAGAGGAAAAGCAGGACGGCCGCCACCAGCAGGTAGGAGACGTAGGTTCGTTTGCGGCCGACACGGTCGCTGACGAACCCGAACGTGACGTATCCGAACCACATCCCGACCTGCATCAGCAGGATGAAGCCGGAGCTCGAGAGCAACTGCAGGCCCACACCCCCAGCCGATGCTGGTTGGGTGAGATAGCTGGGCAGCCAGAGGTAGAAGCCCCACCACGCGAACAGCGTGAAGGTGTTCATGAGCGTCAACGCCAGCGTCAGGGGAAGCAACGGCTGGCGAAAGGCAAGCAGCAGACCGCTCCAATGTCGAGGTTGAGTTGAGGCTGCCTTCCAGATCGCTGGCTCCTCGACGTGTCTCCGTACCCACAACGTGAAGAACGCCGGGAGGATACCGATGAAGAACACGGCGCGCCACCCGAACGCCGGCTGCACGAGGGCGTTGACGAGCGCCGCGGCCGCGTACCCGACCGCCCAGCCGCTTTGCATGAAGCCGAGTGCCTTCCCCCTGTGCTCGGCGGGCCACGTTTCCGAGACGAGCGCCGCGCCGCTCGCCCACTCCCCGCCCATGCCGATACCGAGGAGTGCTCGAAAGATCAGGAGTTGCGTGAAGTCCTGTGCGAATCCGCAGGCCGCCGTGAAGACGGAATAGATGGCGACGCTCGCCATCAAGGCGCGCGTGCGGCCGAACCGATCGGCGATCAGGCCGAACAGTACGCCGCCACCAGCCGCCGCGATGAGCGTGGCGGAGCCAAGCGCGCCACCCGCCGCGGGGGACAGGCCGAGCTCCGCCCGAATCGCCGGGAGGGCCATCGCGAAGAGCGTGACGTCAAATGCGTCGAGCATCCAGCCAAGACCGGCGGCGACAAGCGCCTTTTGTGCCTGCGGTGATCCGGCTCTCCACCAGGAAAACATCATTGATCGACGGGGACCACCGCGACGCCCGCGCGTTCGAGTCCGGCGCGCACGGCCTGCGCGAGGCCGGCGGCGCCAGGCGTGTCGCCGTGTACGCAGATCGTATCGACCTGCAGCGCGATCTCCGATCCGTTTCGCGCTCGGACGCGTCCGTTCCCCGCCATCAGGACGGCGCGTGCGACGACGGCGTCGAGATCGTGGATGACGGATCCGGGTACGGCCCGCGGCGTCAGGGAACCGTCCGGTTCGTACGAGCGGTCCGCAAATCCCTCGGCCGCCACGGTGAGCCCTGCGGCCTTGCCGGCGTCGAGCATCCCGGAGCCCGCGAGCCCGAAGAGCACCAGCGATCGATCGAAGGACGCCACGGCGGCGGCGATCGCGTCTGCGAGCGTCCTGTCGCGCGCCGCCATGGTGTAGAGCGCGCCGTGCGGCTTCACGTGAGACAACCTGATCCCCTGCGACCGGGCAATGGCCGCCAGCGCACCGAGCTGGTAGAGGACAAGATCCCCGGCCTCACTCGGAGACACTGGAATCTCACGCCGGCCGAATCCCGGGAGATCCGCCAACCCCGGATGCGCCCCGCACGCCACGCCATGCCCGGCGGCAAGCGCCAGCGTTTTTCGCATCACGGCTGGATCGCCTGCGTGCGCGCCGCACGCGATATTCGCGGAGCTGATGTGCGGGAGCACCGCCGCATCCGCGCCAAGCTCCCACCGCCCGAACGACTCCCCCATATCGCAATTGAGATCGATGCGCATGCGCCTGAGCGGTGCCATCAGATGGCCG
>JBPCPS010000060.1:0-4797 GCA_050998915.1 Gemmatimonadaceae bacterium
TCGAGCCGTCCGCGTTCATGACATAGATGTCCGGGACGTTGCCGTGGAAGCGAGTGAAGGCGATTCGCCCGCCGTCAGGCGACCAAGCCGGGTCGTTATTGTTTCCCGTCGCCGTGAGCTGGATGACCGTGCCATCGAGCATCATGCTGTAGATGTTGCCGCCGCGCACGAAAGCGAGTTGCGCCCTTGCAGCGCAGGTCGTCATGCACGCCTCCGCGCTGAACAGCATATCCACGGCCCCGACTCTCGCTCTCACCTGCTGTGTGCCCGGTGTCGCGCCCAGTGTCCACGATCCCGACGAAGCCACGCCGGTCGAGCTCGTGACGGCTGTTGCACCTTCGATGCGGCCGCCTCCCGACAGCACCGCGAACGTCACGGTGGCACCGCTGATCGCGTTGTTGAATTGATCTCGAACGATCAGTGAGAGCGGATACGGTAGCGTGGATCCAATCGGAGCGGATTGCAGGTCTCCGCTGCCGCGCTCGCGGGTCACGTCGATGTATGCGGCCACGCTCGCCACCGGACCGGCGGTCGCGGTCGCGGTGAATACGATGCTTGCGGAACCGGTCGCCGACGATCTGGCCGTGATGCGCTGTATCCCGGCGACAGTACCGAGTGTCCACGCAGCGCTCGCTACTCCTTCCCCGTCGGTGTGCGCGACCCTCTGCACGGTGCTCTGACCCGTGGTGAATTCGAAGGTGACCGGCACGCCCATCATCGGCATGCGCGTTTCGCGGCGCATGACCCGCACGCTCGGCGAGGGATCGATCGCGGCGCCCACCGCGCCTGTCACGGCTGTCGGTGTGACTGCCGCGAGCTCCGCGATCGCACCAGTCGGCAGGTCCGGCGCCGACGGCTCGGTGGAGTCGCTGCACCCGACGACCATGCCGAGCGCGAGCACGACAGCGGCTACGCCGCCCGCCCGGATGCGCATCACCGCTTTCTCCGATAGGTGTAGCCCGCGTAGTAGTCCGGACCGTCGACCCACACGCTGAGATTTACCTCCTCCTCCGTGTGCCAACCGGACAGCGGCTTATCCGCCCACGCAAACCAGTCTCCGGCAACGACGCGCAGCGAGATGTATCCCGTGTCGGAGATTGTATAGGTTCCCCAACTCAAGCCGGGGCTCACTCCGGCAAAAAAGATGAAACCGTCTGTTGCTTGCGGTGCGGTTACGGTCGTAAGCACGATCATTTCGGCTCCGCTTAATAACGGTAGGCCGTCGAACGCGTCGTACGGGACCCGTACGTAGACCGTGCGCTCCGCTTCGGGCGGCAACGCGATCGCGCTGAATGGTTCGCTGGTGGGACCGGAGATGCTCGCCACGACAGCGTTGGCTCCGATCGCTCCGAGAATCCACTCTCCCGAGGTCGCGAAGCCATCGACGTCGCTGGTTGCCGGGGCGCCGTCGATGCTGCCACCGCCGGCGGTCACAGCGAACAGCACGGCGACACCTTCGACCGGATTGTCAAACGCGTCGACGACTCTCGCGACCGGCCGGCCCGCCGGTTTTCCGGCCTCACCGACCTGATCCCAGCCGCTGTAGCGCGTGACTTTCGCCGCGGGCCCAGGCGCGGCGGCTGCGGTAAATACGACGCTGGTGACACCCGGAACCGATGCAATGAGCGTCTGGGCTCCCGCGCGGGTCCCGAGCGTCCACGCGCCGAATGTTGCGGTGCCATCCGCGCCAGTCGTCACGGCAGTGGTGGCGAATCCAGTAACGAACGTCACTCCGACGCCGGCCAGCGGGCTGCCCGTCGCGTCCTTGACTCGCACCGTCGGCGCGCTCGAAATCGTATTTCCGACCTTTCCCGTGACGGCTGTCGGCGTTACTGCCTCCAACGATGCCGGCATGCGGCCGACCGGATCGGTGATGTCGCGTGCTCCGGTGGAATCACCGCAGGCACCAGCGACCGTTGCCAGCGCGACAGCCAGCACGAAATATCCGTGCAGCGTTCCTCGTCTTCGCATGACTGCTCCCGTGAGTGTTGAGCTTGCCTGCCTTCCATCACACTCACGTCCGGGAATAGGGGCCACGGCCGCTATCGGTGTCATCACGGCCGCCACGCTACTTCGAAACCCTGCGTGATCACGCCCTGTGCGCTGCCGTCCGCTTTTACAAAGCGCACCGAACGACTGCATTGGGCAGAGCACTGCCACTGTGTGTAAGCGATGGTCTTCCCGTCGGGCGACCAGGCCGGATCGCTCGCCTGATTGACAGCCGAGCCGGCGACCAGAGTCCTCACCGCGGCCGTCTTCGCGTCAACTATCGCCAAGCCCAGCTCGCATTCGTAGTCCCAATTACAGTTCTCCTCGGTCGTGACCGCCAAGGACAGACCGTCAGGTGACCAGGCGACGCGAGAAACGAAATACGGGAGGCCGGGAGGCGTGAGGCGAGTGAGCCCGGTTCCGTCGGCGTTGAGGATGTGCACTCCACCACTCATCGTGAACGCGATCTTCGCTCCGTCCGGCGACCAGGATATCGGTGAAAGCCACTGTTGGTTCGAGGGCGTGAATAACAGGACGGGAGTCGTTCCGTCTTCGTCGGCGCTGACCATGTATATCTTCGGGATGCCGTTGGTCTCGAGCGCCGTGAACGCGAGCTTGCGCCCGTCAGGCGACCAGGCGGGGCTCCAGCTCGAGCGACCGGGAGTATTGCTTCGCCGCGTCACGCCCGACCCGTCGGCGTTGACGACGTGGATCTCACCCCGACCATCGACCTGCCGCGAGAACGCGATGCGCGAGCCATTCGGCGACCATGCCGGACCGCCAGCGTTCGGGACCAACAGCATGACACCCGAGCCGTCTGCATTCGCGCGATAGATTCCGTCGGCGCGGCCGAATGCGATGTGGCCCGTCACTCCACAGGAAGCAGATGTCTCGCAGACCGCTGCGATGGCGTGAGCGGAGAACTCGACTTGAAGAGCTTCCATACGCGCCGTCGCCATTTGCGGCCCCACTGACGGGCCGAGAGTCCACGCGCCGGAAACTGCGCTGCCCGCCGAATCGGTAACCGCCTCCACCGCGGAGATCGTTCCGCCGCCGGACGTGACCGCAAACGTCACCTGGACACCTGCGGCCGGATTGTCGAACGCATCGGTCACGTGCACCCTCAAGGGCGCCGGCAACGCGCTGCCTACGGGTCCCGACTGGCCGTAACCGTTGACGCGCAGGAGGCGGGCAGCCGGTCCGCGCGCGACCGCTGCGGTGAAAACCACGTTGCTCAATCCCCCGGACATAGCCGTCACGGTGTGCTCCCCGACCCGGATGCCCAGGTTCCACTCGCCGACGCTCGCGAGGCCGTTGGCGTCCGTCCGTGCGGAGGCGTTTCCGATCGTGCCGCCATGATGCGATACTGAGAAGCTGACCAGAGCGCCCTCGACTGGGCTGCCGGCGGCGTCTTTCAGCCGCACCGACGGCGGGACAGCGGCCCGCGTGCCCACCATGCCGGAGAAAGCCGTGCTGGTCGCGGCTTCCATCAGCGCTGGAATCGCCGGGCTGGGCGCAACCGGGCCAGTAGCACCGTCGCCGGCGCACGCGCACACGACGGCGAGCACGGCGCCGCCGAGCAACGCGGGTCGGACGCGCAACTTGAGAATGGTCATAACTCCCTCCCCCTGAACCGTTTCCGCCCGCTCGTACGGTTGCCGAAGGTGCGACCGGCGTTCCCGTTCTTGAGCGCGGCTGGACTCGGCTGTAACGTCTAAGTGAGACAGCGTGCCGCCGAACGTGATGGCGTGTGCCTGCTTGACTCACATCACACCAAGGCGGCGGAATGGGGGCCACGTGAACGGATCTGCGTCCGGACCGGCCACCATAACGGGCCTGCTGCAGGCCGCGCAGCGCGGAGATCGCGCGGCGCTGGACGAGCTCTTTCCACTCGTTTACGACGAGCTGTGCCTCCTTGCCCACCGCCAGCGGCGACGCTGGCACGGCGACCTTACCCTCAACACGACGGCGGTCGTTCACGAGGCCTACCTGAAGCTGGTAGACCAGAAGCGACTTCCCGCGGAAAGCCGCGCCCATTTCTTCGGCGTCGCAGCGAAAGCGATGCGTCACATTCTGTGCAACTACGCTCGCGACCGCGGCAGAAAAAAACGCGGCGCCGGCGTGCAGCACGTCCGGCTCGAGCCGGGGCACGAGCCCGGCGCAGAGCTGGATCTATCGCAGGAGCAGAGTGAGACTCTCACTGCCCTCGACGACGCCCTCCAGAGACTCGAGCACATCTCCGAACGGCAGGCGCGAATCGTCGAATGCCGCTTCTTCGGCGGGATGAGCGTATAGGACACGGCCGCGGCGCTCGGCGTCTCCGAGCGTACGGTCAAGCGCGACTGGAGCTTTGCGCGCGCCTGGCTGCGGCGGGAGATGCAGCTCTCGCTCGCTCAGCTCGAGTAGCGCTGCAATGGAAGACAACAAGCAGGCGAAGCTGGTCGCGCTGTTCGAGCGCGGCGTGAGATTGCCCGCCGCGGAGCGTCCGGCTTTCCTCGACCAGGTATGCGCCGGAGATGACGCCCTGCGGCAGGAGCTCGGCTCCTTGCTCCACGCCAGCGATTCCGCGTCCGGGTACTTCGACGCGCTCGCCGAGCAGGTGATCGCGCCGGCGTACACGGCGATCGCAAGCGGCGGCGCCTCGCGCGACCTGATCCCTGAGCTCCGCGCAGCGCTGGGAGAGACGTACAAAATCGAGCGCGAGCTCACGGGCGGCGCGATGAGTCGCGTCTTCCTCGCGGAGGACCTGAAGCTCGGCCGCAAAATCGTCATCAAGATGTTGCCGCCCGACATGGCGGCGAGTGTCAG
>JBPCPS010000027.1:0-54085 GCA_050998915.1 Gemmatimonadaceae bacterium
CGCGGCCCGCCGCCTCGAGCATCGGCAAGCCGGCGTGCCGCGCGACTTCGGCAAGCGTGTCGATGCTCGTCTCGCCCAGCCCCCGCTTGGGGACCGATACGGCGCGGCGGAAGGCCTCGTCGTCCCACGGATTCGCAATGAGCTTGAGGTAGCTCACGAGATCGCGAATCTCGCGCCGGTCGTAGAACCGGACGCTGCCGACGAGGCGGTACGGCATCGCGTGCCGGCGGAAGGAATCCTCCAGCGCGCGGCTCTGGGAGTTGGTGCGGTACAGCACGGCGGCGTCGCGCAGCGCGATTCCGGTACGGCTCTGGCGGGCCTTGATCTCGTCCACGATCCACTCGGCCTCGTCCCGCTCGTCGAGGGTGGCGACCTCGGTCACTCGCTCTCCGCCGGGAAGAGTGGCGCGCAAAGTCTTGCCCTTGCGGCCGACGTTGGCGCTGATCGCGGCGTTCGCGACCGCGAGAATGTCGGGCGTGGAGCGGTAATTCTCCTCCAGCCGCACGACCCTCGCCGCCGGAAAATGCCGCTCGAAGTCGAGGATGTTGCGGATGTCTGCGCCGCGCCAGCCGTAAATGGACTGGTCGTCGTCTCCGACCACCATCACGTTGGAGTGCGAGTGCGCCAGCGACCTGATGAACTGGTACTGCGCGCGGTTCGTGTCCTGGTACTCGTCCACCAGCACGAAGCGGAACTGCCCGGAATACCAGTCGCGGACCTCCGGATGATCGCGGAAGATGCGAACCGGCAGAACCAGCAGATCGTCGAAGCTCACGGCGTTGCCCGAGCGCATCTCGGGCTCCAGCTCCGCGAACACGGCGGCGGCCGCGCGCGTGATGGGATCCAGCGCGGACGCGGCCAGCTCCTCGGGCGTGCTCAGCGAGTTTTTGGCGTCGGATATGCGGCCGGATACCGCCTTGGGCGCGATGTCGCGCGGGGAGATCCGCTGGCGCTCCATCAGTCGTTTGATGACTCCGAGAGTGTCGGTCTCGTCGTAGATCGTGTAGTTGGGCGTGCGGCCCACGAGTGCGGCGTGCCGCCGCAGCATTCGCGCGCCGATGGAGTGGAACGTGCCGGACCACATCCCGCGCGGCTCGTCGCCGAGCAGCCGGCCGATCCGCTCGCGCATCTCGCCGGCCGCCTTGTTGGTGAACGTCACCGTGAGGATCCGCGACGGATCCACTCCGTGATGCTCGATCAGGTTGGCGACGCGGGCGGTCAGCACGCGCGTCTTGCCAGAGCCGGCTCCGGCGAGCACGAGAATCGGGCCTTCGAAGTGCGCGACCGCTTCCCGTTGAGCCGGGTTTAGTCCGGTGTGGACATCAGCTGTCGCTAGTAAAGACATCATCCAAAGATAAGAGGCTGGGCTCCGTGGATGTGTCAGGGGAATCCAAGTCCGGAGTGTGGCAGTCGGGAGTTCGCCGTGCGAAGTAACTCGTCCACTCCAAACTCCAACACTCCCAACTGCCACACTCCGGACTTGGATTCCCCGTCCACATTCCCCCGGGCCTGCTATCCCAAGATGATGTCGAATGTCGCGCCTTTCTCAGCCGGCACCAGGATGAGCTTCCCGCCGTGATTGTCGCGCACGATCCGCCGCGCCAGCGACAGCCCGATCCCCCACCCTTTCTCCTTGGTGGAGAACCCAGCCTCGAAGATCTCCTTGCGGATCTCGCGCGGGACGCCGGGCCCGTCGTCGGCGATGCGAATGCGAACTCCACCCTCCGGCAGGGTGGCGCTGGCGATAGACACGCGCCCGCCCCGCCCGCCGAGCGCGTCGATGGCGTTCTTGGTCACGGCTTCGATCGCCCACTCGAGCAGGACCGGATCGCCTTCGACGATCGCGGTGCCGTCGCTGGACGAGTCGATGGTCACGCGCTGCGCCAGCGTCGGCACGCGGCGGCGGAAATATTGCGCGACCCGCTCCGCGATCTCGGCGACGTCCACCCGCTCCTTCTTGGGCGGGCGCCCTATCCGCTCGAACCGGTGCGAGATGCGGCCGAGCCGCTCGAGATCTCCACCCATGTGCGCCACGGCGTTGGTCGTGATGGGATCGGTGTCCTGGTCGCCGAGCAGCTCGAGCCAGCCGCTCAAGCTCGACAGCGGCGTGCCGAGCTGGTGGGCGGACTCACGCGCCATGCCGGCCCAGATCTGCTCGCGATCCGCGCGCGTCCGCGTGCGCAGGGCGTACGCGCCGGCGAGCAGCAAAGTGAGGAGCACGCCCGACAGTAGATATGGCACCACTTTCAAACCGCGGACGAGCGGAGTGTTGCCGTAATGCACCGTCCCGACGCCCGGCTCCGACACGGGCACGTTCTCCAGATCGAGCTGGCGGACATACTCGCGAACGCGAGGCGACCCTACCGCATCCTCGAACGGAAGGTTGACCGCGGCCGTGGGATTTCCGGCGGTGTCCGTGAGCACGAGTGGCACGCCCGCCTCGCGAATTTGGGTCGAGAGGTCGAGCAGCGCGGAGTTGGCGGCGTCGGGGTTGGTGTCATTCAGCGCGTCATACACCCGGGCGTACATCAGACCCACGCGCGACGCCTCCCGGCGAAGATCACGCACCACGGTCTGCGTGTACGCCACATACCACGTCAGCAGCGCGAGAACTCCAACGATGGCGAGCATGGCCGGAGCGCTGCGCCGCATCGTCTAGCTCAGCCGGTCGGTCCGCGTATACGCGCGAAGTGCTTCCGGCAGGATGACGCTGCCGTCGGCCTGCTGCCCGTGCTCCAGCAGCGCGGCGATGACGCGGGGCAAGGCGAGCCCGGATCCGTTCAGCGTGTGCACGAAGCGCGGCTTCCCGCCGTCGGCAGGACGGTACCGGATGTCCGCGCGTCTTGCCTGGAAGTCGGTGAAGTTACTGCAGGATGAAACCTCGAGCCACTTCCCGACACCGGGCGCGAACACTTCCAGATCGAAGGTCTTGGCGCTGGCGAACCCGGTGTCGCCGGCCGCGAGCAGCACCACCCTGTACGGCAGCTCCAGCAGCTGCAGCACGCGCTCGGCGTGCCCGGTGAGCAGCTCGAGATCCTGCACCGAGTGCTCCGGCAGAGCGTAGCGCACCAGTTCTACCTTGTCGAACTCGTGCACGCGCAGCAGCCCGCGCGTGTCCTTGCCGTGCGAGCCGGCTTCCCGCCTGAAGCAGGGCGAGTACGCGGCGAAGCTTTTGGGGATGTCAGACTCGAGCAAGATCTCTTCGCGGTAAAGATTCGTCAACGGCACTTCGGCGGTAGGAATCAGAAAGAGATCGTCCGCGCTCAACGCGTACATGTCCTCCTCGAACTTCGGGAGCTGCGAGGTGCCCGTCATCGCGGCGCGATTCGCCAGGACGGGTACCCACGTCTCCTCGTAGCCGTGCTCCCGCGTGTGCAGGTCGAGCATGAGGTTGAGCAGCGCGCGGACCAGCCCCGCTCCGTCACCCCGGAACACGATGAAGCCGGACCCGGCGATCTTCGCGCCGCGCGGAAGGTCGAACAGCCCGAGCTTCTCGCCTACCTCCCAGTGGGGCGCGATCCCCCCGGCCGCGCGCGGCTTCCCCCACTCGCGCACGACGGTGTTGCTCTCTTCGCCCCCGCCGGGTACGTCCTCGAGCACGACGTTGGGCAGCTGCAGCAGCAGCGAATCGAGCTCGGCCTGCGACGCGCCGAGCTCACTCTCGAGCCGCGCTATCTCCTCGCCCAGCGCGCGGGAGCTGGCCTGCTCGGCGTCCGCGCTCTCTCCGCCCTTCTTCTTCCGCGCGACCGCCTGGCTGAGAGCGTTCCGCGCCGCCTTCCGCTCCTCTACAGCCTGTATCGTGGCGCGCCGGTCGCCGTCCAGCGCGATAGCGCGATCGATGATCGGTGCCAGGGTCTGCTCCTGGCCGCGGCGGCGCATCGCCGCGCGCAGATCCACGGCCTGCTCGCGCAGCGCGCGAAGGTCGTGCATCAGTTCTTCGGGAGGCCCGGAGCGAAAGAGCGGAAGCCGCAGTTCGGATTCGCCACGAGGCGGAACCAGATCGCGTTGGTGCCGGCCGAGACGCTGTCGACCACGAGCTTGGAGTAGATGTTGGGCGACAGCGCGAACCCGCAGATGTCGCTCTGCCTGTTGCGGCGGGCTTCTATCACCACGACTTCGCCGATGCTCACCGTGACCGACTCGTCGGACTCGTACGGTACGCTCGGCGCGCGCTCGATGCTTTCGAAGGTGCCCCCGGGCTTGAGCAGCCCCACCTGGTGCACGCCGGTCAGCGGCTGGACGATCAGCTTCACCGGATAAATCACCACGCGTCTTTGCGCGTCGAGATCGAAGGCGATGTCGAAATCCCCGCTTGGCCCGATCGGCGTCACGGTGCCGAACGGCGTGTTGAGCGCCGTCGGAGTCGCCGCCGTGGACCCGGTGATGGGATAGACAGTGAGCGTGTCGAACAGCGTCTCGCCAGTGGGCTCGAGCCCGGCTACGTCGCCGCAGGCCGCGGTCAGTCCCGCGGTGAGTGCGAGCGCGAGCGCGAAAACGGGGGCGGTGGCGCGGTTGCGGACAGCGCGCGAAAAGCCGCGCGGGCGCAGATCTGAAACGGTTGACAGGTATGGCTCCGGTTAAGCGTTGTATTGTATTGCCTAAGTCACGGCACTTCAAGCGATTGCAGTTCGGCGGACACGCAAATCCGCGGGTCGCTGCCTGCTGTTAGTTTTTGGCTATCGGCTGGCACGCGGCGAAAACTCTGCCGAACCACCTCTTTCATATGACACCGATGCCCTCGCTTCCGGCGGTGGTCTGGCCCACATGACGGCTGATTCCAGCGGCAAGCGCCGGATTCTGGTCGCGGACGACGAGCCGCACATCGGCCGGATCATCCAGATGAAGCTGGAGCAAGGACCCTTTGAGGTGATCCTGGCCGAGGACGGCGAAGCCGCCCTGGAAGCGATCGAGCGCGACCCCGAGATCGCGCTCGTGGTCCTCGACCTGATGATGCCCAAGCTGAGCGGGCTCGACGTACTCGCGCGCGTGCGGTCCAACGACTCCACCAGAACGCTCCCGACCGTGATCCTGACCGCGGCGGGCGAGGAAGATCAGCAGCGCAACGCCATGCGGCTCGGCGCGACGGAGTTCCTCACCAAGCCTTTCAGCCCGAAGAAGCTCTACACGATGGTCGCGCAGTTGCTCGGCGTTCCCGTGCCGCCTGCCAGCACCGGGGAGCACGCTGCCCAGGATAAAGGCTGATGCGTCGCGTCGACACGAGCGTACGCCGATGAGCCGCTGGGCCGTCATACTCGCCGGCGGCGTCGGGTCGCGGTTCTGGCCGCTGAGCACGCCGGCGCGCCCGAAGCAACTGCTGCCTCTCCTGGACCGCGATCCTCTGCTCGCGAATGCCGCGCGCCGGATGGCGTCAGTCGCCGAACCCGCAAACACGCTCGTCCTGACTAACGCGGAGCTGCGCGACGCCGTCGCGCGCGTGCTACCGGCGCTCCCTCCGGAGAACGTGATCGCGGAGCCGACGCCTAGCGGCACGGCGGCGGCCCTCGCTTGGGCCGCGTCCGAGATAGTCGCGCGCGAGGGCGCGGATGGGGGCGGTGCGGATGCAGTCATGATCTGCATTCACGCGGATTGGGCGATAAGCGATGACGCGATGTTCGCGAATACGCTGCTGTCCGCCGCCGCCCTCGCGGAATCGAAGCGCGCCCTGGTTACGGTCGGCATCGTCCCGACCCGCCCGGACACGGGATTGGGCTATCTGGAGCCGGGCGACGCGGTGGATGGGGGATTCAGGGTCAAGCGCTTCATCGAGAAGCCCGACCGCGAAGGCGCAAAGCTACTGGTCGCGTCCGGCGCACTGTGGAACTCCGGGATATTCTGCTGGCACGCGAGTGATTTCCTAAGCGAGCTGCGCAAGCACACGCCGGAGGTAGCGACGGCGCTGGATCAGCACGCCACGGCCCGCGCCTCGCGGTCGAAGGAGGAGTTCTTCTCGTTCGTGCGCCCGGTGTCGGTCGACGTCGGATTGCTGGAGCGAAGCGATAACGTGCTGGCGGTGCGAGGTGAGTTCGGCTGGGACGACGTGGGCACGTGGGGCGCGCTGCGCCGCACGCGCGCGTCCGATGCCAACGGCAACGTGGTGAGCGGCACAACCCACTTGCTGGACTCGCGCAACAACGTGGTGCACGCGGAAGACGACGCGGTGGTTCTGTACGGCGTCGAGGATCTGGTTGTCGTGAGCCGGCCGGGGCTGACGCTGGTGACGACCGTGGAAAAATCGGAGGAGCTGAAGGCTCTGGTGGATTCCCTGCCCGCCGGAATCAGAGATATCTCATGAGCGATTTTTTCCTGTACGACGACGACGCCGCACGCGCCTTCGAGCCTTTCGCGCTGACGCGCCCAATGAGCGAGCTACGCGCAGGGGCGGAGCTCGTCCGCAAGCGGTGGGAGAGGGCGTTTGGTCTAGCGGTCTCGGGGTTCATCGGCGCGCCGCATCTTGCCTCGTTCGAGGAGGCAGGTGCCCCGCCCGCGGTATGCAGCGACTCCGATGTCGTGCCCGGCACCATCGTGGCGAACTCGCGATTTGTCGCGGCGTTGAAAGCCGGGAAGATCGATGCAAAGACCAAGGTGTGGAAGAACGACGGGAAGGTCGTGGCAGTGCGGATCAACTCCAGCCATCACGCGTCCCGTTTCGGCGAGGGGCAGCTTTCGCTCGAGGAGCTCGCGCAGGAGCGCGCCAAGTCAGCGGAGGTTCCCGGTCGGTGGATCGAGAACGTGTGGGACCTGATCGGCACGCTCGTGGAGCAGCTTCAGGAAGACATCCCGGCGCTCGGGATAGAGCTCGACGTCGCGGTGCCACGCGATTGCATCGTGATCGGCGAGCATCCGCTCTTCTGCGAAGCGGGAGCGAAGATCGAGCCGCAGGTATTGTTCGACGTCACGGCGGGGCCCATCCTGGTGCGCGCCAGCGCGGAGATCTCCGCCTTCACCAGGATCACCGGGCCGTGCTTCATCGGAGAGAAGTGCGTGATCGTCGGTGACCGGATTGCCTCGAGCTCACTCGGCGAGGCGAGCAAGATCCGGGGCGAAGTGTCCAACTCCATCGTGCTCGGCCACAGCAACAAGGGACACTCCGGCTTCCTCGGACACTCCTATCTCGGGCGCTGGGTCAACCTCGGAGCAGGGACGACGACGAGCAATCTCAAGAACACGTACGGCATGGTGCAGCTGCAGACGGCGGGCGGACTGCGCGACACGGGCGAGCAATTCCTCGGGACCTTCCTGGGAGATTACTCGAAGACCGGGATCGGGACGATGCTCACGACGGGGACCGTCATCGGCGCGGGCGCGAACGTGTTTGGGTCGGGGCTGGCGCCCAAGTCGGTTCCGCCGTTCGCGTGGGGTGAACGCGAGCGGTACGAGATCGAGAAGTTTCTGGAGGTCGCCGCGCGGATGATGGCGCGGCGGCACGTGGAGCTCGGGAAGCGCACGCGGGAGATGCTCCGGGCGGCGTACGGCAAAGGCAACTGGGAACGGAATAGCTGACGGCCACCAGCTGAAAAAAGCTGTGGCTATTCAGCGGACTGCGATCTGGACTTTCCGTGGCGTGCGAGGTTGATGTGGGCGATGTGGTGGTCGCCGTGCCACGCGTACATCGCGAGCAGCTGATCGATGGTCATCGTGCCGTTTTCGGGATGATCGATCGTGCGGTTGAAATCCTCGGCGTGCAGAGAGCGTAACAGCGCCGCCCAGCGCGCGTGCAGTGCCTCGAGCATTTTCAGCGAGACCTCGACGGGCATCGTGCGCGCGTCGTCCAGCGCGGCCCACTTATTTTCATCGTACGGCTTGATCGTGGGATGGTCCTCGGTGAGCGCCAGGCGGAAGCGCGTGTACGAGTTCACGTGACTGTCTGCCAAATGATGCACGACCTGGCGCAATGTCCAGCTGCCCTCGCGGTACGTGCCGTTTAGCTGAGCGTCCGACATGCCATCGACGGCGGCTCGCAGGGTCGCCGGCGTCGCCTCGATTCGGGCGATCGCGGCCGCGCGCTCGGCTTCCGACAGCCGATCGGGGCGCTTGAACTCGCCGATGGGAAAACGCGGGTTCGTCATGTCTTCCTCCCTCTACGGCCGCCGGGCGCGCGACGACCAGTGAATCGCGACGATCTTCCACCCTACCGGCGTCCGCTTGAGCACCATCAGCTCGGCGCCGGCCGAGTTTATGGCTCGCCCGTTGAACTCGCCCTGCGTTACGCTCGTGGATGACACCCACGCGACATCGCGCTCGATGCGAACGCGCATCGGACCGCGGGTGGACGGGACCGCGCGCGAGAACGCGATGTCCCCTGCGAGATGGTGTGATCTGTATTGCTCGCGGGTCTCCACGCCGCCGGACTCGAGCACCACTACGTCGTGGTCCAGATTCGACAGCGCGGCCGTGCTGTCGCCTGCGGCCAACGCCGCGTGAAAGCGCTCGACCGTGGCGACGATCGCCGCGGAATCCGGCGCGTACGACGGCGTGAACGACGGCGTGAACGACGGCGCCAGCGGTTCCGGCAGCGGGTCGGGATGAATCCTTGCCGGAGGCGGCTCCCTCAGCCGTCCAGCCACCGCGCGTTCGTAGACCTGCCGGCCGCCGACAAACGTCGCGACTACGCTTGCCTGCAGAATCTCGCTATCCGGGACCGTCATGATGTCGCGGTCGAGCACGGTGAAATCGGCGAGCTTCCCGGTCTTGATGGATCCGATCAACGACTCCTGAAAACCCGCGAACGCCGGCCAGATCGTCATCGCCTTCAGCGCTTCCGTTCGGGTCATCCGTTGCGCAGGGTACCAGCCGCCGGGCGGATACCCGCTCTCATCCTGGCGCGTCACCGCGGCGTAGAACGAGATGAGGGGATTCGCCGACTCGACCGGCGCATCGCTGCCGTTCGGTATGACCGCTCCACCGCGCAACAGGCTTCTCCACGCGTAGGCGCCACGAATGCGCTGCGGACCGACGCGCTCCTCCGCCCAGCGCATGTCGCTGCGCTGATGGCTTGCCTGCATCGACGGAATGACGCCAAGGCGCGCGAACCGCGGGATGTCGGCGAGCGTGATCACCTGCGCATGCTCGACACGGAGGCGGTGGTCGCGCGCCGGTGTTCGCCGCAGCCCTTCCTCGTACGCATCGAGCGCGATGTGATTGCCGCGATCGCCGATGGCATGCGTCGCGACCTGGAAGCCAGCGGCGAGCGCGGAATGAACCAGGTTCTGAATGCGCTCGGGGGGCGTGACGAGCAGCCCGGTGTTCCCCGGATCGTCGGAATACGGTGCGAGCAGCGCAGCGCCGCGCGAGCCCAGCGCGCCGTCGGCGTAAACCTTGACGGAGCGGATCCAAACGCGATCCCCGTGCGCGCCGCTGACGGGACCGCGACGGAAGTAATGCCGCTCATCCGCCGTGTCCGCCGAGATCATGACGTAAGTGCGGAGGTCGAGTTCGCCCTGTGCCGCCATGGCTTCGATCAGATCGATGGTGCCGCGGGACGCGCCGGCGTCATGCACACTAGTCAGCCCCCAGCGATGAACCTCCGCCGCCGCGGCGAGCAGCCGCCGCCGCGTCTGCTCGGGCGTCGCGCGCGGAATCACGCGATTGACGAGATTCTCCGCGTTGTCGATGAACACGCCGGTGGGGAGCCCCGCTCGGTCGCGTACGATCCGGCCCCCCGCCGGATCCGGCGTAGCGGCAGTGATACCCGCGAGCTCCATCGCGCGCGCGTTCGCGAGCAGCGCGTGCCCGTCGACGCGCGTGATTACGACGGGGTGGTTCGGCACCGCGCGGCTCAACGCGTCATGCGCGGGAAAATCCCTTACGGGCCAGCGGGTCTGATCCCATCCGCGCCCGAGTACCCACTCGCCGCGCGGTAGCGGCGCCGCGCGCTCCGCGACTCGCGCGACCACTTCCTCGTACGTACGCGTGTCGTCCAGTCGCACGCGCTCCAGCGCGGTGCCCAGTCCGCCCAGGTGCGCGTGCGCGTCGGCGAGCCCCGGATAGATGTACGCACCGGGAAAATCCATTAAGCGAGTACCGGGGCCGCGGTACCGCTCCGCGCCCTGCCGTGTGCCGGCATACACGAACCGGCCGCCCGAGATCGCGACCGCGTGAACGTGCGGCCCGGGCTCGACGGTATAGATGCGGTCGGCCGTGACGATGAGCTCCGCCGGCGCGGGGGTTTGCGCGGCCGCGCTCGTGGCGATGCAGGCGCCGGCGAAACTGACGAGAAATGATCGGATCATGATGTGTTTCAAGGGGTCAGAGTCGTTGATACCCGCGCCGCGGCCACGATCTCCTTCACTTCGCGAAGCAAAGTCGGGCCGTGGTACGGGATTCCATCCTTGATGGTCCATTCCACGCCTCCGGTGCGGACGGCGCGGCCGGCCTGGATCTCCTCCACACCCGTAGGATACAGCACCTTCAGGTTCGCGAGCGGATTCCCGTTCACGACGATGAGATCAGCGAGGTATCCGGCACGAATTCGCCCGAGGCGGTGCTCCTCACCCAGAATCCGGGCGTTGTTGCCCGTGGCGTGCTGAATGACCTTGATCGGATGGAAGCCCGCTTCCTCGTGCAGCTCGAGCTCGCGGATCAGACCAAATCCATACATCTGGTAAATGAATCCCGCGTCCTCGCCCGCGCCGATCAAGCCGCCGCGCCGCTCGAAGTCGCGCAGCGCCCGCATCCAGATCCGGTAGTTCTCCTTCCAATGCGTCTCGTCGGTCGTGGTCCAGCCGAAGAAGTACGAGCCGTGATTGGCTGGATCCGGCCGGAAGTACTGCTCGAGCGTGGGGTGCAGGTAATCGGTGAACCACGGCTGCGTCTGCGCGCGCTGCAGGTCGCGGCTCGCCTCGTAGATGACCAGCGTCGGCACCCACGCGACCTTGGCCGCGACCATCGAGTCGAGCACGGCCGCGAGTCTCGTGGAATCCGCTTCGCGCCAGAGCCTCCCTGCGTAGCGAAAGCGATCCACCTCATCGCGATAATCGTAGTCCGCCGGAAATCCCTGGATGCCTCCGGGAATGGCAGCGTCGGGGATGCCATACCAATGCTCGATTGTGCTGGTTCCGAGGCGGATGTCGTCCCAGGCGTTGGTCTCCTCGACCCCCGCGTGGTGGGCGACTTTCAACCCCACCTTGCGCGCTTCGTCGAGCAGCGCCGCGAGAATGTCGCGGTCCAGCCCGGTCGTCTTGATGCCATCGACGCCGAGCGCCTTGAGCTCGCGCACCCGCGCGCGCGCCAGCTCGGGATTGGTCGGCGCGGGACGGCTGCCGAACAGCGCGTAGACATACAGCCGCGGCGCGGCGATCTCGTTCAGGCGGCTTCGCTCGCGCAGCGCGAGCGTCTTGCGAGTGTCGGAGCCGACATCCCTGACGGTAGTGATCCCGGACGCGAGCCAGAGCTTGAGCGCGTAGTCCAGCGGCTGCGCGACGCCGCCGCGCTCCTCCTGCACGTGCCCGTGGGCATTGATCAGCCCCGGCAGGACGTACTTGCCTGTCGCATCGATCTCGGCGTCTGCGGTCGGGCGCCGCGCCCTGCCCTCGCGGACGGCCACGGGGTCGAGCCAGACTACCTCGGCAATGGTGTTCCCCTGGATCACGATGTCGGCGGGCCCTGACGCCGGCGTGCCGTTGCCGTTGATGACTGTCGCGTTGCGAATCGCCAGCCGGCTGTACCGCTGGCCCGATGTAACCTGCGCTTCGAGGACGCGAGCGGGGAGCAGCGGCGCCCCCATCGCGGCGGCCGCGACGAGCGTCAGCATGGGCGACAGATTCCTGGCGATCACTTCGGGAAGTTATGCGGTGGGATCGACGCGCGCCGGAGCCGCTACCGCGTTCGGGACAGGCGGATGCGAAGGCGCGGGATGACCGGATCGAACTGCTTCGCGAGCAGACGCTTGATGAGCTTTCCCTTCCTTGCTGCGCGCCACGATCCAGCGAAGCCGAGCTCGAATACGCGGCCGTGCTGCGCAACGGTGAGGCGTAACACATCCGGTGAAGTCTGAATCTCGTAACCCGCTGGAGAGACCGCGAGGCGAGCGAGAGTCATCCGGCACGTAGTGGCGAGGGCCTCGTCTACCTCGGCGCGCGTGCATCGGAACAGCCACCACCGGCCGCCGAGGCGGAGCAGCAGCTTCCGCCGGCCGCCACCCTGCTCAGGCGTCGAGGATCACCTTCAGGTTGTCCACCGCACGCTGTCCGTCGAGGTCGTTGAGCCGCTCGACGACCGGAGCCTGCACCTTGCCCAGGAGACCCTCCGGTATCTCGTACGTGACGTTGATCGTCACCCTCGTCCCGTCGCCCTGCGACGCAGCGGAATACTCGAACGTGCTCAGCGCGCCGGAGGTGGTCCGATAGCTGAACAGGCGGGCTGGCTCGTACTTGATCGTCTCCGCGAACCCGGAAATTTCGACGCCGGCCATCACGAACACCCACGTCCAGGACGTAGCCGGCTTGCGCGGATCGCCGGAAAGATCGGACACGGACTTGAGCGGTCCGATGAACGCCGGGTGGTTCGACACGTCGGCGATGTACTCGATGACCTCAGCGGCCGCGCGATTCACCGTTACCGATTTGCTGACGTTCGGCACGCCTACCTCCGATTGTGAGTAGCACTCGTTGAGCCTTCCACGCACGCCGGAGATAACGAGCCGCAGCGCGAGCGTCAAGACGTCCGAACCCGCCGGCGGGCCCGTCGTCCGGCATGCTGCGCCATGCTGCGCCATGCTACGTCATGCTACGTATTCGCACGATGACTGGCCGCAGGGCAACTTTCATTCGTGGAAACCGCTTCGTTCCGCCCCGCAATCGCTTCCGTGCCTGCCGCCGAGATCGGCATGGCCGAGCTCGCGTATTACCTGCCTCCGACGCGGCGCTCCCTCATGGAGCTCCACGGTGAGGGGCTGCTGGCAGGCTCGCCCGAGACGCTCGCTACGTTCGGCTTCGAGTACGCCCACCTCGCGAACGGCGAGACCCATCTCGAGATGGCCGTGGAGGCCGCTCGCCGCGTACTGGAGCGATCCGGGGTCGGGCCATCGGAGGTCGGCCTGGTGCTGTACGCCACGGCGCTGACGGGCAGCGCGACGATGGCCGCGGCGACCGGCGTGAAGCCGGGCGCGGTGCTTCGCCTCGAAAGCGTGGCGGAGTGTTTCCAGTATCCGGCGCCGTACCTGCAGGCGGAGCTGGAGCTGACGGACGCCGCCGTGGCGGGCGTGGGTCAGCAGGGGTGCGCGTCGCTCATGTCGGCCGTGAGAATCGGGCGCGCAATGCTCTCCGCCGAGCCCGGGCTGGGAACGGTGCTGTGCGTGAGCGCGGACGTCTTCCCCGCCGGTCAACCACGCGACCTGGTGTACAACGTCATCTCGGACGGCGCCTGCGCCGTGCTGCTCCGCCGCGGCGCACCGAACCGGATCCTGGCCTGCGCCCAGGTCACCAAGGGCTCGTACTGGGACGCGGCGGCCGTGGAGCACGAAGTGATCGCAGCGTACTTCCCCACCGCGAAGAACCTGATCACGGCCGCGCTGCAGAGCGCCGGCCTGACACTGGACGACATCGCGCTGGTGATCCCGCACAACGTTTCGCTGCGAAGCTGGGACATCCTGCGCGGGCTGCTGCAGCTGCCAGCGACCAGGGTCTTCACCGACAACATCGCCCGGGTCGGACACACCATCGCGTCGGACAACATCCTGAATTTGCGCGACGCCATCGACTGCGGCCGCGTGACCTCCGGCGACAAGCTGCTGCTGTTCACCTTCGGCTTCGGCCTGAACTGGAGCTGCATGGTGGTGGAGCACTGATGCGCACGATGCTCGTCACCGGTGGCACGGGAGCGATCGGAGCGGAGCTGGTACGCCGGCTTGCCGGTGCACCGCCCGTTGACCGGATCGTCGTGCTGACGCGAACGCCGGCGGGCGAGCGACAGCAGCGGCTGCTCGGCGCCTGGCGTGCCGGCTCGAAGGTACCGGTCGGCTTCGTCCGCGGATCGATGCTCACGCTCGCCGAAGCGGCCAACGAAGTGCGCGCCGACGTGACGCACGTGTTGCACTTGGCCGCGGACACGCGCTTCTCCGCTCCCGTCGGGGAAGCCCGGGCCGCGAACGTCGACGGGACCGCGGCGGTACTGGGCTACGCCCGCGGCTGTCCGCGCCTGTCCGCGGTGGCAGCGGTCAGCACGGTGTACGTGGCCGGTCTTCGCACCGGAGTCGTGCGCGAGGCGGAGTTGGGGCACGATGCGGGTTTTGCCAACGCGTACGAGACATCGAAGCACGAGATGGAGCAGCTCACCCGCGCGGCGATGCGCGATCTGCCCGTGAGCGTGTACCGGCTGAGCACGGCGATCGGTGCCGACGGATCGGGTGAGGTGACGAGCCTGAACGCTTTCCACACCGCGCTGCGCCTGATGTACGGCGGACTCGTGCCGATGATCCCCGGATCCGCGGAGACGCCGATCGACGTCGTCTCGACCGGATTTGCCGCGCGCGCAATCCAGAGTCTGTTCACCGCCGGCTTTGAGCCGGGCGAGACGTACCACATTTGCGCAGGAAGGTCGGCTCCTCCGCTGGGCGCCGTGCTGGACACGGCAATGCGTACGATGCGCGCGCGCCGGCCCTCGTGGCGCAGGCGCGCGATAGAGCTTCCCGTGCTGACGGACGAGCCCACGTACGATCTTTTCATTCGGAGCGTGCGCGAAAGCGGCGACGCCATGATGCTAGCCGCGACCCGCGCCGTGGAGTCCTTCGCGCGGCAGCTTACCAAGCCGAAGGTTTTCGATACATCCCACGTCGATGCCGCTTACGCCGGCGCGGCGACCCGGCCGGACTCCCTCGCGCTGTGCGAGGACGTCGTGCGGTACTGCGTCGAGAACGAGTGGAGGGCGGCAGCATGAGCGAGCAGCTGTGCGATAGGATCATCGAGTTCGTCAATTCGACGCTGCTCGCGCCGGACCGCGCGCGCGCAGGCGCCGCCACGCCGCTGTTCGAGCACGGACTGCCCGATTCGCTGCGGGTTCTCGATCTGATCGGGTTCGTCGAGTCCGAGACCGGCCGGCCGCTGCCGGATTCGGCGATCCGGCTCGCGAACTTCAGGACACCCGCCACGGTCGCGGCGACTGCGCTGAACGGCAACGCGGGCGACAGGCCGGTACGCGACAGGATCTGGTCGCGCACGCCTAGCAGGCGGAACCCGGGGTCGGCCGCGGCGATGGCCGGTCTGGAAGAAAGCCTGCTCCAGTGGGGGCGCGAGCTCGGTGCGCGCGAAGTCGGCGCCGAACGCTTGATTCCGTTGAGCGCGCTGGCGCGCGCGGGATATCTGGCATCGTTTCCCGGAAGAGCGGTCCCGGTGCCGCGTGCCGGCGGAGCTGGAGAGGACTACGCAATCCCGCCTGCTGCTTGCCTGCACTGTTACGCGGACCTCGCTGACAGCGCGCTCGAAAGGACGCCGGTCGTTCTGGCGCTGCAAAACCATTGCGCGCGCGGCGACGAGACCGTGGACTTCGCACACGGCCGCCTGCGTGAGTTCACGATGCGCGAGATCGTGATCATCGGCTCCCCCACCGAGGTGGAGCGCGCGCGCCGGACTCTGATGCGGCGAGTGCAGACGTACCTGACGCGGCTCGATCTCGCGGCTACGATCGAAGTGGCCACAGATCCATTTCATATCCCGGACGATAGGGGCAAGCTCGCCCTGCAGAGGCTACGCGCGCTCAAGTACGAGCTGCGAATGCCCGTTGCCCGCGTGCCGATAGCGGTCGCGTCTTTCAACTACCACGAAGACTATTTCGGCCGCGCATTCGGCATCTCGCTGCGGGACGGCTCGTCGGCTCACAGCGGCTGCGTCGCCTTCGGACTCGAGCGCTGGGAGCTGGCCGCGCGCGAGCAGCAGAGCGAGCAGCAGAGCGAGCAGCAGAGCGAGATGTCGCCCGGGCTACCGAGGAGCCCATGACGACGGTGGCCTGGCGGACGGCGAGCCGCAAGAACGTCACGCGCGCATCCGCGTCGATTCCCGCGCGGCTCCTGCGCGAGGGCAAATGGCATCTGCTGCCCGTGTACGCGCTGGCACGGACCAGCGATCTTGCGCGCGAGGGCATCGAGAACTCCGGGAGCTTTCGCTTCGCCGACCACATCTACCGCGCGAGGCCAAGTGGACGATTCGGCATCGGCTGGCTGCTCGACACACTTCTGCTTGCGCTGCCGGCGTCCCGGTCAATGCGCGAGCGCTATCTGCACAGCCGGGCGTACGTCGCCGCGGAGCTGCGCACCGCGTGCTCTGGCGGCCGGAGCGCGCGCATCCTGTCCGTGCCGTGCGGCATCGCGCGCGAGCTGGTCGAGGGCGCTGACGCCGCGGGGCTCGATATTTCTGGCTCGCTGCATGGCGCCCGTCTGATCGGCATGGATCTCGACCCCGAGCCGCTGGAGCTCTCGCGAGCGCTCGCGGGACGGCGCGCCGGATTCGAATTCGTGCAGGGAGACGCGCTCGACCCCGCATCGTATCCTGTTGGCATGGGGCTGATCGTGTCGACGGGGCTAGGCGAGTTCCTCGACGACGTGGAGCTCGAGCGGTTTTACGCGGCGTGCTACGCCGCGCTCGAGCCCGGCGGCCGATTCGTTACGTCAGGGATGTCGCGCAGCAAGCTGGCCGACGGGCTGATGCGCGAGCTGGCCGAGCTGCACACGCACTACCGCGACGCTTCCGCGCTCGGGGGGGCGTTGAAACGCGCTGGCTTCGTGGACATTCAGATTCAGCCGGATCGCTTCGGGCTGCAGTGGCTGGCGTCCGCGTCGCGACCGCTGGAGGCGGCATGAGCGTGTACGAGGCGCACCTCGCAGCCGCCGAGCATGCGGCGTGGCCGCTGGAGACGAGCGTGCGGTGGGGCGACATCGACGTCGCTGTCGCGAAAGGCGAAGAGCAGATCTTGTCCGCCCTGCACGACGCCGCGCTGATCGAGGGTTATCTGCCCGTCTTCGCGCCGCGGCTGATGCAGCTGCTGTGGGACGACGTCGACGCGACCGCCGTGTTGTCGCTGGAGCTGTATGAAGGGCTGCGGCATTATACCGCGCTCAAGCGCTATCTCCAGGCCGTGGACTATGCGCCGTCCGTCGTGTCGGATCGCGGGACAGCCGCCGCCCGCGGGCGCGCGCTTGCCGGCCCGAGACAAGCGGACGACGCGATCGCGCAGCTCACTAACTTCACGTGCTCCGAGCTGTTCGCCGCGTACTTCTTCCTGCGGCTGTCACGCGAGACCAGGGAGCCGGTGCTCGCGGAGCTGCTCGACCGCATTGCGCGCGACGAGTTCCGGCACGCGTCCGCCGGAGCGGACCTGCTGGCAAGGCGAGTGCGGGAGGATCCGGCGGTCGCCGACGAGATATTGCGCGCGGCGCACAGCTTCCGCCATTACGGCGCGGACGTCGTGGACGTGCCCGTCGCCGCGGACAACGATTTCGAGGCAATCGCCGCTATGAACCGGTTGATCCGCCGCGCCTGCGGCGTGTCTCCGGCCCAACACATACAGGGGGCACTCGATGCTCAACATATCTGACAACGACATCTGGATACTGAGCTATTACCGCGAATCCGAGCTGGCGGGCGGGCTCGTGATGGGCCGGCTGTCGCAGGAGACCGAGGACGACGCCCTGCGGGCCAAGCTCACCGAGCACTGCGCCGAGGAGACGCGCCATGCGCAGCTATGGAGCGACACCCTGGCGCAGCTGGGCGCTCTGCCGCGGCGCGTGCGCGAGACGTATCAGACGCGTTACCACGAGCGGCTCGGCGCGCCGCGCACCATGCTCGACGTGCTCGCATTGACCCAGGTGTTCGAGCGCCGCGTGGTCCGGCATTTCACGGCGCACCTGTCGTGGCCCGGGACGCATCCGGTGATCGCCGCGACGCTGCGCACGATGATCGCAGAGGAGGCCGGTCACATCAGCTGGGTGCGCGAGTGGCTGGATGAGTACGCGGCCCGGCATGGGAAAGCCATCGTTCAGGCCAAGCTGCGGGAATATGAGGCAGTCGACCGGGAGATATACGCCGAAGTCATCGCGTGGCGCGACCGCCTCGGCGATCTGATCCGGTACGACGGAATCCCAGCGATCGACGGCAGCGCGGACAGTGTGCTGGCGCTCGTCGCCGACTCGCTCGGTGTGCCGGCCGCTTCGCTGTCATTGCGGAGCTCGCTCGCGTCGCTCGGAGTGAACTCGCTCGACCTCGTGCTGCTCGTCGCAGCGCTGGAGGAGCGCTTCAGGCTCGAGTTCGAGCCGGCCGACATACAGCGCCTGCATACGTTGGGGGATCTGGTGGCTCACGTCGACCGCGCGCATATCCGGAACGGGCGGCCGGCCATCTCTACGCGCGTGGCATGAATCCCCCACTGCCATGCCGGTCCGGCTGACCTCCAAGCCTGAGATTCGACGTAGGTTATTGTGATGACCGCTTTGCGCGACGAGCTGCAGACCGCTCTGGGCAGCGGGTATACCGTGGAGCGTGAGCTCGGCGGAGCCGGCATGTCCCGCATCTTCGTGGCGGACGAGTCCGGCCTCGGTCGCAAAGTCGTGGTCAAAGTGCTGCCTCCGGAAATGAGCGCGACTTTGAGCGTCGAGCGCTTTCGCCGGGAGATCCAGGTGGCGGCACAGCTTCAGCACCCGCACATACTCCCGCTTCTGACCGCGGGGGCGACGCTGTCTTCCCCGTTCTTCACGATGCCGCTCGTTCACGGCGAGCCACTCGACGTCCGGCTCAGCCGGGACGGCGCGCTGCCGGTGCGGGAGACGGTGCGCCTGCTGCGGGAAGTTGCATCCGCCCTCGCCTACGCCCACGACCAAGGCGTCGTGCACCGCGACATCAAGCCCGCGAACATCATGCTGTCGGGCGACTCCGCCATGGTCACCGACTTCGGAGTCGCGAAAGCGCTGAACGCGGGCGGCTCCGACACCGGCGGCACCCTTACCGGAGTGGGGTTCAGTCTCGGGACGCCGGCGTACATTTCGCCGGAGCAGGCCGCCGCCGATCCCGACACGGATCACCGCTCGGACATCTACTCCTTCGGAGCCATGGCGTACGAGCTGCTGAGCGGCACGACGCCATTCGGCGCGCGCTCGCCCCAGCGGTTGTTCGCCGCGCACCTCACCGAGGCGCCCAAGCCGCTGGGCGATCTCCGCCCCGGATTGCCGCCGGCGCTCATCTCTCTCGTGATGAAGTGCCTGGAGAAGGACCCGCTGCACCGGCCGGCGAACGCGAGGGAAATCGTCCGCGCCCTGGACCTGCTGGCGACGCCATCCGGCTCGTTCGCCGCATCGGTGGAACAGGTTGCCGAAAGGCATCAGCCGTCGATCGCGGTGCTTCCTTTCTCCAATCTCAGCTCCGATCCGGAGAACGAATTTTTTTCCGACGGCGTGACGGAGGAGATTCTCAATACGCTCGCGGCGCTGCCGGGAATTCGCGTGGCCGCGCGGACTTCCTCGTTCGCGTTCAAGGGAGAGCGGCGCGACGTGCAGGAGATCGGCAACGAGCTCGGCGTGGAGAGCGTTCTCGAAGGCAGCGTTCGCAAGGCGGGCAAGCGCGTGCGAATATCGGCGCAGCTCGTAAATGTCGCGGATGGCTGCTGTCTGTGGTCGGAGCAATACGATCGGGACCTGGAGGACATCTTCGGCATCCAGGATGAGATCGCCCGGACCATCGTCGGTCATTTGCGCGTGAGGATATCCGGCGTGCAACAGGCGCTGCTCGAGAAGCGCCATCCCGGCTCCGTCGAGGCGTACGAGCTCTATCTGAGAGGACGCCATTGCTGGAACCAACGCGGCATGCTGCCCAAGGCCGTGCGCTATTTCCGGCAGGCGCTGCAAACCGATCCGTCATACGCGCTCGCGCACCACGGCCTCGCCGATGCATACGGCGTTCTGGGGCTGTACGCGTTCGCGCCGTCAGCCGTCGTCATGCCCAAGGCGAGGAAGCTCGCGGAGCGGGCCGTGCAGCTGGATCCCGCGCTGGCCGAGGTGCATACGACGCTCGGATTCACCCAGACGCTCGCGTGGGACTGGGATGGAGCGGAGCGCTCATTCCTGCGCGCGCGCGAGCTGAACCCGCGCTACGCCCTGGCGTACAGCTTCTCGGCCTGGCTGTTCACCACGGTCGGACGGGGCGCGGAGGCGATCGACGCCGCGCGGCATGCCCAGTCGCTCGATCCGCTTTCGCCGATCACGAACGGAATTCTCGCGCTGGTTTTGTACCATGCCAGGGACTACACCGAGGCCATCCGTCAGAGCGCGCGCGTGCTCGACCTGGAGCCGAATTCGTTCCTCGCGCTCATGGCGAGCAGCTTGTCCTATTCCGAGAAAGGCCAGCCTGCCGAGTCGATCCGAGCGGCGGAGCGCGGCGTTGCTCTTTCGCCCGACGTGCTGTTCCTGCGCGCACTGCTCGGCGCGGCATACGCCAAGGGCGGCCAAGTCGACGGCGCACACGTCATCCTGGCCGACATGCAGCGCAGGGCGGAAACCCAGTACGTCGCGCCGGTGCTCCAGTCCTGGATCCTGGCGCAGCTCGGCGAGACAGACGGCGCGTTCGAGTCGCTCGACAGGGCGTACGACGAGCGCGCCTGCACGCTGGGCCTGGGCATGCGCTTTCCGCTGTACGACGCCCTGCGACCCGACCCCCGATTCGCGCGACTTTTCGAACGGCTGGGGTTACGCTGACTGGATCGGTCGCGTAAGGAAAGGGCCCCGGTTTCCCGGAGCCCCTTCTGCTATTGGCTCTTGGTTCTTGGCTCTTGGCTGTTGGCTCTAGCTGTTGGCTGTGCTAAAAGCCAATAGCCAACAGCTAATAGCCGTCCTTAGTACATTCCACCCATTCCGCCGCCGCCCGGCATCGCCGGAGCGCCGCCCTTCTCTTCCTTCTTCTCCACGATCAGCGCTTCGGTCGTGAGGAGCAGGCCCGCGATGGACGCGGCGTTCTGCAGCGCGGTGCGAACGACCTTGGTTGGGTCGATCACGCCGGCATGAACCAGATCCTCGTACTCGTCGGTGAGAGCGTTGTAGCCGTACGCGGCTTCTTTCGACTGGCGAACCTTCTCGACGACGATCGAGCCTTCGCCACCGGCGTTGTGTACGATGATGCGCATCGGCTCCTCGATCGCCTTGCGGACGATCTCGACACCGATCTGCTCGTCGCTGTCGTCCAGCTTGAGCGCCTTGAGCACCTTCTGCGAACGGATGAAAGCCACGCCGCCGCCAGGGACGATTCCTTCCTCGACCGCCGCGCGCGTCGCGTGTAGTGCGTCTTCGACGCGGGCCTTCTTCTCCTTCATCTCGCTCTCGGTCGGCGCACCGACGTTGATCACGGCCACACCGCCCGCGAGCTTCGCCAGGCGCTCCTGGAGCTTCTCCTTGTCGTAGTCCGACGTGGACTTCTCGATCGTGGTCCGGATTTCCTTCACCCGGCCCTGGATCTTGTCCGTGTCGCCGCCGCCGTCGATGAGCGTGGTGTTGTCCTTGTCCACGACGATCCGCTTGGCCGAGCCGAGGTCGGTGACAACCGCGTTCTCGAGCTTGAAGCCGACTTCCTCGGAGATGACCTGTCCGTTCGTGAGTACGGCCACGTCCTGCAGCATCGCCTTGCGGCGATCGCCGAAGCCCGGAGCCTTGACCGCGCAGACGCGCAGCGTGCCACGGAGCTTGTTGACTACCAGCGTCGCCAGCGCCTCGCCCTCGACGTCCTCGGCGATGATGAGCAACGGCTTGCCCAGCTGCGCGACCTTCTCGAGGATCGGGAGCAGATCCTTCATCGAGGAGATCTTCTTGTCGTGGATCAGGATGAGCGCGTCCTCGAGGATCGCTTCCATCTTGTCCGGGTCCGTCACGAAGTACGGCGAGAGGTAGCCGCGGTCGAACTGCATTCCGTCCACGGTCTCGAGCGTGGTCTCGAGGCCCTTGGCCTCTTCGACCGTGATGACTCCGTCCTTTCCGACCTTCTCCATTGCGTTGGCGATCAGATCACCGATCTCCTTGTCGTTGTTCGCGGAGATGGAACCGACCTGGGCGATCTCTTTCTTGCCCTTGGTGGGGACGCTGATCTTCTTGAGCTCCTCGACGACGGCGGTAACTCCCTTGTCGATGCCGCGCTTGAGCGCCATCGGGTTGATGCCGGCCGTCACGTTCTTGAGCCCTTCGCGGAAGATGGCCTGCGCGAGCACGGTCGCGGTGGTGGTGCCGTCGCCGGCGAGGTCGGACGTCTTGGTCGCGACTTCCTTGACCATCTGCGCGCCCATGTTCTCGAGCGCATCCGAGAGCTCGATTTCCTTCGCTACGGTGACGCCGTCCTTGGTGACGGTCGGTGCACCGAACTTCTTGTCGATTACGACGTTCCTGCCCTTGGGACCGAGGGTGACCTTCACCGCTTCGGCCAGCTGATCTACGCCGCGCTTGAGAGCCGCGCGCGCGTCAACGTTGAAATGAAGTTCTTTGGCTGCCATTGGTATTCTCTCGGGTTAGCTGATGATCGCAAGCACGTCCGATTCGCGAAGAATCAGGACCGTCTCGCCATCGAGTGTGACTTCGGAGCCGCTGTACTTGCCGTAGAGGACGCGGTCGCCCGCCTTCACTTCCATGGGGACGCGCTTGCCCTCCTCGTAGCGGCCGGGGCCGACGGCGATGATCTCACCCTGCTGCGGCTTTTCCTTGGCCGTGTCGGGGATGAAAAGACCGCCGCGCATGGTCTCGGTGTCTTCCAGCGGTCGGACTACTACACGGTCGGCCAGCGGGCTGGCTTTGGTGGCCGTGGCCGTCGCAGTTTTGGTTGCCATACGGGACTAAATCCTCCAGGAGCGGTTGTTGGTTTTTGGTTTATGGTCAGTGGGTGTCAACGGCGACCAATAACCGATCACTTGCCAGTGATTAGCACTCACGTTTTCAGAGTGCTAACAGAGGGAAGTTAGGCAGAAACAGCGGAGAAGTCAACGCCCTATGACCCATTCTACCCCGTTCACAGAAGTCTCTAAGAAATAAAGACTTATCCTGCGCACTTAACGTCGTTTCTAAGTGCAGAGACGGCGGCTGAATGATACCGTGGGAGGCGCGGTACTCAGGCTCTCACCGGCCGCGCGCCCGGCGCCCAAAGCGGCCCTTTTGAGACTTGCTTGGACAAGTGAATATGACCATGTTGGTCAGATGAAATCCGCTCGCGTTTCCGAGCTGAAGGCGTCGCTGTCGCGCTATCTGGCGCGCGTCAAGCGCGGCGAAGAGGTCGTTGTGACGGAGCGCGGTCACCCGATCGCAAAGCTGGTGCCGGTGAGCGCAGACGCACTGGGCGACGACCCACGCTTGTCGGCTCTGGAACGTGCGGGCGTAATCCGGCGGGGCGCGGCGCGGCTCCCTGGCGACTTCTGGCGGCGCGCACGGCCGGCGGACCCGGACGCTCAGGCGCTCGCATTCCTCATCGCCGAGCGCGACGCGGGACCGTGAGATTCTGGGATTCGTCCGCCGTCGTTCCCTTGCTACTCAACCAACCGGCGTCGCGCGAGCTGACAGCGCTGGCCCGGGACTCCGGAGGACTGGCGGTCTGGTGGGGATCCATTGTCGAGTGCACGTCGGCGATTACGCGGACGGCACGCGCGGGCGTCATCTCGCCCGGGGAGGAGACGCAGGCTCTCACCCTTCTCACAGCCATCGCCGGGGCGTGGACGGAGGTTCAACCGGCGGAGGCCGTAAGGAACACCGCGCGACGGCTGCTGCGGGTGCATCCGCTTCGGGCAGCCGATGCTTTCCAGCTCGCCGCCGCGCTGGCCTGGGCCGACGGCGCACCCAATCTCCAGCTTGTTACACGCGATGAGCGCCTTGCGGAAGCTGCCCGGCGGGAGGGCTTCGCGGTGAAGTAGGCAGCGGGCGCTCGGGAACATCCTGGATCGATCCATGGCATGGTGCAGGGGTGCGGCGGCATCGCGCCCGGCCGTTTGCTGGGCCGCACTTCTCTCGCCGCTTGACAGCCACCCTCGCCTGCCGGATTGTTCTCGAAGGCGAAAACCAGATCCCTATCCCGACCGCACAGAAACGCATCGAGGGCGTGCTCGCCCCGGTGATCACGCCGTTCAGGCGCGATCTCTCGCCCGTTGTTCGTCCCGGACGGTCGCTTGATGCCCACGGGGCCGCGCGCGGGCTGCGGCATAGGAATTCGCCTGCTCCGCGTCAACGACTACATCGCGATCTCAGGCCCGCAACTCGAACGCCTTGGCTTCCGCGAGCGCGAAATCGCCCGCCGGACGGAGCAGTTCGGCCACATCGCGCACGTATTCAGCACCTACGAGGGTCGAACCGAGGCGGACAGCACAGTGATCCGCGGGATCAACAGCATTCAACTCATGAACGACGGAACGCGCTGGTGGGTGGTTTCGGTTTTCTGGGAGGCGGCGCGTCCTGATAATCCGTTGCCGCCTCGCTACCTGCGAAATGACCGGTAGCAAGGCAAACGCGCGGTGATCGACGAGGTTCCAGTCCTTGCAGGCTTCGGGGAACTGATGACTACGTCAGACGACGGATGCCCGGCCGGGGCTGGAAGAGATACCGTCCGCCATCCTCTCACAGCCGAGCGCCTCCGTGTCCCATCCCGCCTCCAAACCCTGTCTTGCCTCCGTCCTGATCGCCCTCTGTCTCTTGCTCGTCAGCCCGTTGCGAGCGCAGGAGCTCGACTCACTTCCGGCCGGCGCCCGTCTCCGCGCGACCTTGCTTTCGCCGTCGCGCCCCTTGGTCGGCACGCTGGTGCGCGCGACCCCCACAGGTTTGGTCCTGGCGTCCGAAGCCGGACAGGTCCTTCTCCTGTCCCACAACGAACTGCGCCGCGTCGAGCGAAGCCTCGGCAGGGTGCCCCGAGGGCGCGGGTTCCGGTCCGGGGCGAAGGTCGGGTTCCTCGTTGGTGCGGGCGTGGGTGCGGTTGCGACAGCACTCGCTCTGAATGCAGACCTCCGCGGTTCGTGCAGTGACTGCATGATCCCCGCTACAGCAGTGATCGGCCTGTACAGTCTCGTTTTCACTGCGACCACCACGATAATTGGCGGCGGGATCGGGGTTGCCAATCGCGAGCGATGGCGGCAAGTGTGGCCATCGCGCTGAGTGCCGGCTATCGTCCGCTTCACCCACGTGCGCATACCCGGGATATGATCGACCCTAATCACCATCAGTCGGCATCCCTTGTTCTACTTGACGCGTGGAGCGCGATCACGATCGGACGATTGCCCTACCAAATGACAAAGCTGGTTTCCGCCCACGACACTGGCTCGCCCCTCAGAACCCCTCCCTGCATGCGACGCATCTACCGCTTCGCCCTGGCAGTTCTCCTTGGTGCTCTTCCGGTTATCGCCTCAGGTCAGCAGGCGCCGCCGGCACGCCCATTCGGCACCCTCCGCGACCAAGCCGACACCCGCCAACGGTGGCTCGAGTCGCGGATGACCACGGTGCTACCCGCGCTCCTGCGCAAATACGCCGTGGACATGTGGGTGATCCCGATGCGGGAGTACAATGAAGATCCCGTCTTCACGTCGCTCGTTTCCCCGACGACGTTCGCCGCGCGCCGGAGAACGATCTACGTTTTCTCCATGCGCGCTGATTCCGTCGAGCGGATCGCGCTCGGTGGGAGCTCGCAAGGTGGGGTGTACACCGCGGTCCGCTCCACCAGACCCGCCGCGGGACCGGCCGGCGCGCGCGCCGAGCGCAACGCCGAGCTCTGGGGTGACGAGCAATGGCTCGCGCTGAAGCAGGTGATCGAGGAGCGCGATCCGCGGACGATCGCGATCAACGTCTCCCGCATCTTCGCGTTCAGCGACGGACTCAGCGCCGGCGAGCTGGAAGGCATGAGCGAGGCGCTGGGTGACCGGTGGACGAGCCGATTCGTGCGGCACGACGGACTGGCGGTGGACTTCATCGCCAGCCGCCTGCCGGAGGAAGTCGCGATTTACCGGCGGCTGCAGGAGGTCGCATGGGAAACCATCGAGACAGCGTTCTCCAGCGCGGTAATCACTCCCGGCGTGACGAAAACCGAGGACGTCGTCTGGTGGATGCGGCAGCGCGTGAACGATCTGGGACTCGGCAGCTGGTTTCAGCCATCCGTCGAAGTCCAGCGCCGCGGCGTGAGCACTGCCGAGCTCGGCGCGAACCCGGTCATCCAGCGAGGCGACGTGCTGCACTGCGACTTCGGAGTCGTTGCCATGGGCCTGCACACCGACACCCAACACATGGGGTATGTTCTCCTCTGGGGAGAGACCGCTCCCCCGGCAGGGCTCGTCGCCGCGCTTCAGAGAGGCAACCGTCTGCAGGACATCGTGATGGACGAGATCAGGCCCGGGCGGACAGGCAATGAGGTGTTGCAGGCATCGCTCGCGCGGATGCGCGCGGAGGGGATCGACGGGACCGTATACACGCATCCGATCGGAGCGCACGGTCATGGCGCCGGGCCGCTCATCGGCCTGTGGGATTATCAGGACGGGGTGCCCGGTCGCGGCGACGCGAGGGTCATCCCGTCGATGTGGTTCTCCATCGAGCTGCAGGCCACGTCGCCGGTGCCGGAGTGGAATGGCCAGCGCGTCCGGATGGCGCTGGAAGAGGACATGACGATCGACGCGGCCGGGAGGAATGCATGGGCCCTCAGCCGGCAGACGGAATTTCACCTGGTGCGCTGACCCTTCGCCCACAATAGAGGAAGAGTATGACAATGCTTCGATACATCGCACCGAATCGAATCGGCCTTCTCGCAGTCGTTCTCGTTGCTGGCCCCGTCGCGGCGCAGAGCCCTGCTCCACCGCTGAGTCCTTCCGCCGAGGCGCGCATAGCCGCGCTCGAGCCGCGGGTGCTCGCCTGGCGCCGCGACATCCACCAGCATCCGGAGCTGGGTAACCGCGAAGTGCGTACGGCGGGGATCGTCGCGGCTCACCTTCGCTCACTCGGAATCGAAGTCCAGACGGGTGTGGCTCATACCGGCGTTGTCGGAATTCTTCGAGGTGGCCGGCCCGGACGGACCGTAGCACTGCGCGCCGACATGGACGCGCTACCCGTGACGGAGCGGGTCGACGTACCGTTCGCCTCGAAGGCGACGGGAACGTACAACGGCCAGACGGTCGGGGTGATGCACGCCTGCGGTCACGACACGCACGTCGCCATCCTGATGGGTGCGGCCGAGGTTCTCGCCGGCATGCGCAGCGAGCTCCCCGGAACCGTGAAGTTCATTTTCCAGCCAGCCGAAGAAGGTCCGCCGCAGGGCGAAGAGGGCGGCGCCGAGCTGATGGTGAAAGAGGGCGTACTCGGCACTCCGGCGGTGGACGCGGTGTTCGGGCTGCACATCTCTTCAAAAGATGAAGTCGGCGGGTTGTACTACACGCCCCGCGGCGCGATGGCGAGCGCGGACGACTATCGAATTATCGTAAAAGGACGCCAGACGCATGGCGCCGCGCCGTGGAATGGGGTCGACCCCGTCGTGACCGCTGCGCACATCGTCACTGCGCTGCAGACGATCGTCAGCCGCAACGTCAACCTGACCGAGAACCCGGCTGTCGTGACGGTCGGCAAGATCACCGGCGGCGTCAGGTCGAACATCGTACCGGAGCAGGTGGAGCTGATCGGCACTCTCCGGGCGCTTCACCCGGACGACCGGCAGCTCCTGCATGCGCGCGTTCGCGCGATAGCACAGAACACCGCGGCCGCCATGGGCGCAACCGTGGAGATTTCCATCCCGTTCTCGATGTCGTACCCGGTGACGTACAACGATACCTCGCTCACGCTGAAAGCCGTGCCCGTGCTTCAGGCGGTGGCGGGAGTGGATCATGTGACCGAGCTGCCGCCCCAGACGGGTGCCGAAGACTTTTCCTTTTTTGCCGAGCGCGTCCCGGGCTTTTACTTCGCGCTCGGCGGACGACCGTCCAACGTGAGCAAGGCGGACGCTCCCGACCACCACACACCGGATTTCTACGTCGACGAGGGCGGTCTTCGGCTCGGCGTGCGGGCGATGACGGCGCTCGCGCTGAATTTTCTCAGGACCGAATCACCGCGAGCTGCCGGCACCCGTTGAGCTTGCCAAGGTGGAAAGCAGTGAGGCATCGCGAGACCTGTGAGCATCAGTGAGTTGAGCATCACTCGCGGCAGCGCGCTGGTCGCCTCGATTGTCCTGCTTGCGGGCGCAGTCGCTCCGCCGAGCCTGCAGGGTCAGCAGTGGTTTCGCGGCAACACACACACGCACACCTCGAACTCGGACGGCGACAGCCCGCCCGATAGCGTCGTGCGTTGGTATCGAGAAGCGGATTACGACTTCCTGTTCATCACCGACCACGAGCGCATCACCGACGTCGGTCCTCTGAACGCCCGCTGGGGCGCGCCGGGACGGTTTCTCGTGCTCGCCGGCGAGGAGGTTACGCAGCTCGTCGCGGACGCGGGACATCCGGACCGGCGCCGCCAGGCACACGTCAACGGGCTCGGGCTCCAACATGTCGTGACGAGGCTGGGGGAGCGAGGAATCGCCGACGGCATCTCGATGCGGGACGCATACGCCCGTAACATCGCCGAGATCCGACGCGCGGGCGGGATCGCGCAGGTGAACCACCCGAACTTCCGCTGGTCGGTGCGGCTCGAGGATCTGACGACGCTTCCCGACTCGACGTTATTCGAGATCTGGAATGCCCACACCGGGGTGAACAATCTTGGCGGCGTCGACTCCATGGGCCGCGCGGTTCCATCAGCCGAGGCGCTGTGGGACTCCTTGCTGACCCGTGGCAAGCTGTTGTTTGGCGTTGCGGACGACGACAGCCACAGCTTTCGCCCCAGCGACGCCGATTCCTACGCGCTCACCCGCCCGGGACGCGCGTGGATCATGGCGCGTGCTGACACGCTGACCGAGTCCGCGATTCTTGGCGCCATCCGCCGCGGCGACTTTTACGCGTCCACAGGAGTTACGTTGCGGGAGCTGACCACGACCGGGGCAGCTCTCATCGTCGCCGTCGCGCCGGTGGCCGACAGTCGCTACACGATCGAGTTCATCGGGGCCGGGGGCCGGGTCCTGGCAACGGTGTACGACCGACGCGCGGAGTACGCGATCCGCGGTGGCGAGGGCTACGTTCGCGCGCGCGTCACGGACTCGAACGGCCGCAAGGCGTGGACGCAGGCAACGCGAGTGCGCTGAGGCGCCGCGACGCATCGGAGTACTTCATCGCTCGATCTGCGCCAGAAACGCCCCCAACCCATGCAGATGGTCGATGTGATCCGGGCCGGTATTCCCGGCGAAGCCCAGAATCGTCAGGCGCCCGCGGCGAACCTCACTGAGCTGCTGCATGCCGCCGGGACCCCACGCGAGAACGGGCGTCCGCGCGAGCCCGAGCGCACGGCCGGGCCACCCCCGGCCGCTGGCCGGTCGGGAATGAACACGTCGACTGGCCTCGGCAGCACGGAATCGATTCTGAACGCGATGCCCGGCGGCTGGCCATGCGGAATGCGGTCGTGGCGCCGCGCGTGCTCCACCATCGGAGACGGGTTCTGTGACCGGGACACGGCGGGCGCGGGCGGCGCCGCTTCCGAGGGCTGGCGCGAGTGACACCCCGACGCCGTAGCACCGCACCCCAACACGAGGGTCCAGCACGCTCGCACGGACCTTCGTTGCATCGAAAGCGTCAAGGGCACCGCCGAAGTTGGCCCGCGCGCCGTCGCCTCCGCAAGCATCAAGGACGAACGGCTACCGGATCGTCGCTCCGACGATGAGCCCGAGCGCCATCGCGCCGAAGAGAGTGAAGAGCCGCTGCTTGAAAGGCCTGCCGTCCGCCGGGCCGGATCGCTGCTGCGTCCAGATGACGATGCTGCCGCAGCCGCTCATTCCCGGGCTGAATTGCGGCGGCATTGCAGTATTAGCAGAAATCGCACGTGAGGTCGCCCCGGCGTGAAATCCTCGGCCTCAGCGGGCCGCTGCTTTCACCTCGACGCCAATCACGCGAAGCTGACCGGATAGAAGTTCCCATGAATGCGCTGCATCTTGCAACCAGAGCGCCTGGCCTGGGTGGAGGTCGAGGATCGCGCTGCTGCCGTCAGGCAGCGCCAGGCGCAACCTGGCCCTATCCATACTGACCAGCACGAATGGCGAGTGGGCGTGCATCGGACTCTTTTCGCCCGGAGATGCAAGAACTTCGAACACGCGCGCGTGAGCGTTCTCGAAGATCACATGGTGGTGGGCAGGATCAACCGTAACCGGGTCGTTGGCGGCGCGCGCGACCGCAGCCGGTGCGCTCCCTGTACGGGCCGCTTTTATCTCGACGGCGACGATTTGTGCCTGTCCCGACAACATCTCCCACGAGTGCACGACGTTCTCGAACCAGAGAACCTGTGCGGGATGCGTGTCGAAGATCGTGTTGCTGCCGTCCGGCGCCGTCAGTCGAATGCGCGCCCTGCCGAGGCTGACGAACACCAGCGGGTGATGCGAGTGCATCGGGCTCCGCGCGCCCGGCGCGGCCAGCACCTGGAAAACGCGCACGTGGTCGTTCTCCAGGAACACCTGATGGTGAGTCGGGTCCACGTCAACCGCGTCGGGCGCGCTCTGTGCGAATGCGGCCGGGGCGCTCAGCAGAAAAATCGATAGGCCGAGACTGCAACGGAGCTTCATCACATCCTCCTTGCGGGAATTGAATAATCTGCCATGCACCGCCAGATTCGGCCACGCGCGCCGCGCGATGAACCCATACATTGACGAAAACCCCGCCGGAGGGCAATGAGCCCCCCCCCCGGGGCCCGCGATCTCACCCCGCGTAAGCCATGCGACTGTCACAACTAGCGCTCTCCTCGGCTGTCCTTGCGCTTGGCGCGGCCACTCAATCGGTGCCGGCGCAGTCGCCGCTTGCAGGGAGTGCACCCGACACGGCTCAGCTCCGGCGCGCCGAGCGACAGCGGACGGCGCAGGAGCAGCTGCGCAACGATTGGGCGGGCCTGTCTCGATATCGCGCCGCGAACGACAGCCTGCCAGCACCCAAGCGAGGTGAGAGCCGGGTCGTGTACATAGGCGACTCGATCACCGAGTCGTGGGCGGGATATTTTCCGGCGCTCTTTCCGGGCAAGCCGTATATCGGGCGCGGCATCAGCGGGCAAACGACGCCACAGATTCTCGTGCGCTTCCGGCAGGACGTGGTAAGGTTGAGGCCGAAGGTCGTCGTGATCCTCGCCGGCACCAACGACATCGCCGGCAACACCGGACCCTCATCGCTGGCGATGATCCAGGACCATCTCGCTTCGATGGCCGAGATTGCGCGGGCGAACGGCATTCGCATAGTTCTGTCCTCCGTTTTGCCGGTGCATGACTATCCGTGGAAGCGCGGGCTTGATCCCGCGCCGAAAATCGCAGCGCTCAATTCCTGGATCCGGCGGTACTCGGAAGAAACCGGGACGGTGTACCTGGATTACCACTCGGCGATGGTGGACGGGCGCGGGGGATTGCGCGCGGAGCTGACGAGGGATGGCGTGCATCCCAACGCAGCGGGGTACGGAGTCATGGCGCCGCTCGCGGAAGCGGCGATCGCGAAAGCGTTGCTCCTGCGCTGATCGTCGATCGAGGAAACGGTCCCCTGCTTCCCGAAGCCATCCGGAGAGTGCTCGCGCGTGACCTGCGAGCGCTCGGTCGCGAGGTCGATGCGTACCCGAGCGATGACCTGCTCTGGCACGCAGTGCCCGGAATCTCCAACTCCGCCGGCACGCTTGTCCTCCATCTCGTCGGAAACCTGCAGCACTTCATCGGCGCGGTGCTCGGTCAGAGCGGATACGTCCGCGACCGAGACGCGGAGTTCGCGACGCGTGACCTCACGCGCGCCGAGCTACGCTCCCGGATCGAGGCCGCCGCTGAATCCGTGGACACGACGCTGGCGCGGGTAACCGACGAGCTGTGCGACTCGAAGTATCCGGTCCCGGTGGGAGGTCGCGAGCTGGGGACCGGGGAGTTTCTGATGCACCTGGTCGCGCATCTCGCGTATCACCTTGGCCAGGTTGACTATCACCGACGCATGCTCGTACCAGATGCCGGAACCGTCGATGCCGTGTCCATCGGCGAGCTCCGAGAGCGATAGTCGCAATCCCGCCTCTACTTCTCTCCTGGGCCGCCTCCGCTCAACAAGTCGAATCCGATCTTCACTCCCTTCAAAGTGAAAAATGGATCGACCTGATCGAACTCCTTGCAGTGGCGGGCGAACACTTCGGAGAGCCCTCCCGTCGCGACGACCAGCGGCTCACCCTTGCGCGGCCACTCCGCCTTGATCCGCCGCACAAGTCCGTCGATCGATTCCGCGGAGCCGAACACCACGCCTGACTGGATGCATTCTTCGGTGCGCGTGCCGATCACCTTCGCTGGCGCAACGATCGCCGTCGCGGGGAGCTTGGACGTCTTCCGGAACAGAGTCTCAGCCGAGCTCGTCACGCCGGGCTGGATGATTCCGCCGAAGAACGACCCTTCCGCAGTTATGCAGTCGTAGGTCGTTGCGGTACCCAGGTCCACGACTATCGCGTCGCGCGCGAGGAGCCTGTGTGCCGCGAGCGTGTTGGCGATTCTGTCTGCGCCGACGGTGAGCGGCTCGTCCACATCGAGCGTGATCGGCAGATCGGCGGCCGCGTCTATCAAAAACGGGTTGCTGCCGGTGACCCGCCGGCACGCCTCGGCCAGAGTCGCGGTGAACTGCGGCACGACGGAGCAGATCGCCGCGCCGTCGATGCTCTTCAGCTTTATTCCGCCGGAGTCGAGCAGCGCAGTCAGCAGCACGCTCGTCTCGTCCACCGTGCGCGGAGCGTTCGTCGTGATTCGAAAGTTCGCGCGCATGATGTCGCCCGCGAAAAGCCCGATCGTCGTCTCGGTATTGCCCACGTCAAACGCGATGATCATCGCACCCCCTCCAGTACGAGCGAGCCACTCCTGTGTGACGTGAGTCCATCGGTGGATTCCACGAGCAGCTCACCCCTCTCGTTGATTCCGCGTACCGTGCCCGGCGCAGGCTCGGAGCAGCGCTTCCCTGTAGCCACGTCGCGCCGCGCGAAGCCCTCCAGCTCCGCCGCCGTGAGCGGTCCGCGCAGGCGCACCGCGCGTTGCAGTGCGGGCACGATCACGGCAAGAACCTCCGCGGCCGTGACTCCGGCCCGCAAGCCGGTCGCTTCGACGAGATCCGCCGGCGGCGCGAGGTTGATGCCGACTCCGAGCGCGACCCATTCTGCCTTGCCGTCGCGCCAACGCGCCTCGACCAGAATTCCGCCCAGCTTGCGTCCGTGCACATGCAAGTCGTTCGGCCACTTGAGTCCGACGGGGCCGGCGGCGAACCGATCGAGCGCTGCCGACAGCGCCAGCCCTGCGCGGACGGACATCAGCTCCACCGGGACTCCTTCCCACGGGCGCTCGATGAGGGTGAGCCAGATGCCCGCATCCGGCCCGGATCGCCAGACGCGCCCGCCCCGCCCGCGGCCGCTGAGCTGCTGCTCGGCGAGAACCAGCGTTCCCGCCGGCGCACCCTGCGCGGCCGCATGGTGCGCCACATCCATGGTCGAGCTCACCTGGCCGAAGAGCAGCGCCCGCGGCACGCCGGCAAGAGCCGCGACCTCACTCTGAGACAATCCGCAGTAGCGCCCCGCGTCGCCGGCGGCAACGCCCGAGGTGTGCGCCTCCGTCACCGGGCGACCTTGCCGGCCAGCCAATAGCCAATAGCCAACGGCCCCTTACAGTCCGCGAGCATGGATCAGATAGAAGATGAGCGCGCCGAACGCGAGGCGATATAGCGCGAACACTCCGTAGCTGCGGCGGGCTACGTACTTGAGCAGCACGGCAATCGCGACCCACGCGCTCACCGCGGCCGCGACTACGCCCACCGCCATTGGCACGAGGCTCTCCGCCTCGCGCACCGCGTCGGGGAGCTTGAGCACGATGGCCGCGAGAGTGATCGGCATGCTGAGCAGAAAGCTGAACACTGCCGCCGACTCGCGTGTGAGCTTGAGCGCGCGGCCGGCGGTGATAGTCGATCCGGACCGCGATACGCCCGGCACCAGTGCGAGACACTGCGCCAGTCCGATCGCCATCGCGTCCTTCCAGCCCATCGATTCCATCCCGCGCTCGCGGGACATGAACCGGTCGATTGCCCACAGCAGAATTCCCATCACGATCAGATTCGTCGCAATCAACGCCGGCGAACGGAAGATCGTCTCGGCGGCGTCTTCCAGCAGGAGCCCGGCGATCCCGGCAGGAATGGTCGCGAGCACGAGAAATACGACCCGTTTCTCCTCCGGCGTTTCCGCGCGCCGCTTGCGGACGAGGGAGATCGCCGCCGCGATCAGCCGCTTCCATTCGTCGTGGAAATAAGCGACGATCGCGATCAACGTCCCGAGGTGGAGGGCGACGTCGAACGCGAGGCCGTGGTCGGGCCAGCCGAGCAGCCACGGCGTGAGCGCGAGGTGCGCGGAGCTGCTGATCGGCAGCAGCTCGGTGAAGCCCTGGATGACCCCGAGAATCAGCGCCTGAAGGATCGTCATTGCGCCAGCGCATCCTCGTACAGCCGCTCGTAATCCGTGACGACCGCGGCCCGGGAAAAACGTGAGCGCGCGTCGTGCTCTCCGGCGATGCTCATCCGCTTCCACGCCGCGGTGTCGGTCAGCACGCTCACCGCCGCATTCGCCATGCCGTCCACGTCCCCGACCTCGCATAGGAATCCGGTGTCGCCCTCGCGGACGACCTCCACGAGTCCGCCGGCTCTGGTGGCCACCACCGGGACTCCGGAAGCCAGTGCCTCCAGCGCACTGAGGCCGAAAGACTCGCTCTGGCTGGGAAGCAGAAAGAGATCCGCACCGGCGAGAAGCGGAGCGACGACGTCGAGCTTGCCCAGGAAATGGACCGCGTCGTGCACGCCCAAATTCCGCGCCTCTTCTTCGGCGAGCGTGCGATCGGGGCCGTCGCCCACCATCACCAGCACCGCCGGTACCGTCTCGCGAATCCTCGCAAATATGCGAACGACGTCACGCACGCGCTTCACCGGCCGGAAGTTCGAGACGTGCATCACCACGCACTGCTTCTCGCCAAACTGCTCGCGCAGCAGCGGAGCGTAGCGCTTCCTGTCGTACACCAGCGGATCCACGAAATTGTGAATGACGCGGACGTCACAGCCGGTGCAGCCGAAGGCGTGGAACGTCTCCCCCTTCAGATACTCGGAGACCGCCGTGATCCGGTCCGACTTCTCGATGGAGAAGCGGGTAATGGACTGAAACGAAGGGTCCTGGCCGACCACCGTGATGTCCGTGCCATGGAGCGTAGTCACCAGCTTGATGTCGCGACCGGTCTCGTGCAGCATCTCTCGCGCGATCCACGCGCTGGTCGCGTGCGGAATGGCGTAGTGGCAATGGAGCAGCTGCAGGTCGTGCGCGCGCACGACCTCGTGCATCCGCGCCGCGAGCGCGAGGTCGTACGGCGGAAACTCGAACAACGGATACCGCCCGACGTCCACTTCATGAAAGAAGACGCGCGGCAGGAACGACGGCAGGCGAAACGGCTGCCGGTACGTGATGAAATGCACCTCGTGGCCGCGCTCGGCGAGCGCGATCCCGAGCTCCGTCGCGACCGCACCGGAGCCACCGTACGTGGGATAACAGGTGATGCCGATCTTCATGTGCTCTTGGTCCACCACTCGTCGATGATACGGGAGGCGTCCGGCGAGGACGCGTCCACGTGGGTTACCGTCGTGCCGCCGATCTGGTGCCGGAACCAGGTCCGCTGCCGCTTGGCGTACTGCCGGGTCTCGATCAGGATCTTTTCCCGCGCGGCGTCGAAGTCTATCTCCCCGCGCGCCAGCGCGCGCACGGTGGAATAGCCAGAGGACATCCAGGCCGGCGCCGAAGATGAGACGTCATTGGCGAGCCCTCTGACCTCGTCCACCCAGCCGGCCGCGAACATCGCGTCGATCCGCTGCGCGATGCGCTCCTGCAGGGCGGGTCCGCGGTCCACGACCAGAAACCTCGCGCGCCGCGGCTGCAGCCTGGGCGCGGCCGCGTGGAAGTCGCTCAGCCGCTTGCCCGAGAGCAGAGCCGTCTCGATCGCGCGCAGCAGCTGCGTGCGCCCGAGGGCCGCGCGATCCGGGTCGAGCAGCACGCACCATCGGCGCAGGTCCTCGGTGCTGAGCTGCTCGAGCTCGGAGCCGATCGTCAGCCGCTGCGCCGTGTCGAACACGGGCGAGTCCGCGAGCGGCTCCACCAGCGCGCGGATGTAGAAGCCGGTGCCTCCGACCACGAGCGGGATTCTGCCCGCGGCCCTGCACTCCGAAATCCACTCGTCCGCCTCGCGCGCCCAACGCGCGGCCGAGTACCGCTCCGCGGGATCGATGATGTCCACCCCGAAGTGCTGCACGCGCGCGCGCTCCGCGGTGGTCGGCTTGGCCGTGCCGATGTCGAACCGCTTGTATATCTGCCGCGAGTCGGCGGACAGGATGTCGGCGCCATGTCTCTCGGCGAGCTCCAGCGCGATCGAAGATTTTCCGGCGGCCGTGGGGCCGCAGATGATCCGCAGGCTATCGTCTGCCAAAGCGGCGCTCCAGCTCATCCCAAGCGATTCGCACGATGGTTGCGCGTCCGTGTACGTCGTGAGCCGGGAGCTTGGTATCGCGCAGCGCGAGGAAGAGTGCGCGCATCTCGTCGGGAGCTAGCACGTCGCCCCCCTTCACCGCGGCCTTGCACGCCACAGTCGCAAGCAGGCGCTCATGCCGCGCGATGCCGCCGGGTGCGCGGTCGCCCGTCAGAGCCGTCAGCGTCTCGCGCAGGCAGCGCTCCGCATCGAACCGCGGGTGCGGCGCCGGCACGCTGTGCACCAGCAGCGTGTTCCCGCCAAACAGCTCGATCTCGAAGCCGATGCGCTCGAGGTACTCGCTATTCTCCTCGAACGCCTCGATCTCGGGCCCGCCGACGTGCAGCGTGATCGGGAACAGCAGCCGCTGTGAGGGAGAGCCGCCGCTCTCGAGCGCGGTCAGGAATCGCTCATACAGGATTCGCTCGTGCGCCGAGTGCTGGTCGATGAGGACGAGGCCGCTACCGTCGTGCTCGAAAGTGACGTACGTGCGGTGCAGCTGAAACAGCGGCGGGACGTAATCGTCGGCCGGCATCGCCGCTTCCGCCGTACCGGCTTCATGCGGCGTGTCGAACGCGGGCGTCCCGTTCCCCGCGTGCGCCGGCGACGCGGTAAACTCGAGCGAAAGACCGCCCGACTGATTCAGCGCGACGTCGGCCTGGCTCTGCTGCTGGAAGGAGTTCCACCCGGGGCTGTACGCCCGGGGCCCGAGCGAGGCCGAGCTGTCCCAGTTTCCAAGCGCGCGGCGGATCGCGGACTCGACCGCCCGCTCGACGGGCCAGCGGTCGCGGAAACGGACCTCGGCTTTGGCGGGATGCACGTTGACGTCCACGAGATCGGCGGACAGGACGATATCGAGGAAGAGCGACGGCCGTACGCCGGCCGGGATGGTATTGCGATACGCCGCTTCCGCGGCGCGCACGAGGCCGTGGTCGCGGATGACACGGCCATTTATCGTAATGAAGATCCGCCGCGTCCTGGTACCGATGTCGGCCGGCTTCTCCGCCAGGCCGCTGGTGTGGACCGCGCCTGAGATGTCTTCGACCTCGACCAGCGAGCCCGCGTACTCCGCGTCGTACAGCGCGGCCAGGCGTTCGCGCAGGTGCGCGGCGGGTGGAACGCTCATGAGCGGCTTGCCATCGTGGCTGACGGTGAAGCGCACGTCGCGGCGCGCGAGCGCGATGCTGCTCATCGTCTCGAAGATCGCGCGCCATTCGGACCGGGCGCCGCGCAGGAATTTCTGCCGCGCCGGCACGTTGTAGAACAGTCGCGACACGGTGACGGTGGTGCCCGGCCGCCGCGCGGCGTCCGTCACAGTCAGGACCCTTCCTGCCGCGCTGCGAACTTCGAGACCTTCACCGCCGCGTGTGCAGCTCTCGAGGGACAGCTCCGACACCGAGCTTATTGCCGGGAGCGCTTCTCCCCGGAAGCCGAACGTCGCGACGCCGACGAGATCGGCGGCCGTCCTGATCTTGGACGTGCCGTGGCGCTCGAGCGCGAGCAGCACGTCGTCGCGGTCCATGCCGCTGCCGTCGTCCGCCACGCAGATGAGAGTGCGCCCGCCGTCCTGCACCGTGACGTCGACGGTGGTGGCGCCGGCATCGAGCGCGTTCTCCACCAGCTCCTTGACCACGGAGGCCGGCCGCTCGACTACCTCGCCGGCCGCGATCTGGTCGGCGACGGCGCCGGGGAGAATGGAGATTGTGGGCACACTCAAAACTACGCTTTTGGCTATTAGCTGTTGGCTCTTGGCGAAACGGTCAACGGTTGACAACCCGGCCAACAGCCAATAGCCAACAGCCAACAGCGCTCACCAGTCCTTCCCCCGCGGCGTCTGCGGAACGCTCCTCCGCGTCTTGTCACCCTGGACGTCCTGCTCCTGCTCCGAGGCCGCGTCGAGGATCCCGCTCGCCTGGTCGACGTTCAGTCCGTTGCGCGGGCGCGGGGCGATGCTGGGCTCACCTTGCGAGGGGTCGGGCTGCGGCTCCGCTCCGCCGCCGCCACCGCCCCCTCCGCCGCCACCGCCGCCTCCTCCCCCACCCTGCCGCTTGCGCAGTGTGAGCTCGTAATTCCACTTGGCGTCGAGCACGTCCGGCCGGCGCTTGAGCGCGACCTTGTAATGCACCAGCGCGCTGTCTAGCGACGGGTCAGCGGAGTCACCTTGGAGTGTAAGGCCCCTCCGCAGGTGAATGAGCCCCATGTTGAACTCCCCGCGCCACGCTATCTCCTCGCGCTGGCTGTCGAGAATGGACCGCAGCAGGGGCTCGGCCCGCCGCAACGAATCGCGCTGCAGCTCAACGGTACCCGCGTTGTAATTGTCGAGAGTAGGATCCGGGAAAAGCTGCCGGCAACCCGACAGAATCAGCAGCAGCATGCTTGCCGCGCCCGCGGTGCCGGCCGCGCGCGCGCGCGCACGAGCGCCGCTCGCTCCGAATCCGCGGGGACGAACCCGCTCCGGCAGCGACGATACGAATGTGCGGAGCCGCCGCTGCCTCCCGCGCACGAGCGCGGGCAGCAGTGCGTCCAGCAGCAGCAGGAGAAACGCCGGGAGGAGGACCAACTGGTACCGGTGCGCGAGGTTCTCCCGATTCTCGACGCTCCGCTGCTCCGCCTTCAGCTGCGCCAGCGCCTGAACGATGGACGCCACCCGGTTTTCAGCATCAGGCGGGACAAACGTGCCGCGCGCGACTCGCGCCGCCTCTTCCAGCAGTGCCGGCTCGTATCGCGTCGTGACCACGGCGCCCGCGTCGTCCCGCTTGAGCGCGACGCGTCCGTTCTCAATTACGGGTATCGTGGATCCCGCGGGCGTGCCGAAGCCGACGGTGATCACCGCTATCCCGGCGTCGCGCGCTTTCTCCGCGGCGTCCGCTACGGCCGCTGCATCCTCGAATCCTTCCCCGTCGCTCATGAGGACCACGGCCTTGTCCGCCGGCGACTTGCTGAGCGAGAGCAGCGCGGTCGCCTGCCGAAGCGGCGGCGCGAGCGAGCTTCCCGCCTGGCCCACGACTGTCGGATCCAGATTGTCGAGAAAGAGATCGAGCCCCCCGTCGTCGATTGTGAGAGGCGTCAGGACGTAGCTGCGGCCGGCAAAAGCAATCAGTGCCACCCGGTTCCCGCGGCCGCTCGCGCGCAACCGCCTGACCTCCCGCTTCATCGCTTCGAGTCTGCTCGGTGACTCATCGGTGGCGAGCATCGACGCGGACGCGTCGAGTGCGAGCACCAGGTCGATTCCGCTCTGTCGCACGACCGTGCGCTCGAATCCCCAGCGCGGCCCGGCGAACGCGATCCCGGCCAGGAGCACGGCGAGCGTGCAGATGACGATCCGCAGCCGCGACTGGCGGAGCAGCGCGCCGGGCGCGAGGCGTGCGATCATCTCCGGCGTGCCGAGACGCGCGAGGCGCGCGTCGCGCCGCCGGCGCGAATGAATCAGCAGCCATGCCGTGATCACGGTCAGCACTACCGCTGCACCGAGCGCCCAGGGAAGCTGGAATGGAACGGGCATCATGGAATCGGCGCTCTTCTGGCGAGCAGGGCGAGCTCGCCGACGAGCGCGAGCAGGCCGAGGCCAAGCGGCATGCGAAACAGCTCACTGTACCGCACGTAGGAGCGCGACTGAACCGTGGTTCGCTCGAGCAGATCGATCTGCTCGTACACGCGGCGCAGCGCGGCCGCGTCCCGCGCGCGGAAGTAGCGCCCGCCGGTCATGCGCGCGACTTCGCTCAGCAACACCTCGTCGATGCGCACCGGTTGCAGCTCATAGCGGAGCCCCGCGGGACCGCGCCCAACCGGGACGGGCGCCAGGCCCACCGTGCCCACGCCGATCGCATAAATCTTGATGCCGTACACACTGGCGGCACGGGCCGCCGTCCGCGGGTCGATGCTGCCGCGATTGTTCACTCCGTCCGTCATCACGATCATCACGCGCGAGCGGCCGGGCGCGTCGCGCAACCGGTTCGCGGCGGTAGCGATCCCGAGCCCGATCGCGGTCCCGTCCTCGAGCTGCCCCGCCTGCAGGTTGTCCACCGCCTGCATGAGGATCGGATAATCGGTCGTGAGCGGAACCTGGGTCAGCGCCTCTCCCGCAAACGCGACCAGCGCGATCCTGTCGGACTCGCGCGCGGCGATGAACTCCTTGAGTCTGGACTTCGCGACCGCGAGCCGGTTCTGCGGCCGGAAATCCTCGGCGAGCATCGAGCTGGAGAGATCGACTGCCAGGGCGATGTTGATCCCTTCGCTGGTGACGTTCTCTACCTGAGCGGTCGAGCGCGGCCGGGCGAGCGCGACGACGAGCGCGGCCAGCGCGACGTTCCGCAGGATGAACATCGTCCGGGTAATCCGCTCGCCGGTGCGCGGCCCCTTGGCGAGCACTCCGGTACGGGAGAACGCGATTGCGGACGGCCGGCGGCGGCGGCGCAGTATCCACCAGAGCGGCAGGAGCAGCAGAAGGACGAGCGCCCACGGCGTGTAGAACTGGAGAGAACCGAGGCTCATGCGGCCTTCCTCTTCTCCTGCTCCATGAACCGGCGCTCGACGCGCTCGACCACGGCGCGCGCGTCGCCACCGAGCTCACGCGCCTTGGCGGCATCCACCCGCCACGCCGCGAACTTCGCGAGGTCGGTCTGGTGCAGCAGCTCCGCCAACCCGGCGGTCCATTCGGCGTCGACAGCCCCGTCCTCCCGCACCGCCGCCACGAGCTCGCTGCTCGTGTGGGACGCCTGCACGCCTTCCACCCGGGCCGCGAGGTAATTCCGCAGAACGTCCACCATGAGCGCGACGTGCAGCGCCCCCTCGTTCTTGTCGGGCAGGCCAAGCTTCTCGATCCGGAGGAATTCGCGCTGCGCGAGCGCCGCGGGGTGCACGGGCCGGTTCTTCCACCGTCGGTACGCGCGCCAGAGCAGCCACGCCAGCAGCGCGGCCAGCAGGATGCCTAACGCCAGCAGCAGCCACTTGAGCCACCAGGGATACGCGAAGGCCAGCACCTCGCGCGGCGGTCTGGGAACGTGCAGCGTCGTGTCGGCCGGCAGTACGCTCCGCACGAACACTGCGTATGCCGCAAGCGGAATTCTCCGCTCCGCGATTCCCGAGCGGACGATGACGTTGCCGAGGCCGAGCGGCTGCGAGTCGACGTCCCACGCCTGCATCCGGTAGCCGGCCACCTGCTCCATCTCGCGAGCCGAGTCGCGGGATGTCACGGGCAGGAGGCGCGGCTCCGCGATCGCGGCGTCGGCGGCGAGGTCAACCATCGCTGCCGAGTCGGTGGCAACGGGAAACTCGACCGTGGAGCCCGCAGGCGCGCGCACGCGCACGATTACGGTGAAGCGCTCGCCGACGGTGACGGTATCCGGGTTGACGTCCACACCGATCCGGATCGGGACCGTGACCGGCGACGCCGGCTGCTGCGCCCCTGGCTGCGCCGCGGGCCGCGCCGCGGGCCGCGTCGGCGGTGCGGCGGCGCCCGCCTGCAGCAGCAACATCACGCACAGCGCGATCATCGGCGGCGGGCTCTCGTCTCGCGCGTGCGGAAGAACTTGATCAGCGGGTGCACCACATTGTCCGGTGTGGAGATGGCGATCTCGTCGATCGCCAGTCGGCGCAGGAGATGTTTCCGCTCCTCCCGCTCGGCCGATACCGCAGTCGCGTACGCCGTGCGAACTCCGCCGGAGCTGGTGTCGATGCTCAGCGTCTCGCCCGTCTCCGGGTCGATGAAGCGCGCAAGCCCGACGTCCGGAAGATCGCGCTCGCCTGGATCCTCGATGGTGACAGCGACCACGTCGTGCCGCTGTGCGAGGAGCTTGAGCGGGTGCTCGATGCCGGGCGCGAGAAAGTCGGACACGACGAAGATGATCGACTTCTGCGAGAGCATGCGCGAGATGTACTCGAGAGTGCCGGAGATGTCCGTGCCGATTCCCTGGGGCTCGAAGGCCAGGAGATCGCGGATGATCCTGAGCACGTGACGGCGCCCCTTTCGCGGCGGGACGACGTGCTCGATGCGGTCGGTGAACAGCACGATCCCGACGCGGTCGTTGTTGCGCACGGCGGACATCGCGAGGACGGCGGCCAGCTCGCTGGCCGCCTCGCTCTTGAACCGGCGTACGGTCCCGAACTGCTCCGACCCCGAGAGATCCACCGCGAGCATGACGGTCAGCTCGCGCTCCTCGATGTACCGCTTGACGTACGGCCGCCCCATACGCGCGGTGACGTTCCAGTCGATCGACCGCACCTCGTCGCCGGGCTGGTACTCGCGCACCTCGGAGAACTCCATCCCCTGCCCCTTGAACACGGAGCGATATTCGCCCACGAACAGAGAATTCACGAGGCCCCGCGTTCGGAGCTCGAGCAGCTTGACCTGCCGGAGAATATCCTTGGAGGGTGTGGTGCGCGCCGCCCGGTCGCGGGCGATGGCATCGGAGGAGGCGGCCGGTGCGGGGGGTCGCAGGCCGCGTCTTAGCGTGACGCGCGTAGCGGCCGAAGCACTCTCCGCGCCGGCCGCCTCACGCACAGGAGTTCGACTGCGGAACATCAGGGTGCTCTGATTGCCTCGAGTACGCGCGCAACAATCGCGTCGCTCGTGACTTCTTCTGCCTCCGCCTCGTACGTGGTGAGGACCCGGTGGCGCAGCACGTCCGGCGCAATCGCCTTCACGTCGTCCGGGGTCACGAACGAGCGGCCGTGCAGGAACGCGTGCGCGCGGGATGCCTGCGCGAGCGACAGCGTGGCGCGCGGGCTCGCGCCGTACTCGATGAGGGGCGCGAGCTGCGCGAGCCCGGCTTCCGCCGGATACCGCGTGGCGTGCACGATCTCGACGATGTAGTCCACGATGCGCGCGTCCATGTACAGCTCGGCGATGCGCTTGCGCGCGGCCAGGATCTGCTGCGGCGACGCGACGTGCTCCACGGGAATCGGCTCGCCGCCGGCCATCCTGCGCAGCACGAGCTTCTCTTCTTCCCGCGACGGATAGCCGACGTGCAGCTTGAGCATGAACCGGTCGACCTGCGCTTCGGGCAGCGGATATGTACCCTCCTGCTCGATCGGATTCTGCGTGGCGAGCACGAGGAACGGCTCCTCGAGGATGTAGGTCGTGCCGCCAATCGTGACCTGCTTCTCCTGCATCGCCTCGAGCAGCGCGGCCTGCACCTTCGCTGGCGCGCGGTTGATCTCGTCGGCGAGAATGATGTTGGCGAAGATCGGCCCTTTCTTGACCGAGAACTGGCCGTTGGACTGGTCGTACACCTGCGTGCCGATCACGTCGGCGGGGAGAAGATCGGGAGTGAACTGAATCCGCTGGAAATGTGTGTTGATGGTCTCGGCGAGCGTCCGGACCGTCAACGTTTTCGCGAGTCCGGGGACGCCCTCCAGCAGGACATGCCCGCCGGTGAGAAGACTGATCATCAGCCGCTCGACCATGTACGACTGGCCGACGACCCGCTTGCCCACCTCCGCTATCACCTTCTGGATCATCGCCGTGTCGCCAGCCGGCGGTCCGGCGTCGTGGGGCCGGGCCCCCGCCGGAGGTGCGTTAGTGCTCACGTGTTTCCTCTGGTGAACGTGGTTTTACACCCCGCCACTGTGCACGAATGACGCCGTTAGCGGGACAGCGCCGTGATGATCTCCCGCTCCTTGGATGTCAGGTCCCGCGTCTTACCCAACGGTAGGCGGCCGAGTTTCACGGGACCAAAGCGCGTGCGGACCAGCCGCTCGACGGTCAGCTCCAGAGCCGCGCACAGCCGCCGGACTTCCCTGGTCCGCCCCTCCGCGATGGTGACCTCGAACTCCCACATGCGGTTACCCAGCGGACGCGCGGCGACGTCGACCGGCTTCACAACCCCGTCCTCGAGCTCGACGCCCCTGCGCGCGGCGCGGAGAGCTTCGGCGGCGTTGCCCCGAACGGTGGCGACGTACGTGCGCTCGATCTCGTTGCTCGGATGAGTGAGTGCATTGGCCGCTCCTCCGTCGGTGGTAAGCAGCAGTACGCCCTCGGTCATGTAGTCGAGACGGCCCACGTACGTAAGACCGGGTACGTCCTGCACGAGATCGAAGATCGTCTCGCGCCCCTCCGGATCGCGGCGCGTGGTCATCACGCCGGCGGGCTTGTTGAGGACGATCCACTTGTTCTCGACCGCCGCGGCGACCGGCTTGCCGTCCACGGTGATGACGTCGCGCCCGAGCTCGACGTTCTGGCCGATGGAGGGCAGTACGCCGTTGACGAGGACGCGGCCGGAAGCGATGAGCTCGTCGGCGCCGCGACGGGAGGCGACGCCGGAACGGGCGAGAGCGCGGTTGATTCGCACAGGAGCTATTAGCTCTTGGCTATTGGCTGTTGGCTAACAGCCCCGCCGTCTGTGTCATTCCGTTCCAAGCCAATAGCCAAGAGCCAAGAGCCAAGAGCCAACAGCCAACAGCCAACAGCGTCATGTCGAGCGTCCCGCCGCTTCAGCCGAATCGGAAGCCGGCCTGAGCGCGACGGCAAGCTCGTCTGCGCGGGGCAGCTCGTCCAGATGCCTGATCGCCAACTGCTCCAGAAATGCCGGCGTCGTTCCGTACATCAACGGTCTCCCGATCCCCTCCGCGCGGCCAGTGACCTCGATGAGGCCGCGCTCGTGCAACGATTTGAGAATCGCTCCGCAGTTCACGCCGCGAATCTCTTCCACCTCGGCGCGTCCGATCGGCTGGCGGTACGCGATGATCGCGAGCGTCTCGAGTGCCGCCGCGGACAGACGCGCGGGGCGGCTGGCCAGCTGCGCGCGCTCGATCGCGTCGGTGTACTCGGCGCGCGTAAGGATCTGCCACCCGCCGCCGGTCTCGATCAGCTCGACGCCGTGGCCCGCCTCGTCGTACTGCGTGCGCAGCTCGATGAGCGCACCCGCGACTTCATCGTCGGTGGCGTCCGAATCGAGGGTCGCGAGATCCTCGCGGGAGATCGGCGCCGAGCTCGCGAAGAGCGCGGCTTCAAGCAGCTTCGCTAGCGGACTCACCCTTGATCTCCACGTCGGTAAAGGCCTGGTCCTGGCGCAGCTTGACCTCGCCGCGCTTCGCCATCTCCAGGAGGGCGAGCAGGACTGAAAGAATTTCCCAGGGCTCGGACCCCGAGCTCACCAGATCGCGCCAACGGCAGCTCCGCCGGAGCGCGAGAATGTCACGGACGATGGCGATGGCGCCTTCGACGTCGAGGGCGCGGGGCACAACGTCGTGAAGCATCGGCTTCCTGGCAATCCGCAGCACCCGGTCCACCGCGGCGAACAGCTCCGGGAGCGAGAGCGCCAGCGGCGCGGCCGCCGGCGCCGGGGACGAAAACTGCTGCGGCATGTACCCACGGGCGAACTTGCCGCGCCGCACTTCCGACAGCCGGTCGAGCACGTCCACCACCTCGCGCACCTGCTGGTACTCGAGCAGGCGGCGCACGAGCTCGGCGCGCGGGTCCTCCCACCCCTCTTCCCCTTCGCGCCGCGGCAGCAGCAGCTGCGCCTTGATTCGGATCAGTCGGGCGGCCATCTCCAGATAGTCGGCCGCGTCGTCCAGCCCCAGCGTCTTGATGCGAAGCAGAAACTGCTCCGCGATGCGCGCGACGGGGATGTCGTAGATGTCGATCTGCTCGTCACGAATGAGCGTGAGCAGAAGGTCCAGCGGCCCGGAGAACTCTCCGACCTGGACGACGAACGCCGAATCTCCTAGACGGTCCACGGGCTGGGCAGGATGAACGGCATCAGCAGCCGGACCGCCGCGCTGTGCAGGATGAGGATCGGCGTGAAGAAGCCGCGCATTATTCCGCTGCCCAGCGTGATCAGGAGCATGAGCGCGATCAAGCCGTACCGGCCGAACTGCTCGTACCGGAGAGCCCACGCGGGCGGCAACAGGTATTTGGCGACGTGGGAGCCGTCGAGCGGCGGGATCGGGATCAGGTTGAAGAAGGCGAGCACGAGGTTGATGAGGATCCCGTAGACCAGCATCAGCTGCAGAATCGACGCCGAGGAAGCCAGCGCCGGCAATCCCCGGCCCACGAGGCCGATCAGGGCCGCCGCGAGCACCGCGACGACGGCGAGGACAAGGTTGGTCGCCACGCCGGCGAGCGAGACGATGATGTCCCCGCGCTTGAAGTTACGGTAATTGCGCGGGTTCACCGGGACCGGCTTGGCGCCGCCGAACATGACGCCGGCCGTGATGAAGGTCAGGATCGGAAGGATGATCGTCAGGAACGGATCGATGTGCTTCAGCGGGTTCCAGGTGAGCCTGCCGAGCTGGTAGGCCGTTGGGTCACCCTGCCTCAGCGCCGCGTAGCCGTGGGCATACTCGGGCGCGACCATCGAGAAGAACAGGACGGGCGCCACGAGCAGGAAAGTCTGGGTTTTATCCAATCGCGGGTTTGCGGGAAGCGCCGAAGGACGGTAGTTTCAACAACTTAGCCCTAGTAATGGAGATTCAGTAAGTGCCGAATATCGCGTCCGCCAAAAAGAACATGCGAAAGTCGAGAGCCGCGGAGGTGCGCAATCGCGCCCAGCGCTCCACGCTTCGCACTGCACTCAAGAAGGCGAAGGCCACCGAAGGATCGGCCGCCGATCGCGCGACCGCGGTTCAGCTCGTCGATCGCGCTGCGCGCAAAGGTCTCATTCACAGGAATGCGGCCGCGCGTCACAAGAGCCGGCTGGCGAAGAAGAAGTGATTGGAGATTGGTGATTGGTGATTAGTGACCGGTGACTAGTCGCCGACCTCACAGAGCCGAGAGCTCCCCACCGCAGCTCTCGCAGTACCACTCCGTCGGATAGTTCATGGCACCGCACTCCCCGCACTTGAGCGTCTTCTCGTTCTCGCGCCGGGGATCCGTGGGCGCGGGCGAGAACGTGCTGGCCTTGCTTCGCCTGCCGTGGGCCGCCGCCCGCGCATCTGACTTCGCCTGCGCGGCTGCCGCGTCCGCGGGCTCGACCGCTGCGGGCTTCGCCGGCTCGACCTCCGATCCGGTGACCTGAGCAGGCAGGCCGTCCGACGGAGCGAGCGACTCGATCGGAACGCTCAGCTTTTCCGCTTCGGCGGCCGGTGGCCCAGCATGCATTGCCGCGCGGGATCGCGCAGGCGTCTTCGACCTGACTCTCGGCGCATCCGGCTGCACCGGTGCAGCGGGAGGCGGCTCTACGGCCGGGGCCGCGGCGGCGGGCGTGAACGTGGGAACGGACGCTACCGGAGTCGGCTGCGCTTCCCGGGGCGGCGCTACCGCCTCGGCTGCGCCGCCATTCTCGGTGGTCTGCTCGATGATTAGCAGGAGCTGATTCAGCTCCTCCGAGATCTTCTTCTTGTCATCCACGAACTGCTTGAGATCGACCTCGACCTCGCGCTTGCGCAGCTCCCACTGCTCCGGCGTGAATTCGCCCACGACCGCGCGCAGCTCGGCCTCGTGCAGCTCGTCCACGCGGGCCGTCTCCTGCTCGGTCGCCTGCTTGAGCCGTTCCTTGAGGCCCGAGATCGCCGACCTGATCTCGCCAGTCCGCTCTGTGAGCTGCGCACGAACCGTTGCCAGGCGCTGCTCGTAGTCCGCGTGCACTCGCTTGTACACGTGCTCGGGAGTGGAGGCGCGCTTCGATTCCAGCGTCGCGATCCACTGCTCGAACCGCTTCCGCTCCTCGAGGAGCTGCTGCAGTGCGTCGTGCGAACGCCCGGGCTTGACCACCGTCACCTCGTCGTGTTCGTCATCCTGTGAACGATCTCCCCATCAACGATAGTAAAAATCGCGCGGCCGCGAAGCTTTTCGCCGGCATAGGGGGTGTTGCGGCCCTTCGAGAGAAATGCCGCGGGATCCACGGTCCATTTGGCGCGCGGGTCGAACACCGTCACGTCGGCGACGGCCCCGCGCCTGAGCGAGCCGCCAGGCAAATGGAATATCCGCGCTGGCGCACAGGACATGCGTTCGACCAGCCGGACGTAATCCAGCACGCCGCTGGCGACAAGATTCGTGTGCACCACCGCCAGCGCCGTCTCGAGCCCGACGATCCCGTTCGGCGCGTTGGCGAACTCCTGCTCTTTCTCGTCGTAATGGTGCGGCGCGTGATCGGTGGCGATCAAGTCGATCGTACCGTCGGCGACGGCGTCGCACAGCGCGGCGACGTCGGCCGCGGTACGAAGCGGCGGATTCATCTTGGCACTGGTGTCGTACGCGCCGACGCGGTCCTCGGTGAGCGTGAGGTGGTGCGGGCACACCTCCGCGGTCACGTTGATCCCGCGCTCCTTCCCCCAGCGGATTAGCTCTACGGACCCGAGCGTGCTCATGTGCGCGAGGTGGGCGTGTCCCTTCGTGCGCCGCGCCAGGAGAATGTCCCGGATGACCATGATCTCTTCGGCCTCGGACGGGATGCCTTTGAGGCCGAGCTTCGCGCTTACCACTCCCTCGTTCATCGCGCCGCCGTGCGACAGCGTCGGCTCCTCGCAGTGGTCGATTACGGGGATGTTGAACGTGCGGGCGTACTCCAGCGCCGTGCGCATGAGCTGCGCGCTCACCACGGGCCAGCCGTCGTCGCTCACCGCGACGGCGCCCGCTCCGACCATCTCGCCGAACTCCGCCAACGCCTCGCCGCGCTGGCCGAGGGAGATCGCGCCGATCGGATGGACGCGGGCCGCCTTCGCGCGCTGCGCCTGGCGGATGATGAAGCCGACTGCCGCCTGGTTGTCGGTGACGGGATCGGTGTTGGGCATCGCGCACACCGCCGTGAATCCGCCGGCCGAGGCGGCGCGGGCGCCGGTCGCGACCGTCTCGACGTCTTCCCTCCCCGGCTCGCGCAGATGGCAGTGCACGTCGATAAACCCCGGCGATACAATCAGATCCGCGCAGTCCAGCACCTCGGCGCCGTCCGGCGCGGCGATGTTGGCGCCGCACGCCTCGATCACGCCGCCGACGAGCAGCACGTCCTGCCGGTTATCGATGTTCTGGGACGGGTCGATCACCCGGCCGCCGCGCAGCAGAATGGGGCGGCTCATCGCGCGGCCTTGGCCGATTCCGCCAGCGCGGGATTTCCCCCCGCGAGCAGGTACAGCACCGCCATTCGCACCGCGATTCCGTTGGTCACCTGATCGAGGATGACCGAATGCTCGCCGTCTGCCACGTCCGAATCGATCTCGACGCCACGGTTCATCGGCCCCGGGTGAAGGATGAGCACGTCGCGCGGCGCGCGGGTTAGCCGCTCGCGGGTGACGCCGAACACGCGGTTGTACTCGCGGAGCGACGGGATGTAGCCGCCGGTCATGCGCTCGATCTGGAGCCGGAGCACGTTCAGCGCGTCAGCCCACTCGATGGCTTCCTCGATGCGATCGAACACCGTGACGCCGAGCTCTTCGATGGCATTCGGCAGCAGCGAGCGCGGTCCGCAGACCGCCACCTCCGCCCCGAGCTTTCTCAGCCCCCAGATGTTGGACCGCGCGACGCGGGAGTGCAGTACGTCGCCACAGATGCACACTCGCTTGCCGGCGAGGTCGCCGAGGTGATCGCGCAGCGTGAGCAGGTCGAGCAGCCCCTGCGTGGGATGCTCGTGCATCCCGTCGCCGGCGTTGATCACGTTCGACTTGATCCGCTCGGCGAGGAATTGCGCCGCCCCCGAGGAGCCGTGCCGGATGACGACCATGTCTATCCGCATCGCTTCGAGATTCCGCGCGGTGTCCACGAGGGTCTCGCCCTTCGACACGCTCGACCCAGCGGACGACACGTTCACAGGATCGGCGGACAGGCGCTTCTCGGCGAACTCGAAGGAAATTCGCGTGCGCGTCGAGTTCTCGAAGAACAGGTTCACGATGGTGGAGCCGCGCAGCGTGGGGACTTTCTTGATCGCCCGCTCGCTGATCTCCTTGAACGGCTCGGCGGTGTCGAGAATGAGCTTTATCTGCTCGCTGGAGAGCGGCTCGAGACCGAGCAGATCCTTCCCCAGTGCGCTGCTCACGCGCTGCCGGCCTCCGAAACGACCACTGACGTCTTCCCGTCCACCTCCTCGAGCAGGACGTCGATGCGCTGGCCTTCCGCGATCTCCACTTTCTTGCCCACGATGTCCGCGTGGATCGGCAGCTCGCGGCCGCCGCGATCCACGAGGACGGCCAGAGCTATCCGCGACGGCCGACCGAAATCCGCGAGCTCGTCGAGCGCCGCCCGCACGGTGCGGCCGGTGTACAGCACGTCATCCACGATCACCACCTTCTTGCGGTCCAGGGCCCAGGGCAGATCGGTGCGACCGACGACTGGCCGTGGCCCGACGGTCTGGAGGTCGTCACGATACAGCGTGATGTCGAGGGCGCCGCGAGGAACGCGAACGGTCTCGCTGTCCCAGATGAGCTCGACGAGGCGGTCGGCGAGCTGGACGCCGCGCCTCTGGATGCCGACAAGCACGAGGTCGTCGGTCCCGCCGGTGAGCTCGAGAATCTCATCGGCCATCCGCTTCAACGTTCTCTCGACTGCTCGGGCGTCCAGTAGGGTCGAGTCGCGGGAGGTCATCGACGGTCAAATCTAATCGTTGGCTGCAATCGGCCTAGTCGCGATTGGTTCCCAACCATTCTCGGCCAACCGATTAGTAACCGTCGAGACGCCCGCCCCGGTCCGGCGACGAGCCAAGCGATTAGGGTTACGCGGACGGTCGTGCGAACGCTTGCAGGAATCTGAAATCCGCCCCAGCATATAGCGGCACGGGCAGGTCAGGGCCGGATTGTGGATCCTGGCGGCCCGTTGAGAGATGGCAGATCCCTAACGTGATAACCATGCGATCTCGTTCGGCCATGAGGATGATAATTATTGCACTGGCCGCACTCGTGCCGGCCACCTCGCTTGCGCAGGCAGCGAACCACAAGCCGATCGAAATTCCGTTCGAGAAGTTTGTGCTGTCGAATGGGCTGACCGTCATCACGCACGAAGACCACGCGTCGCCCATCGTCGCAGCGACGGTCTGGTATCGAGTCGGCACGAGAGACGAGCGACCGGGACGGAGCGGCTTCGCTCACCTATTCGAGCATCTCTTGATCGCAGCGCATGACAGCCTGACTTCCGTGTTGGCATCCGCCGGTGCCCTGGAGCTCAACGGCACCTACGGGCGCGACGCCACCAGGTTTTACGCGACATTGCCGTCATCCATGCTCGATCTCCTGCTCTTTTATCAAGCGCGGCTGATGGGGAGCACGGGAGACCGAATCACTCAGAGCCTGCTGGAGAAAGAGCGCGGCATCGTCAAGAACGAGAACCGCGAGTACCAGGAGAATCAATCGTTCGGCCGGGCGCCGCTTCTCCTTGCTCAAGCGACTTATCCACCCGGGCATCCGTATTCATCGGTAGGACTCGGATCACTGACTGACCTAGACGCGGCCACACCGGCGGATGCTGTTGCCTGGCTAACTGCTTATTACGGCCCTTCCAACGCTGTGCTCGTGGTCGCCGGCGATTTCAATGCCGCCGCAGTCAAAGAGAAAATCGAGCACTACTTCGGTGCAATACCGCGTGGTCCGGTCCAGTCCAGAACGCCACCGATTGTCGCTCGCGGGTTGGAAAGCCGGCTTCAGACGGTGCACGATCGCGTGCCTAACGCGCGGCTCTACCGCGCATGGAACATCTCCGAGTGGGGATCAGCCGATGCCCAATATCTCGAGCTCGCCAGCCTGATCCTGGACGGAGGATCTTCCTCCCGCTTGCATCAGCGGCTGGTGCAGCGTGAGAAGATCGCGACCGCCGTTTCGGCGTCCGTCAATCTCTTTCAGCTTGGCGGCCAGTTCTCGCTCGTGGTAACGCCGACCCAGGAAGGTGATCTTCCTGCGATAGCCCGCGCGATTGATGAGGAGATAGATCGCTTTATCGAGGACGGCCCTTCGCCCATGGAGCTGGCCCATGCCCAGCGTCGCTACCGGGCGAACTTCGTTCGCGGCATCGAACGGATTGGCTCGGAGCAGATCGGCGGGTACCGAGGTCGCTCTGATCTGCTCGCAGAGAACGAGGTAATCGGCGGACGTGCCGATCTTTACACCACTTCCCTCTCTCGTGTCGCGAGCGCGGGAACTGCGGAGTTGCGCGGCGCGGCGGAGCGGTGGCTCAAGGACGGGGCCTTTACTCTCGAGCTTCGGCCGTTGCCAGCAGCCGCGAACGGCGGGCGGGCCGCGGCCAGCGTGGACTGGACCAACGCTCCACGACCGGAACCCTTTCCCGCATTCACCGCTACCCGCGTGCAGCCGCACCGTCTCGCTAACGGACTACGCATGCTGCTGGTCGAGCGTCTCACGATTCCGCTGGTCGAGCTTCGGATGCGGATCGGGTCCGGCTCGAGCACCGATCGTGCGGGCGAGCCGGGTCGAGCGGAGTTGACAACGCAGCTGCTATCCGAAGGCACGACGCGGCGCGACGGGAGTCGCATCTCGGAGGAGGTCCTCGACATGGGGGCCCGCATCTCTGCCTCCGTCGACGACGACGCGTCCGTAATCACGGTATCGGGCCCCGCCGACGAGATGCCGCGCATGCTCGATCTCCTCGCTGATCTGATCCGGAACCCGACGTTCCCGGAAGCGGCGGTCCAAGGCAAAAGCTCACTCCATGCCGCGAGGCTTCAGCGTGAGCGCGCATCCGCGCCAGCCCTGCCGGGTGCGTTGCTGCAGCGGCTCCTGGAAGGTTCGCTCGTCACGCCGGACCTTCCCGATTCCGCTCGGCGGCCCGCTGTCATTCGCCGCGATGATCTCCTCGCATTCTTCCGCGCCGCGTTCAGGCCTGACAACGCCACGCTCATCGTTTCCGGCGCAACAACGATGGACGCGCTGGTCTCTCAAGTCGAGCAGGCGTTCGGTGGCTGGCAGCGGACGGCCGCTCCCTTGCCTTCGTTGAGCGGGCGATCAGCACCAGACTCTTCGCCCGTGGTTTATCTGGTGGACTCGCCCGGCGCGACACAGTCCGTCATCGCCGCGGGCCACCTGACGATGGCGGCAAGCGATCCGGATTTCCCTGTCATGCGGATCATCGCGACTACCCTGCGGTTCCGCCTGACCGCCAACCTGCGGGAGGCGAAGCAGTGGGCGTATAGTCCCTACGCCTATATTGGGTCGGGCGCCTCCGGACGGCAGATCCTGGCAGCGGTGGCCACGGTGCAACAGGATAAGACCGCCGAGGCGATGCTGGAGATTTTGCATGAGCTTCGCGGATTGACGGGAACCCATCCAGTTACTCCCGAAGAGATGGAGCGAGCGAAAACATCGGAGCTGCGCCTACTGGCGGTTTACTCTCAGACCAACGCCCTTACAGCGCAACAGGTGGACGACGCGTCTCGCGTCGCGGCCAACGACGTGCCCGACTTTCATATGGTCGCCAGGCGCCTGGCGGCGATCGGACTTGCAGACGTTTCGCGCGTTGCCACGCGTCTGCTTCGGCCCGAACGTCTCGCGTGGCTCGTCATCGGCGACGAGCAAAAGATTACTCAGAGCGTTGGGGCCCTGAAACTCGGCGAGATTCGCCGTCTGGCCTCCGACGGAACTCTGATGCGGCGCGATTGATAGGCGGAGCGTGTGCAACAATCCATCGCGCACATTGCCCTGATCGTCCGTGATTACGACGAGGCGATAGAGTTCTACAC
>JBPCPS010000067.1:0-18322 GCA_050998915.1 Gemmatimonadaceae bacterium
TCGCCAAATTGCTCGGAAGCGATGGAGGCGAGCTCCGCTCGTGGCAGAGACTCGCGGACAATTCGCGGCGGCGCCATTCCCATACAGTTCCCTCCCAGGAATCAGGCGTAGAAGATAGCCCGAACCAGGGGCTGCCGGTCTAACGGCGCCCCTGATTCTGAGCATATTCTTCGCCAGCTATGATCGACCCCTCGCGGCTACCAACATGAAATACACCCGGCTTGGCTTTACAGGGGCCACGGTCTCCCGCATCTGCCTCGGCTGCATGACCTTCGGCGCCAAGGCGTGGCGCCCATGGGTCGTCGAGGAAGACGAAGCGCGCCCGATCTTCAAGAAGGCGATCGAATCGGGCATCAACTTCTTCGACACCGCCGACATGTACTCGCTCGGCGTGAGCGAAGAGATCACCGGCCGCGCACTCCGCGACATGGCCAACCTGGACGAGATCGTGCTCGCGACCAAGGTGTACTGGCCGATGACCGACCGCCCTAACATGGGCGGGCTCTCGCGCAAGCACGTCATTCAGGCGTGTGAGGCCAGTCTCCGCCGGCTCGGCGTCGAGCGAATCGACCTGTACCAGATTCATCGGCTCGACAAGACCACGCCCATCGAGGAAACGCTCGCCGCGCTCGACCATCTCGTGAACTCGGGCAAGGTGCTGTACATCGGTGCCAGCTCGATGTACGCGTGGCAGTTCGCGGGGATGCTCAGCGCTTCGGAGCGAAACGGCTGGGCGCGGTTCGTCACGATGCAGAATCATTACAACCTGCTGTACCGCGAGGAGGAGCGCGAGATGAATCCGCTGTGCGAGGCAGAGGGAATTGGGCTCCTCCCATGGTCACCGCTCGCGCGCGGCCTGCTCGCGGGCGCGCGACGCTCGCTCGACGACAGGAAGTCCACCGAGCGCGCGCGCACCGATGATTACGCGCACGACCTGTACACGCAGCCCCACGACTGGGATGTGGTCGAGGCCGTCAATGCTGTCGCGGCGGAACGCGGGATGTCGTCCGCCGAAGTCTCGCTGGCGTGGTTGCTGTCGAGGCCGGCGGTCGTAGCGCCGATCGTCGGAACGTCGAAGCCTTCGCATCTCGATGCGGTGCTGCGAGCGACGGAGGTGGAGCTGACGGCGGATGAGATCGCGCGGATCGAGGCGCCGTACCGCCCGCACCGTGTGCTGGGGCACAGCTGAGCGATCGAGTGCACTGGGACGCATTAATTAATACCGGCCAGTAGCGGCTCAGCTCGCTAAGGGCGTCGGTGCATCCTCTTACGCGAAGATTGATCAGGCCGTCAATTCCATGGATGACCTCAACAGCTCCTGGACCGTGAGGTGCGTCCTGGCGGGAATTTTCTTCTGCGCGACCGCCCCGGCAATCGCGCTCGCGCAGAACCCGCAGCGCACACTCCTCCCCATCGAGTTCGAGCGCTCGGCCGAGGCCGCCTGGCTCCGGAAGCCCGTCCTGGCGAGCCGCACGCTCGACGACATGACGCGACCCGATAGCTGGCGCTCCAGCGGAACCGCGGCTGTCACCTTTCCCGCCGAGCCGCGCACCGGAGGCATGCGCGTGCTGCGCGTGGACATGCAGATGTTCCGCGACGCGCCCGCGCCCACGCGCAGCCGCCTGTCGTCCGTCAATCTCCGGCGCGCGTTGGATGGGGAGGACTGGCGCGCGTACAACCGGCTCTCGCTCTGGATCAAGCCCGAAGTCCGCGGCTTCCCGATGCTGCCGGTCCAGATCGTGCTGCACAACGACGGCGCGACCCAGGTGCCGGACAAGTACTACCGCGAAGGAATCCACTACGTCACGCTCGCGAACAACAAGTGGACGCAGGTGGTGTGGGAGATCGAGCCGCTCGCACGCGACCGCGTCACGGCGATCGAGATCGGCTACTGGGTGAACAAGATGCTCGCGTTGCCGGGCGACGAGGTAGCGTTCGAGATCGGCCGCATCGAGCTGCAGGAGGTCGCGCCGGATCACCACACTGGCTGGAGCGTCGCGCCGGGGAAGATCGCGTTCAGCCATACGGGCTACTACAACGGCGCCAGCAAGACTGCGATCGCTAGCGATCTCACGGCCACGGAGTTTTCGGTTGCGCACGTGAACCCGGACGGCACACCGGGCACGGTGGTACTGCGCAAGCCGGTGCGGCCGGTGCAGACGCGACTCGGCACTTTCCAGGAGATGGACTTCTCGGAGATAGACGAGCCCGCGCCATACATGATCGTGGCTGGAGACCGGCGCACGCGGCCGTTCCGCATCGACAACGACGTCTGGCTTCGCACGATCTGGAAGACGCTCAATTTCTTTTACGGCAATCGCTGCGGGTTCGACGTACCGGGCTCACACCCCGTAGACCATCTCGACTGGTTCGCGACGCACGGCAGCGACAGCATCGTCATGAGCGGCGGCTGGCACGACGCGGGCGATCTCTCGCAAGGCACGGTCAACACCGGCGAAGCGACGTACGCGATGTTCGCGCTCGCCGAGCGATTGCGCGAGCGCGGCGGCGATCCCGCGCTGCTCGCACGCGTCCTCGAGGAAGCGAAGTGGGGGCTCGACTGGGTGATGCGGGTGCGCTTCCCCGGCGGGTACCGCCTCTATTTCGCCAGCCACAACCTGTGGACCAACAACATCGTCGGCGACGAGGACGACCGCACCCGCGCCGCGCGCAACAACCCGAACGTCAACTACATCGCGGCGAGCGCCGGGGCGATCGCGTACCGCGTGCTGAAGGACAGCGAGCCCGAGCTGGCCACGCGCGCGCTGGCAATCGCGCAAGACGACTGGAATCACGTGATCGTCGGGGTCGAATCGCGTGAGACGCGAGACACGCCCGCGTTTGCCGCGACGCCGGTCGAGCTCGCCGGGATCGGCATCACGGCGTCGCTCGAGCTGTACCGCGCGACGGGTAACACACAGTACGCGGACAAGGCCGTCGAGCTCGCGCGCGTCATCGTCGCGTCCCAGCAGAAGACTCCCGTCGGAACTGTCTTCCCGCTCGCGGGCTTCTTCTGGACGGGGCCGGACCGCGGCACGCTCTTCCACCAGTTCCACCGCGGCAACGACCAGGCGCCGGTCGTCGCGCTCTCGCAGCTCGTCGAGGCGCTGCCGAATCACCCGGACTGGATGAGATGGTACTCGACGGTCGCGCTGTACGCCGAGTACCAGAAGCGGGGTGCGACGACGACCGCGCCGTACGGCGTGCTCCCGGCGTACGTGTATCGCCTCGGCGACGAGCTGCGCGAGGTGCCCGACTCGGGGGCGATCCACGGCGCCACGCGCGCGGCGTACCGCGCGCAGGTGCTGCAGGGGATGCCGATGGGCGGCGACTGGTATCTGCGCGCGTTTCCGGTCTGGTTCGCTCGGCGCGGGAATTACGGCGTGCTGTTGTCGCAGGCCAAGGCATTGTCGGCGGCGGCGCGGCTCCGCGGCGACAGCGCCGCTCTGGATCTCGCGGAGCAGCAGGCGCAGTGGATCGTGGGGCGCAATCCGTTCACGCAGAGCACGATGTACGGCGAGGGCTACGATTGGGCGCAGCAGTACAGCGTCTCGTCGGGCGATTTCGTGGGCTCGCTGCCGGTGGGGATGCAGAGCCGGGACACGACCGACCTGCCCTACTGGCCGTCGCAGAACATGTACGTATATAAGGAAGTGTGGGTCCACCCCAGCAGCCGATGGCTGTGGCTGATGTCGGATCTGCTGGGCGGGCCGGTGCCGTCAGCTTCGCGTTCCTGGGCTGACGTCAGTGTGACGTCACGTGCGCGTGATATGGCGACGATTCGGGTGACGGTGACCGATCCAGCCGTTCGTACGCTCACGCTCCGGGCGGAGAACCTGTACGTGCGGCGGCCGACGGTCACTGTGCGGCGGCGTGGGCGCCGGCCGGCAGTGGTCGAATGGAGAGTGCGGCGCACGGATCTAGTCGCCACATGGTTCGCAGTCGTAATCCCTGATGGCGACGTCTCGCGGAGGCGCGAGATTTATGCCCGTGAGAATGGCTCCTGAGCCCTGCCGCGATCAAATGCGTCTGACCGATGGTCAGCGAATCATCACGATCCCGCGCAACAAGCCGGTGAACGCTGTCACGATGGCGGCGGCGGCGGGAAGGCCGGGCAGCCGTGGCCTGGTGGAAGCGCGCTATCTTTTCGACACGGCAGCCACGTCACGCCGCCTCACCGCCACGGGATTTTCCGATGAAAAAAACAGCCATGGACATGGTCGGAGAAGCCAGGGCACGAGTCCAGAACCTGAGCCCCGATCAGGTCGCCAGGGAAATTGAAGCGGGCGCGCTGATCGTGGACGTGCGTGAGCCGGAGGAAAGAAAGGAGGCGAGCATTCCGGGCTCGATTCCCGCGCCGCGCGGGATGCTGGAGTTCTACGCCGATCCTACCCTCCCCTACCATAAAAAGGAGTTCGAAGCGGACCGGCGCATCATCCTGCATTGCGCAGGGGGCGGACGCTCGGCGCTGGCCGCAAACACCCTCCAGCAGATGGGGTACACCAACGTCGCCCACCTCGATGGCGGCATGAAGGCGTGGCAGGCGGCCGGCAAGCCGACGGAGCCCGGCCAATAGACACCGTGACTGGCTCCGAAGCGGAGCGCGTAGAACAACTCGTTCTCGAGATCAACGTGAGCGACCTCGACAGGTCGCTCACGATTTACACCGCGCTCGGCTTCACCCTCGACCGGCGCGACGGCGGCTTTGCCGCGCTCCGCTGGGGAGACCGCCGCCTCTTTCTCTCCGAAAGCAGCGATCTGCCTCCGAACATCGGGGCTTCGCGCGGCAACGTTCGCATCGTCGTTCCCGACGTGGACCGGATGTGGTCCCTCGCGCTCGAGCTGAACCTGCCCGTCGAGCAGGAGATCGCGGATCGGTATTACGGCTTGCGCGACTTCTCGGCGCTCGATCCCGACGGCTTCGGCCTCCGCTTCGCGAGCGTGCTCCCGCTCGACCGCGCCAGCGCGAAGCAGGACGCCTTTCGTGTGCAGGGCCTCGACCACGTGGCGATGACAGTGCGCGACGTGGCGCGGTCCGTGACGTGGTACCAATCCGTTCTTGGACTCGAGCGCCGATACGAATCCGTCTGGGGGGATTTTCCGGCGGTGGTGGGCATCGGCACGACCTCTGTCGCGCTCTTCCCCGCGCCGGTCACGGAGCCCGGGCGGCAGCCAGCCAGCCCCGAGGTATCGATTCGACATGTGGCCTTCCGCGTGGACCGGCAGACGTTCGAGCGGGCGGGCGCTGCCCTCGACGCGCACGGGCTCGCGCCCCGGTTCGAGGACCACGTCGCCTCACATTCCCTGTACTTCACGGATCTGGACGGACACCAGCTCGAGATCACTACTTACGACCCTTAGGGACGCCAATGCGTGCATTCATGTGCCGACATCACGTCGCCGCGCTCACTCGCTTCACCGCCCTGCTCGGCGCCCCTGCTTCAATGGGGCATATATTCCCTCCGGTGAAATCGAAACAAGATCACGGCATCTACATGATCCTGTAACGCACACATGACCCGATGCAGCTAACCGAGCTGCAGGCCGCGCTCGGTACCGGCTACGTGCTCGAGCGCCAGATCGGCCGCGGCGGAATGGCTACGGTCTGGCTCGCACGCGACATCCGCCACAACCGCTCCGTCGCGCTGAAGGCCCTCGACGCCGAGGTGGGGGCGACGATCGGGCCGGAGCGCTTCTCCCGCGAGATCGAGCTAGCCGCGCAGCTCCAGCATCCCAACATCGTCCCCGTGTTCGATTCCGGGAACGCGGCGGGAACGTTGTGGTACACGATGCCCTACGTCGAAGGTGAGTCGCTGGCGGCGCGCATCAAGCGCGAGCGGCAGCTGCCGCTCGACGACGCACTCCGGATCACGCGCGAAATCGCCGAAGCTCTGGACTACGCCCACGCAAAGGGCGTCGTGCACCGCGACGTGAAGCCCGAGAACGTGCTCATCTATCAAGGGCATGCGACGCTTGCGGACTTTGGGATCGCCCGCGCTGCAGCGAACACCCAGCTCACCGGCACCGGCCTGTCGATTGGAACCCCGCAGTACATGAGTCCCGAGCAGGCGAGCGGCGAGCACAACCTCGACGGCCGCAGCGACCTGTACGCGCTGGGGTGCGTGCTGTACGAAATGCTCGCGGGCGAGCCGCCGTTCACCGGGCCCTCGGTGCAGGCCGTCGTTTCCAAACACATCGGCGCCGCCATCCCTTCGATACGCACGCTGCGGCCCGACGTCCCGGCGCACGTCGACGCCGCGATCGGACGGGCGCTCGCCAAATCGCCGGCTTCCCGTTTCGCGACGACCGGAGAATTCACGGTCGCGCTCGCGCACCCGACCGTGAAGCCCGCGGTGTCCCGGAAGGCCGCGGTCGCCGCGATCTCGCTGGTCGCTGTCGCCGTCGCCGTCGCCGCGATGGTATGGGGCGCTACGCGGTCTTCCCTGTTTGGCGACGACCGCCCGGTCGTGCTACTCATGGACTCGCCTCATCCGGCGCGCATATACGATTCTTCGACGATGACGTCGAACGGCACCAACGCGGACGTCCTGAGCGATATTCTCGCCGACCTGCCGATTACGACACAGAAGGAGACGATCGGGCCCGCCTGGCATCGGGAAGATGAGATCCGCCGGTTCGAACCCGATCTGATCGCGATCCATTTCTCCGGGTTCTGTCAGCAGGAATGCGTAGACCGCACGCGATTGCGCCAGCTCGTCGAGGTGTTCGCGAGATCAGATACCAGATTCATCATCTACAGCCGCCAAACGGGGGACACGCTTCGTATCCGGGTGGACTCGCTGCTGCGAGACGTGGAGACCGCGCATCCGGGCGTCTTGCGGCGAGTGAGCGTGTTCGGCCTGCTGGATCACGGCGCTCCGCGGTGGCACGATCCAGCCGTCGCGGGCGCCTTCAAACTTCACGTAAAGAAGCTGCTCGGCATCGAGTGAGAATGCTCACCGACGGCTCCCCGCAGGCCCCCGCGACACCTTGACGACCGAGCTGTTCTTTGTCGCCGGATCGTTTGTCATGGGCGTCGCGCAGGTCGTCGAAGCCAGAATTCTCCTGCGGCAAGGCGGCGCGCTGCTCGGCTCGGTGGCCTGGCTCTCGGGGGCTGAGTTCTTGTGGACATTGTTCGGCCTGTACCTGCTGGTGACCGGTCGTCTCGAATCGGCACGCTGGCTCGGAATCATGTTTCTCGCGTACATCCCGGTGGCGATCGTTGTAGGCATGGTGGCGGACCCGCGGCTCATCAAGGATCCTCCTCCCCCTGAAGCCTTACGTGTTCCTAGGGCGGGGATCTATCTCGGTGGATTTTTCGGTGTGTCTTACGCGATCGCCGCTCTGGCTTTCCTCGCGAGGTAGTGCGCCTGAATACGACTCGCCGGGTTCTGTTGACAGCGCTCGCCCTCGCGGCCGGGGGCTGTACGACTTTCAGTAACGTCCGCTCGGCGGAAGTGCGAGCCGGACCGTCGGTGGCTCTGCAGGCGGCAATCAGCTCCACGCTCGGACCTGAGACCGGCTGGTTCTGGTCGCTCGACTGTGCGAGCGCCTGTAGCTACCCTGTATTCGGCACCGACATGGGATTCACGCACGGCTGGCCGGCAGGAGTCGCCGGACGGCCCGCGGAGCTCGGACTCGGCGTGAACGGTCTTTACCCGTACGTTGACGGCTACGTTCAACTCGGCAGCGGCGTCCGTCCATTCGGCGTCGGTGCCCGTATCGGTCTGCCGGCAACGAGCTGGTTCGAGCACCAGCTCTACGGACGGTACGACGTGCGCATCGACGAGCGCACGCGGCTCCTGTTGAATCCCGCGTTGTTCGTACATCATGGGCGAGCTCCCAACGGTGAGAGTCCCGGATCTTTCGTGGCGTTCGTTCAGGGCGTCGGCTTACTGATCGAAGGCGAGCGCGTCTCGTTCACGCCGGCCCTGGCGATCGTCGCCGGGCGCGCGGAGCGAACCAGCTACGGGGTTCGGTACGGGCCGGAGCGGTCGGTCTTCGGCACGATTTCGCTGGGCGTGACCTTCCACCGGCGAGCGAGTACGTCACGACAGGATCAGCAAAACGCGCAGGCGGTGGAATGGAGACAGTAGAATACGCCGTAGGCGGATCACACTGGCCTTTGACCCGTCGCGTGTCAGGCCGTTAATTCGCGTACATGCGACGAGCCGCGCACTTCGGCATCACGATTTGCCTGTCCAGCTTCGTCGTTGCGGGCGCGGCTTGCTCCGGCAACCTGCGCTCACCGGACGCGTCTCTTGCCGCCCCGCCCGCCGGATGGGCGTTTCCTCCCGACCAGGTAGTTCCGACCTACGGGGCGGACGGGATGGTCTCCACCACCGATCGCGTGGCGAGCGAGGTAGGCACCGAGGTGCTGCGCCGCGGCGGTAACGCGGTCGATGCCGCGGTCGCCACGCACTTCGCGCTCGCGGTCGTGAATCCGGAAGCGGGTAACATCGGTGGCGGCGGCTTCATGATCGTCCGCCTCGCGGACGGCACGACGGCGGCGCTCGACTTCCGCGAGAAAGCACCGCTCGCGGCCACGCGTGACATGTACCTCGACTCGACCGGAGCGGTGAGCGAGCGAGCGCTGGTGGGACACCTCGCCGCAGGCGTGCCGGGATCGGTCGCCGGGATGTGGGAGGGGCACAAGCGCTTCGGCTCCCTGCCATGGGCCGAGCTCGTGCAGCCCGCGATCAATCTCGCCGAGGGAATCGTGGTGCACGCGCGCCTCGCGCGATCGCTCCAGTCGAACGTGGAAGACCTCCGCCGCTTCCCGGCGACGGCCGCGGTGTTCCTCGTGGACAGCCAGCCGCCGCGCGTCGGCGACAGATTCATGCAGCGCGACCTGGCCGCGACGCTCCGCCGCGTCGCGCGCGACGGCAAGGACGGCTTCTACGGCGGAGAGACGGCAGCGCTGATCGAAGCGGAGATGCGGCGCGGCGGCGGGATTATGACGCGTGCGGACCTCGCCGCGTACGACGCGCTCTGGCGTGATCCGATCCTGTTCGAGTACCGCGAGCACACGGTGATCTCGATGCCGCCGCCGTCGTCCGGCGGGATCACGCTCGCGCAAATCCTCAACACGCTCGAGGGGTACGATCTCCACTCGCTCGGCTATCACTCGCCCGACCACGTGCATCTCTGGACGGAAGCCGCCAAGCGCGCTTTTGCCGACCGGAACGAGTATCTCGCCGATCCCGATTTCGTCCCGCAGCCCACGCGCGAGCTGATCTCGGATGCGTACGCCGCGCGGAAGCGCGCCGAGATCGACAGGGACCGCGCCACGCCGGCGGCACGCGTGCTCCCCGGGCTGGGAGCGTTCGCGCGGACCGGGCGCACCACCCGCCGCGAGGGCGAGAACACCACGCATTACTCGGTCGTGGATCGCCACGGCAACGCGGTCGCGGTCACCACGACCATCAACTCGTCGTACGGCAATCTCGTCACCGTAACCGGCGCGGGCTTCCTGCTGAACAACGAGATGGACGACTTTGCCGCGCTCCCGGGCACCGCGAATCAGTTCGGTCTCGTGCAGGGCGAGGCGAACGCCATCGAGCCGGGCAAGCGCATGCTATCGGCGATGACGCCGACGATCGTGCGCGATCCCGCGGGCCGCTTGAAGCTCGTCACCGGCTCGCCGGGCGGGCCGACGATCATCACCACCGTCGCGCAGATCATCTCGAACGTCGTGGACTTCGACATGGACGCGGGCGCGAGCACGGCAGCGCCGCGCCTGCACCATCAGCATCAGCCGGACACGCTTGTCTACGAGCGCGCCGGAATGCGCGCCGGGACGGCGACGGAGCTGCGCGCGCGCGGTCACGCCGTCCGCGCGCGCTCGGGCTACCAGGGCGACACGCAGACGATCGTCGTGCTCGGTGACGGGCGGCTCGCGGGGGTCGCCGATCCCCGAAGCGGCGGCGCGGCTGTCGCCGTTCGCGTTGCGCGCCGGACCGCGCAGTAAAGGATTCATTAACTTGGCGTTGATCAGAGCGTCCGGTCCCGGACGATCCCTTTTGCTCGCTCTACTCGCGGGACTCGCCGCTTCGCCCGCCGCCGCGCAGGACCGCCCCTGTGACGACGCGCCGGCCGCGCTCGCTCCGAGCCGCGACCTCTATTGCATCGAGCTGATCGCGGCGCCCGCGATCGGCGGCGTTTCCGGCCGCGTGGAGCTGGGGCGCATCCCGGGCCCGTTCACGATCGCGGTCACGGCGAATGGAAGTCTCCTCCACCAGCCGGTCGTGCTGCTCGCGGGCCTGCCCGCTCCGTCGTCGCTCGGCGCGTTCACGACGTACGTCGCGTGGCTGTCGACGCCGGTCATGCACCCGGTCACCAGGCTCGGCGAAGTGCGCAACGGCCGCAACGAGCTGCCACGGATCGGCAGCGAGAAATTCATCGTGCTCATAACGGCGGAGACATCGCCGGCCGTTGCCGAGCCGCGCGGACGAGTCGTGCTGCGCGGCCAATCCCCCGCCACGCGTCTCCAACCGCCTGACGTTCTCCAGTTCGCGCTCGGCGCTGCGCCGGTAGATACGACCGCCGGCCATCGGCAGGACGAACACGCCGCTCATCGCGCGCAGTCCGCGCCGCGCACGAGCGGAATTGAGTGGACCACCGTGCCGATGCCGGCGGGATTGCAGATGCTCCCCGCCGAGATGGCGCTGCGCCCCGGCGTTTCTCCGTACCTGCCCGGGCCGCGGGACGGACAGACCATCGCCGGCGCGCGCCCGCGTGAGCTCGTTCAGCTCGAGGACGGCGATACGCTGCGGCTCGCCGCACAGCTCGTGCGCCGCACATTCAAGGGACAGAGCTACACGATGTTCGGCTTCAACGGACAGTATCCGGGCCCGCTCGTCCGCGTGCCGCAAAACGCGGAGATCATCGTGGAGTTCACCAACGACCTCGACCAATCCACGACGGTGCACTGGCACGGCGTGCGGCTCGAGAATCGGTTCGACGGCGTCCCCGGGCTGACGCAGGAGCCGGTGCCGCCAGGAGGGAGTTTCACCTATCGCGTGCGCTTTCCCGACGCTGGGATCTACTGGTATCACCCGCACGTGCGCGAAGACATCCAGCAGGACCTCGGCCTGTACGGCAATCTGCTGGTTCGATCTCCGCTCGCGGATTGGTTCGGCGAGGCGAATCGCGAGGAGGTGCTCATGCTCGACGACCTGCTCATCGGCGACGACGGCCTCGTGCCTTTCGGAAGAGAGGCGGCGACGCACGCGCTCATGGGGCGGTTCGGCAACGTCTTTCTCGTGAATGGAGAGCCGGACTACACGCTCGCGGTACGCCGCGGCGAGGTCGTGCGCTTCTTTCTCACCAACGCGTCCAACACGCGCACGTTCAACATCTCGTTCGGCGGTGCGCGAATGAAGATCGTCAGCTCCGACGTCGGAAATTACGAGCGCGAGGAGTGGATCGAGAGCGTGGTCATCGGTCCGGCGGAACGGTACGTCGTGCACGTGCGCTTTGACGAGCCGGGGGAAGCCGCGATCGTGAATCGCGTGGTCGGGCTCGATCACCTGTTCGGGCGCTTCTTCCCCGAGACCGACACGCTGGGGACCGTGCGCGTCGGGTCCGATGCCGCCGCGCCAGACCTCGGCGGAAGCTTTCGGACGTTGCGCCGGAACGCGGCCGCCTCCGACGAGATCGATCGCTTCAGATCTCATTTCGACAGGCCCCCGGACAAGTCGCTCGTGCTCACCGTCAGGACGCGGGACCTTCCGTTCGTCACCGAGCGCCTGATGCAGCTCGACTCGATCTACTTCGCGCCTGTGGAATGGAGCGGCACGATGCCGATGATGAACTGGGCGTCCACGGCGCGGCAGGTCACCTGGGTGCTGCGCGATCCCGCGACCGGGCGGGAGAACATGGACATCGACTGGCGCTTCCGCGCCGGCGAAGTCGTGAAGCTCCGCATCTCCAACGAGCGCAAGAGCTTCCACGCCATGCAGCACCCCATCCACGTGCACGGCCAGCGGTTCCTGGTGCTGGCGGTGAATGGCGTCGCGAACGACAATCTCGTGTGGAAGGACACGGTCTTGCTCCCGGCGGGCGCGACGGCGGATATTCTGGTGGAGATGTCCAACCCCGGGCGGTGGATGCTGCACTGCCATATCGCCGAGCATCTCTCGGCGGACATGATGCTGGCCTTTACCGTGGAGTGATTCGATGCGCCCGATTTGCCGTTTGAGTTCCGCTATGCTCGCGCTCGCGTCTCTGGCCGCGCCGGCGTTCGCCCCCGGTCTGTCCGCGCAGCAGCCGGATTCGCTGTCCGCGGCGGTGCGGCGCTACGTCACGGTGAACGCGCCGGTCGTCGCGCTCACGCGCGTCAGGATGATAGACGGAACCGGCGCCCCGGCGAAGCACGACCAGACGATCGTCATCCGCGACGGCAGGATCGCGGCGGTGGGGCCGAGGTCCAGCGTGCGGGTTCCCGAAGGCGCGACCGTGCTCGACCTCCCGGGTCATACGGTGATCCCGGGAATCGTGGGCATGCACGATCACCTCTTTTACACGGCAGCCGGTGGCCGCGCGTCGCAGATGACGTACACCGCGCCGCGGCTGTATCTCGCGTCGGGGGTGACGACGATCCGTACGACCGGCGGTCGCGCGCCGTACGCCGAGATCAATACGAAGGAAGCGATCGATGCCGGATGGATCCCCGGACCGCGCATCCATCTCACCGCGCCGTACATCACGGGCGCCAGCGGCGGTGGCAGCATGGCGATCGTGGAATCGCCGGAAGCGGCGCGGCGGTTCGTCGCGTACTGGGGCAGCGAGGGGATGACCTGGCTCAAGGCGTACACCGACATCCGCGGCGCCGATCTCGCTGCCGCGATCGACGAGGCGCACAAGCGTGGCATGAAAGTCACCGGCCACCTTTGCTCCGTGAGCTTCCAGGAAGCCGTTGCGCTCGGGATCGACAACCTCGAGCACGGCATGCTCACCGCCACCGACTTCGATCCGCAGCGGACGCCGGATGTGTGCACCGCGAGCAATCTGGCACAGGTGAGCGCGGGAACGGCGGACCCGGCGGGGCCCGCCGGCCAAGCGACGATCCGCAGGATGATCGAGAAGAGCGTGTCGATGACTTCGACGCTCGCCGTGTACGAGCCGTTCATGTCGGCACGCCCGAGCAACATGGACGCGCGCACGCTCGAGATGATGGCGCCGGAGGTGCGCGAGTCGTATCTCAGGATCAGGCACCAGATCGACTCGGCGGGTGGTCGTATCACCCTCGCGGCGCTGAAGAACGGGATGGCGTTCGAGAAAGCGTTCTTCGACGCGGGCGGCGTGCTCGCGGCGGGCGTAGATCCCACCGGAGTCGGTGGCGCGCTCCCGGGCTTCGGCGACCAGCGCAATTACGAGCTGTTCATCGAGGCGGGATTCACACCCGAGCAGGCGGTGCAGATCATGAGCGCGAACGGCGCGAAGATTCTCGGCGTGTACGACCGCCTGGGATCAGTGGAGCCGGGTAAGCTCGCTGATCTCGTCGTACTCGCTGCTGATCTGAGAGACGACCCCGCCGGCATTCGGAATGTCACGACTGTATTCAAGAACGGTGTCGGCTACGATTCGCGCTCGCTTATCGCCGCCGTGAAAGGACGGATTGGCATCGACTGACGGCCGCGGGCTGGCGCATCTTGGCGTTCGCCGACTCGTAGCCCCCAGCCGGTTGTCAGAAGCTCATCCGCGCCGAAGCGTTTGACGCTGCGCTGGTAGGGGACCAGAAACAGTGGCGCGAGGCATACGCCCCGTCCCCGCTTCTTGCCGCGCCCCGGCGCGCCTGGCACTATTTCAACCCTCTCACGCTAACCGGGAAGCGCACATGGTAATGCCGCTCCAGGACGACAACACCGGCCACCACATCGTCCCCGTCGTCACCTACATCCTCATCGCCACCAACATTCTCGTCTGGCTGCTCGAGCTCAGCCTCGGGGAGCGGTTCATCAACGGCTACAGCACAGTTCCGCTCGAGATCACCAGCGGCCAGGACCTGGTAGGCACTCGCACCGTTGAGGCCGGCGGCCAGACGATTCCCATCCAACTCCACCCCGGACCCACCCCGATCCATCTCACGCTGCTCTCGTCGATGTTCATGCACGCATCGTGGCTGCACATCGGCGGTAACATGCTGTACCTCTGGATCTTCGGCGATAACATCGAGAACCGGATCGGCCACCTAAGGTTCCTCGCGTTCTACCTGGTCTGCGGGCTGATCGCCAGCCTGGCGCACATCATGGTCGCCACCGACTCCGTCATCCCGAGCCTCGGCGCGTCCGGCGCGATCGCCGGCGTGCTCGGTGCGTACCTGGTCCTCTTCCCGAAGCGAAAGGTCAAGGTGCTCGTGGCCCGGCAAATCGTGCACATGCCTGCATTCATGGTGCTCGGGCTCTGGATCCTGCTCCAGATCTTCGGGCAGTTCACCGTGACCGGGGGCGGCGGCGTCGCGTACATGGCCCACATCGGCGGGTTCGTCGCCGGCTTCGTGCTCATCTTCCTGTTCGGCGGCAGACGCGAGCGTCCGATCGAGGTTTATCCGGGAGGCAGGTCCTCCTGACGTTCACCATCGATGAGGGATAAGGTGGTTTCGTTCCGCTCCCTTCTGCTCGCGGCGCCGGTGATATTCGTCGCCCACGTTCTGGAGGAAGCACCGGGATTCGTCGCGTGGGTCAACGCGCACATCGACCGCGACATCACCCCGTCGACCTTCTGGACCGTCAATTTCACCGGGCTTCTCATCACGTTGGCCGTGGTGCTATTCGAATGGGTGAGCGCGGCGAAGCTGTCCGCGATCGCTGCAGTCACGTGGCTCGGATTCCTCATGGCAGGCAACGCGATGCTCCACGTTGGCGCCGCGCTGGTGGACGGTGCATATGTGCCGGGAGTCGCCACGGCGGTCCTGCTCTACCTGCCGTTCACCGCGGTGGCCGTCACGCGACTCATTCGATCGCAGCGACTCTCGCCGGCCGCCACCACAGTCGCGGTCGTGCTCGGCGCACTGCCGATGCTGGCGCACGGCTACCTGATCCTTTTCCGCGGCAGCCGCCTGTTCTGAGATGAAGATCGTCGATCTCATGCGCGGGCCGGCCGGAGTGCGCGCACGGCGCTTCGTGGGATTGCCCGTGGAGTGATGATCTTCGAGCCGAGGTGATTGCCATGCCCATGCTGACCTACGAGATCACTGTTACCGTCCGGCCGGACTTGTGCGGCGAGTACGAGCGGTACATGCGCGACCTCCACATACCGGATCTGATGCAAACCGGCAACTTCGTCGCGGCCAGCTTCAGCCGCTCCGCAGCAGGCCGGTACCGCATCCGGTACGAAGCGCGGAGCCGCGAAGAGCTCGACAGCTACCTCGAGCAGCACGCGCCCCGGCTGCGCCAACATTTCAACGATACTTTTCCAGCGGGAGTCGAAGTGCTGCGCGAAGAATGGACGGTGCTCGAGAAGTGGCCGCCGCGGTAATCACCCGGGTCGGGAGCGCTGATGTCGATATATGAACCATCGTCCTCACCGTGGACGAGCAGGATGCTCAGCATCTTCCGAATCGTGGCGGGCGTGATTTTCATGACGGCGGGGACGATGAAGATGTTCGGCTATCCGCCGAGTCCCGTGCCGATACCTCCCTTCGGTCCGACGACGCAGCTGGGGATCGCGGCGATCCTCGAGGTGTTCGGCGGCGCGGCGATCGTGCTCGGACTGTTCACGCGACCGGTCGCGTTCGTCCTCGCCGGTGAGATGGCGGTCGCGTACTTCCAGTTCCATGCCCCGGGCTCGCTCTTTCCCACCGTGAACAACGGCATGCCGGCGATCTTGTACTGCTTTCTCTTCTTATACCTGATGCTCGCCGGCGGCGGCGCGTGGAGTATCGACGCGCTGATCGCGAAGTGGCATCACGATCGCCCCGGCGTCACACCCGTTTCGTCAAACTAGCGGGAAGCTGACCACGGTCATGACGGATCCGTTCCGCGAGCTGGCCTCAGATTACTCGCGCCGCGCCGAGGGGTACGCGCGCCTCTGGGCTCCAGTGATTCACCCGATGGCGCGACCACTGCTTGAGGCAATGCCGCTGGCCGGCGTGAAGCGGATTCTGGACGTCGGTACGGGGAGCGGTGGTCTCTGGCCGCTGATCCGGCGCGAAGCACCCGACGCGGCGATTTACGGGATCGACGCCTCCGAAGGAATGCTGCGCGCTGGAGGTGATCTCCTGCGCGGACGCGCGGCGGTGATGGATGCGCAGCAGCTCGGCATCCGCCTCCGCTCCTTCGATGCCGCCTTGCTCCTGTTCGTCCTCTTCCACGTCTCCGATCCGCGCGCGGCGCTGCGCGAGGTGCTCGCTGCGCTGCGACCAGCGGGCACGCTCGGGCTGGTCGTGTGGGGCGAGGATCCGGGGCTCCCCGGACGCGATATCTGGAGCGAAGAGCTGGACCGGGTGGGCGCCGCGCCTGATCCGCGCGATCCGTCGGTCATGCGCCAGGCGTTGATGGACACGCCGGAGAAGCTGACGGATCTGATCGAGCGGAACGGCTTCACCGCTGAGCGCGTCTGGAGTCAGCGCTTCGTGCACGCATGGGCGGTGGATTCGCTGCTCGCTACCCAGACGAATTGCGGGCTTCCCTCGCGCCGGCTCGAGAGCATGGACGCAGACGCGCGGAGCGAGTGCACGAGCCGGGTGCGCGCCCGCCTGGAGCGGCTCACGCCGGCCGAGTTGGAGTACCGCGTGGAGATCATCTGCGCGATCGCGAGGAGACCGGGCTGATCCCCGCTAGCGAAATACCCGGGAGAAGAACGGCAACACGCGCGTGACGATCCGCTCGCGCACCTTGTCCACGTGCCCTCCCTGATAAATCTCGGCGTCGTGCGCGATGCCCATCGACGTCAGGAGGGTGTCGAGCGCGCGGACGTTCGCCGGAATGTCCTGGAACCCGTCCTGCGCGCCGGCGTCGAGCCCGATCGCCAGTCGGCGGAGCGCGGCGCCTGAGTTCGGCACCATCGCCATTGGATCGTCGCGCCAGAGCCGCGCGATCTCCGGCACGAGCCGCAGCGAATCACCGTCGGGCACCACCGGATACGCTACGAATAAAGGTGGTCGCAAAGTATCGGGCGAATAGAACGCCGCCCGCGCGACCAGCAGCTGAGACCTGAACGGCGCGCGCGCGAAATCCGCCCGTGTCCGGATCGCGACCGCTCCCCGCCACGCCGGGAGCCAGCTCCGCTCGAAGAACACCTCCGAGTCCAGGCAGCACGGGCTCATGGCGTACACCGCGGAGAACTTGCCGGGGTTCCGCAGCGCGATGCGGAGCGCGCCGAACCCGCCCATCGAGCTGCCCGCGATCCCCCGCCCCGATCTCGAGCGCACCGTGCGGTAGCTCCTGTCCGTCCAGCCCACGAGATCTCGCACGATAAAATCTTCCCAGCGGCCGGTGACGGGTGAGTTGGCGTAGAAACTCCCTTCGAACGCGTTGCGCGCGTTCGGCATGACTATGATCATCTCGCGCCCCGCGCCCGCGCGCAGCAGGCTGTCCATCGCCAAGCGGATGTTCAGGTTCTGGCGGATTCCGGAGATCAGCTCACGGTCGGCGCTCGCAAAGCCGTGCAGCCAGTACAGCACTGGATACCGGCGACTCCGATTCCTCGCATAGCCCGGAGGGAGATACACCGACACCTGCCGCCAAGCGGGATCGCCAAGGAGGTTGGCGGCGAGCGACGGCGCGGGGACGGTGTCGATCCGCGTGACGCCCTGCGCGCGGGCCGTAGCGAATCCCATGATCGTGCACACCGACACCGCGATAATGGTGCTTCCGACCGGGCGTGCCGGTCCCTGCTTACCGTGGCTTCCCGTCTTCCGCAGTATTGGCCAGGTCATATGCTGGGAAGTTAGCCACTGCAACTCACTTCGTTTGTCGTCGAAATCCCCGGCTGAAGTTCTCGCCGCGCTGTACGCGGCCGATCTCCGCGAGCACGCGGAAGTGCCCGCCGTGGGCACGCCGGAGTACGCGGCGTTGCGCGAGCGGGATCGTGAGCGGCGGGAGCGCGCGTTCACCGCATTGGCGGAGCTCCGGGAAGGAGGAAGACTCACTAACGACGATCTCTACCACGCCGCGTGGCTGTACAACCACGGTGAAACACCGGAAGACGCCAAGTTCGCCCATGAGCTCGCTTCCGTTGCCGGCAGGCGGGGACATCCGAAGGCTCGCTGGCTGTCCGCGGCCGCGTACGACCGCTGGTGCATGTATGAAGGGCGACCACAAAAATTTGGTACGCAGTTCGTCCCCGACGGGCAGCGATATAGACTTTGGGACGTGGA
>JBPCPS010000089.1:0-3060 GCA_050998915.1 Gemmatimonadaceae bacterium
AGATTACGTCCCCAACGCGTGCCGTTGTCGCTGCCAAGACCGAATCCCTTGTCGATGCACCACTGACGGCCCCAATTCGGGTGACCGGCGCCGGACCTGCAGAAGCTCGGAGCACCCTCGCCCGCGCGATCTTCCACCGGCTTCACACGCCATGCGCCAAGCTTGCGCGCGCGGTCGTCGTCGAGTGCTACGAGGATGTCGCCCTTGCGATTCTTCACGAGCACCTGCTGTCCGGCCGGGGTCATTACGAATGCATTCTCCCGCACCTTGCGCGCGTGGGCATGAGCCAACGCCCCGCCGGTAATGGACTCAGCGGGCCGGTTGCTCGAGATGTAACGGCGCAGGTTCGGGCGCACATCCGAATCAGTCCACGTTCTCTTGAAGCGGGCGTTGTCGCTGGCGCGCTCCACCGCTCTCGCGCTCGGGTTGGGCGCCGTAGCGCTGTTCCCGCGGTTGGCGCGATTGTCGTTGTCATTCCGCGCCTTCGAGGCGTTTCTGTCGGCGCTGCGAGCCGCGTCGTCACGACCTCGATTTGCCTGCGGCTTGGCCTTGTCCGCATCACGCGACGGCGTTCCCTGCTCCGCCCGTCCTTGATTTTCTTTCGGCTTATCCGCGCCTCGCCCCTGTGCGGGCGCAGCCGTGGCGAGCACACACAGGGCGAGAGGAAGTACCGAAAGCCGTATCCGAATCAGTTCACGCATAGTTAGCTCCAGATGGGAGGCTCCTAAGCCCCAGTCACGCAACACTAAATCAGCAAGGAACTGGCCATTCTGCGTCTCAGATAAGTATCAATAACTGGAACTTTCGGCGGTGGTCACGGCGCGGCTCCCCGCTTCCGGGCCATGGCGAGCCCCAATAGGGCAATCACAATCGCCGAGCTAAGCCAGCTGACCCAGTCTCCGACGCGACTGTACAGAGTCGTGATGTCCGCGCGCTCGACGTGGTGGGTCCACGCGCCTTCGACCTGCAGCGGCGATGCGCCATGCACGCGGCCGAGCGGGTCTATATAGGCGGAGATGCCGGTGTTGGCCGAGCGCGCGATCGGTAGCCTGTTCTCGATCGCGCGCAGGGGGAGATGCGCGAAGTGTTGGTACGGCGCGGTGCTGCGCCCGAACCACGCATCGTTAGTGATGTTGACGAGGAGCGAAGCTCCGTCCTTGCGATACTTGCGCGACAGCTGCGGAAATATCGACTCGTAGCAGATCAGCACCCCGACCTTCCCGAAGGGCAGAGTGAACGGAACGGGATCCACACCCCGCCCGAAAGAGCCGAAATAATTGAACCGGGAGAACCAGGCCGGATTGACGAACGGAACCCGCTCGACGATCGGCACCAGAAACGCTTTTCGGTACGGCGCCTGGCCGGAAAGATTTCCGCGCTCATCCGTGAGGGCGGCCGCGTTGTAGTACTCGAATCCGTACGGCGTCGGCGTGGTGGAATCGAGGAAGCCGAACAGAATCGGTACGCTGGCGGAGCCCGCAGTCGTCTGCAGCGAATCGATCCAGTGCGGGTTGCGCCACAGAAAATCGGGCACGGCAGTTTCGGGCCACACGACGAGGTCGCTGCGCGTCTTCGCAAGCTCGGCGCGCGTGACTCGTCCGGCTATCCCGAGATATTTGTCCTTGTCCTCCGCGCGGAGCTTGTCTTCCTCGGGGATGTTCGGCTGTACCACCGTAATGCGGGCGAACGGCACCAGCTGGATGGACCGCAGCCTCCATGCGCCATAGCCGGCTACCGCGACTGCAAGAGCAACAGTAATCGCCACCTGCCGCATCGCCGGGCGCCATCGCCGGCCGTCAGCTCCAGCGCGTGACGCGAGCCACGCGTCCACGGCGGTCCCGTTCGTGGCCGCGATCCAGAAGCTCAGTCCCCTGACGCCGCTCAAGTCCGCCGCCTGCGCCAGCAACGGCCATTCCGACAACGACAACCCGAGCGGTAGCCACGGAAACGACAGGTCGCTGAGATAGTTCAACACCAGCTCGAACGAGACCCACGTGAGCGGCAGCACCACCGCCATCGGCCATCCAGTTTGCCGGCGCGCCGTGAACAGCACGGCCGCCATCAGCGCGCCGAACGGAGCCAGCCACACCAGCGCAGCCGCGTACCCAGCGAACGCCAGATTCGTGAACAGCGACAGCGCCACGGCTATCCAGTACACGTTGCAGCCGTAGCCGAGCAGCGTGAACCACAGCCCCGCGCGCGCCGATTGCCATGCCGTCCCTTCGCGATCGGCGAGACGCGCGACGTATACGCCCAGCGGCACGAGGCAGACGAACGCCGGCAGCAGCAGCTGGAACGGCGGAAACGCGATCGCGAAGAGCGCGGCCGACAGGCCGACAGCTATCGCTTCGTTCCGCGAAGGACGCAACGCGCGGAGCTTCAACCGATGACCTGTTCGTGCAATTGGCCGGTATGGGCGGAGATCAAAGCTTGATCTCCCCTCCCTCGTCCGCCGAGCGATACATCGCCTCGATGATCTTGTGGAGCTTGAGCTGATCGGTGGGTGGCTCGTACTCCGCCGCACCCGTGAGCACCGCGATGAAGTGCGCGAGCTCCGCACGATAGGACTGGAGGAACACGCTCTCGCGCGCCGCCGCGCCGGTTGGCGAGACGTCGGTCGGCTTGCCGTTCAGATCCTTCACCACTCTCAACGGCGCGAGCCGCGCGCTCCCGCGCGAGCCCAGAACCTCGAACCACCATCGCTCCTCGTGGCCGATGTAGCACCAGTTGATGTCGAATGTGAAGTTGACGTTCCCGGCGCACTCGAGGTGCGCGAACATCGCGTCTTCCACTCCTCCCGCATTGGCCGGCCGCTCCGAGTAGGCCATGACCCGCACCGGCTCGGGTGAGCCCGCGAGCCATAGAGCTAGATCGAGCAGCGGCAGGCCGTGCTCGAAGAACGCACCGCCTCCGGCTTCGGCGCGGCGGTAACGCCAGCCGTCGCGCGACGAGCGGAACTGGTACTCGCCACTCCGCATTCCCGTCACGCGTCCCAGCTCCCCGCCCGAGAGGAAACGGCCGAGCTGCTGCACGTCGCTCCGGAAACGGTGATTGTTTCCC
>JBPCPS010000099.1:0-18145 GCA_050998915.1 Gemmatimonadaceae bacterium
GAATGGGAGCATCGCGCGCCGGTGATCGAGGTCCGCGAGGTCGAGTGCGAGGTCCTGGAGCCAGAGCGTGGCCCGCTTGCCCACGGTCGTTAGCTGCGCGGGCTGCAGGTGCGTGTAGCCGAGCGCTGGCTCGTCGCGCCACTCGCGCGCGAACGCGGCCAGGGACCGCATGATCTGGAGGATCTTGCCGCGCAGCAGGTCCAGTCCGCGCCGCATCAGGATCAGGTCGGCGTTGTCGGTCACGAACGCGCTGGTCGCTCCCAGGTGTATGAACGGCTTCGCGGCGGGCGCGACGTCGCCGAACGCGTGGATGTGCGCGACCACGTCGTGGCGGAACCGCCGCTCGTACGCGGCGACCGCGTAGAAATCGATGTCGTCTACCCGCTCGCGCATCTGCATGATCGCCTCGGCGGGGATCGCCACTCCGAGCTCCTGCTCGGATTCCGCGAGAGCCAGCCAGAGCCGGCGCCAGAGCCCGTACCGCATGCGCGGCGACCAGAGTTCGAGCATGGCGGACGACGCGTATCTGTCCGCCAGCGGGGAGGAGTAGCGGTCGTGCTCCGTCATCGCACCCGGAAGTAAGTGTGGCCCAACTGGCCGTTGCGCTCGAACCAGACCTCGATGACGCTGCGCCCGGCGAAGTAGTTGATCGCGCGCGCGGCATCCTCCGCCGAGCCGATGCGGGCGTTGTTGATCTGAAGCAGCACGTCGTCGCGCTCGAGGCCTACTTCGGCTGAAACGCGCTCGCTGATGTTGACTACCAGCGCCCCGTTCGCGCTGCGAATCCGGCGGCTCTCGCGGATCTGCGGTGAGAGCGTGACGAGCTGAATCTCCTGCAGGACCGCGATGCGTGGGGCCGTGACCTCGGGCAGGTCCGTGATCCGTAGCGTCACGGTCGTCTCGCGGCTGCCGCGCCGAAGCAGGAGCGGGACCGCGTCGCCCACACGGAAATCGAGCCGGGCGGCCTGCCAGTCGTACGGGTTGCGAAGCACCCGCTCGCCGGCCCGCACGATGACGTCGCCGGCCCTCACGCCCACGCGCTCCGCCGGCGATCCGGGCACCACGCTGTTCACCACGACGCCCGCGCTCAGCATCTCGCGCGGGTTCGCGCCCGCGGCGACGACGCGGACGTTGATCCCGTCCAACGGGCGGCGGATCACGCCGTGCGCGAGCAGGTCCTCCATCACGCGCTTCGCCCTGTCGATCGGAATCGCGAAACCGAGCCCGATGGAGCCGCCAGACGGCGAGAAGATCGAGCTGTTGACGCCGATCACTTCACCCGACGCGTTGATGAGCGGTCCGCCGGAGTTGCCGGGATTGATGGACGCGTCGGTCTGGATCATGTCCACATACACGCCGGAGCCTTCGCCCGCACCCGCTGCGATGTTCCGGCCGACGCCGCTCACCACGCCGGCCGTGACGCTCGGCTCGGTATTGCCGAGCAGGAAGCCGAATGGGTTGCCGATCGCGATCGCCCACTCGCCGATGAGGAGGTCGCGCGAGCTGCCGAGTGGCGCGACCGGCATCGTCTGGCCGTCCACCTTGATCACAGCGAGATCGTTGGTCTCGTCCGCGCCGATCAGCCGCGCGGGGTACGTGTGCCCCCCGGGGAGCGCTACGGAGATGCGCGTCGCCCCCGCAACGACGTGCGCGTTGGTGAGGATCGTGCCGTTGGCGTCGACGATGAAGCCCGAGCCCAAACCAGGTCGCGTGCGCTCGACCGTTCTGCCGAAGAAGAAATCGTTTACCCGCTCGACGGCCTCCGTCTGCACGGTCACGACCGAGGGCGCCACGCGCGTGACCGCGGCGGTGATCGCGGTGCGCCGCGATGCCTCCACCTGCCCCGGACTCGTCGCCGTCGATGCCGACTGCGCCGACGACGAGGTGGGCGCCGCCCCCTCGCAGCCGACGAGGAAGAGCGTCGCGAGCAGGAATCCGAGATCACGACTCACGAAGGGCTCCTTTGTTTTCCGCGCCTGCCCGCTTCGTTGAGGAATCTGTCCAACGCGCGGTCCGTCGACGGGTGCAGGATCAGCGTTCTGAGCAGCATCGGCGTTATGCAGATGATGTCGGCGCCGGCGAGAATGCACGCCGTGAACTCGGCGGCGCTCCTCGGCCCCGACGCCATGAGATCGCACTCGGCGTGCGTGCGATCGAAGACAGCGCGGATTTCGCCGAGCACTTCGTCCACCGACTGGCCCTGGGCGTCGAGGTCGGGAACCGAGACGAGCACCTTGCCGGCGCCCGCTCTGGCCGCGATGGCGGCCTGCGCCGCGTTGAAGATGTAATTCGCGCAAACCTCCACGCCATCCACCGTCAGCCGCCGGATCACCGGCACCGCGTCTTCCACGAGCGGGACCTGCACGACGATGCGGTCCGATAGGCGCGACAGCTCCCGCGCCTCGCGATACATCTCGGCCGTGGTCATCGCGCCGACAGCTACGCAGATCGGCAGGGCGAACTCCGCGACGACCTCCGCGAGATCGGTCTGACCGTGGTTCGCGTCCCCGGACCCGGCGTACAGGATGCCGTCCGCCAGCCCCGCCTCCGCGGCGGTGCTGATCTCGGCGAGGTTGTCGCTCCGGACGTAAATGTTCATTGAATCAATATTTGGGTCACGCGCGGCGTTTGATCTTCTCTACGAGGAAGGCAATAAAGATCGCCTGGGTACCGCACATGCTCCAGGAACAGCGCGTGCGCGGGCGCCGGCGGAGACACCTCACGATTGTCGGTCGCGGCGAGCAGCCGCTCGACCGAATCCGGCGCCCGCCGACCCGTCGCGGCCTGCACCATCGTTCCGACCAGATACCGTACCATGTGGTGCAGGAACCTGTTGGCCTCTATCTCGAACGTGAGGCCACCGGGACTCGCGTGCCATGCCGCCGAATGAACGGTACACCGGTGATCATCGGTTTCCGGAGCTGTGCCCTTGACCGCGAACGCGAGGAACGCGTGCTCTCCCACGATGGCGGTCGCCGCGGCATCGAGCACGTCCGCGTTCACCTCGCGATCCACCGCCCACTCGTACCGCCTGCGGAACGGCGAGCGCGCTTCCTCGTCGAGCCCGAGCCGGTATGAATAACGCCTGGCCACCGCGCTGTACCGCGCGTGGAACGTGTCCGACATCTCGTGCGCTGCCGCTACCCAGATGGCTTCGGGCAGGGTCGCGTTGAGCGCCTTTCGCAGCGCCGCGGCTGTCCACTTGAGCGGCACCCGCACTCCGGCGGCCTGACCGCGCGCATGCACGCCTGCGTCCGTGCGCCCCGCGCCGATCACGGTGATCGGCTGCTGCGTGAGCTTCGAGATCGCGTCTTCCAGCGTGCCCTGAACCGTCGGCTCGTCGAGCTGTCGCTGCCAGCCGGAAAAACCGGAGCCGTCATAGTGCAGGACCAGCTGAATCATTCGCGCAGTCGCTGCTTCGGGCCCCGGGGGCGGCAGGGGCGAGGTCATTGCGCGGAAGCTATTCGGAGAGTGGCCCTGACGCTAATCTTCACCCCACATGTCTCCCCAGCCGCTCCCAGTTTTCTGCCAGACGCTGGCCGCCGCGCCCGACCTCCGCGGCGCGTTCGCTGCGCTGTACGCCGAGCTCGTCTCCAATGATCCCGGGCTCGAGCTCGCGCTGTTCCCGTACGACGCGCGCAAAGGCCTGCTGACATCGCGCTTGGTCGCCGGCCCCGCGGGAGTCACGACCATTCCGATCGAGCTGTCGCCCGACCACCTGCCGGCGAAGCTGAAGAAGGACGTACTCGGCGGCGGCAAGCTGGTGGACTTTGGCGACTTGTCGAGCGACTTCATGAAGTTCCTCTCGTTCGGAGCGCCGCCGGCGAGCGGCGCGTATCTGCTGCTGCACGGCCTCCGCTTCGACGGCGAGCTATACGCCCTGATCGCGGTGATCGAGCCCAAGCGCCGGTTCGGCGGACGGGCAACGGACCGCATGCTCCAGCTGATATCCCTGTTCATGAACGCGGCGTCGAGGTTCGCCGAGCGCGACGCCCGGTCCGAGGCGGTGCGGGCGCTGGAGGAAGTGTCCGAAGCGGTGCACGCCAAATACAGCAAGCTTCTCAGCGACCTGGAAGTTCAGCTGGCGGACGCGCGCAGGATGGCGGAGGGGAAGGGCGGCGGGGATTCGCATCGCGTGGTGGAGCTGGAGCGCGCCGCGCGCGAGGCGGCCGCGCAGGCGCAGACCGCCCGCGAGCGGCTCTCCGCGGTGGAGCACCAGGTGTCGTCGGCGGTGGCGCAGCTCGAGAAGGCCCATCTCGACATGAGCAATCAGACGCAGCAGCTCCGCGCGCAGGCCAAGGTGCTGTACCGCATCGAGCGGTTGCTCGAGCACCGCGACGAGGCGGAAGACCCGCGCAAGCTCCTCGACGAGGTCGTCGCGGCCGTGTCGGCGCGCGAGTGACTCAGCTCAACGCGCTGCACCATGCGATAAAGGATCTCGCGTTCCACCGGCCGCTCGACGCGGACGAGGTAGGCGCGGCGTTCGACGTGATCATGCGCGGGGAGGCAACTGGCGTGCTGATCGCGGCGTTCCTTACCGGGCTGAGAGTCACGGGCGAAACCGCGGGAACGGTCGCCGGAGCGGCGCGGGCGCTGCGCAGGGCGATGATCCGCCTGCCTGCCTCGGATCCCGACGAGCTGGTCGATACGTGTGGAACCGGCGGCGGCGCGGTCACCACATTCAATATCTCGACGGCCGCAGCGTTCGTGGCCGCCGGAGCCGGCGTCAGGATCGCGAAGCACGGCAACAGGTCGTTCACGTCGGCATGCGGCAGCGCGGACGTGCTCGAAGCGCTCGGCGTGCGCATCGATGCGCCGCTCGAAGTCATGTCGCGGTCGCTGGAAGAAGCGGGCATGGTCTTCATGTTTGCCCCGGCGATGCACCCGGCGATGAAGCACGTCGGCCCGATCCGGCGCGAGCTGGCGATCCCGACGGTGATGAACATAGTCGGCCCCCTGGCGAACCCTGCAGGCGTCGGGCGCCAGCTCGTCGGGGTCGCGGACCGCGACCGCATGGGAATCCTCGCGGAAGCGCTGGTGCAGCTCGGCTCGGTGCACGCGATGGTCGTGTTCGGCGAGCCGGGGCTGGACGAGATTTCCCCGCTCGGGCCGACGCACGTGGCCGAGATCAAGGACGGCGCTCTCAAGGAGTGGACGATCGACCCGGCCAAGCATGGGATCGGCAAAGTGAGCCCGAACGATCTGGCGGGCGGGTTGCCGGCCGACAACGCGCACACGATACTCGATTTGCTGGCCGGTGGGGGCTTACCCGGCGCGAAGGCGGCGGTCGAGCTCAATGCCGCGGCGGCGATCTACTTGAGTGGCAAGGCCACCAGCTACTACGAGGGCGTCACGCGGGCGAGGGAAGCGCTCAAATCCGGGTCGGGACTCTCGGCGCTCGAGAGGCTGCGGGCGGTATACGGCTAGACCGCGGGTTCCGCGGCCACCGCGCGCCTAGTAGGCGTCGCGCCGTAGCCTGGACGTCGGAGTCGCCAGCGATGCTGAACAGGACCCAACGCTGATCCGCTCGGCGGCGCCAGAGCGAGAATTCGTATTGCTCGCGCCGATTGATGGGATCCTGTCGGCCTATGCCAGGCTCGAGCGCGACCGTGAGGCACCGGTGCGCCGCCGGCTCTCTCGCGGCCTCGTCGCGGAACGCGCGAAACAGCGCGTCGGCGAGCAGAACTATGGAATCCGCATTGGCGGAGCGGGATTGCGCGGCGACGCCAAGCCCGGGGCATTTGCACCACTGATCGTTGCGGTGAACCACGACTTCGACTGACTCTGGGCCGGCGATTCTCACGATGCGCCGCTCACCGCCCTCCGACGCGACGAGGTCCGTCAGCGGCAACGTCCCCAGATACAAGGCGTGAACCTTCGGCGTTACGAAGAGCGTGAGAACGAAAGCGAGAGTGAGGAGCAGCCAACGAGTCATCGGGCGCACAGAGTCTCCGCGGAGGGATCCATGCGAATGACTGAGCAACTTGGGTCCGAGCAACAACCATCATGGACGGCGCTCGGAGAACGGCGGGAGCGCGGTGTGCGTTACCCGTTCTCGCGTTTTGCGTCAGGACGCAAACTGCGGCGGGCGTTCCGCAGTTACGTCCTAACGGGCTGACGCTACAACGGTCAACGCATGACGCGCGGTTAGTACCGCCGAATTACCCCGACCACTACGCCCTGAATCGTGACATCGTTCTCGTGGACGTAGATAGGCTGCAAGGTCTCGTTCGCCGGCTGCAACCTGATCCGCCCGTCCTTTTCCCTGTAAAACTTTTTAAAAGTCGCGGATGCATTATCAATCAGGGCGATCACCATCTCGCCGTTATCGGCGGTGGGCTTCTCGTTGACGATTACGTAGTCGCCGTCGCGGATTTGCTCGTCGACCATAGAGTTTCCGCGAACACGGAGCACATAGTGATTTCCGTTCTTGCGCACGAGGGCGTCCGGAACCGCGAAGGTTTCGGGAACCGAGATGGCTTCGATCGGCATTCCTGCGGCGACGGTGCCCATGAGCGGCAGATGCACCGCGCGGCCATACACATCGGAGGAGGGGATCTCGATCCCGCGGCTCTCGTTGTAGTGCCGCTTGATGTAGCCCTTCCGCTCCAGGTTTGTGAGGTGTTCGTGAACCGTGGCCAGGGAGCTGTACTCGAACCGGTCGGCAATCTCCTCGAAGCTGGGCGCGTAGCCGTTGGCCTCCGAGTAATCGGCCAGATATGTGAGGATTTCGCGCTGCCGTTTCGTGAGCGACATATCTTGTTGAGCCCCGTATAAAAGGTTGTGACCCCTGCCGCACCGAAGATTTGCCGAACTCACACGTTAGCCGAACAGCCCCCGAAGCGCAACAGGAATCTTTCTGGAGCGAGCCCGGGGGCACCCTGGGCGAGCTTGTCCGCCTGGCGACCGCACGGGTGGACGCGCTGCTGCCGCGATCCGGTGAGTTGGAGCGCGGCGCGGCAGAGCAGCCGGCATCCCGGCCTTTCGCGGAAGCGCTCAGGGGCGAAACAGTGGCGGTGATCGCCGAGGTCAAGCGGCGGTCTCCCTCCAAAGGCGACCTCGACCCGGGGCTGGCTGCCGGCGAACGCGCCGCGGCCTACGCCGGTGGCGGTGCCGCGGCGATCTCGGTTCTGACCGAGCCGTCCCGTTTTGGCGGCTCCGTGGATGATCTGCGGGAGGTCGTGAGCGCGGTGCCGGTGCCCGTCCTGCGCAAGGATTTCATCATCCACGAGGTCCAGATTTTGGAATCGCGCGCCATCGGTGCCTCGGCAGTGCTTCTGATCGCGCGCGCTCTCGCGCCGGCGTTGCTCGTCCGGCTCGTTCGCGCCGCCCGCGCGCACGGCGTGGAGCCGCTCGTCGAGGTGCGCACGCGGGACGAATTGGCGCGCGCGGTCGACTCCGGTGCGGATGTCATCGGCGTCAATGCCCGGGACCTCGAGACGCTGGTCATCGACGAGCAAGTCCCTCTCGAGCTGCTCGGCTGCGTCCCACGTGACCTGGTCGCGGTTGCCGAGAGCGGGATACGGGACCGTGCGGGCGTCGAAGTGGCCGCGCGCGCCGGCGCGAATGCGGTGCTCATCGGCAGCGCGCTCTCAGTCGCGCGGAATCCCAGGCAGGCGGTGAGCGAGCTCACCGGTGTCAGACGGGTGCAACGGTGACGACGGCGATAAAGTTCTGCGGCATCGCGCGCCGTGAAGACGTGAGCATGGCCGCCGAGCTTGGGGCGGCGTACGTGGGTGCCATCTTCGCGGAGAGCCCGCGTCGCGTGACTCCAAGTGATGCCGCGGGCCTCTGGACCGCTGCGGGACAGATGAAAAAAGTAGGAGTGTTCGGCCACGCCTCGGTAGATGAGATACTCCAGGCGGCTGCCGCGTCCGGGCTGGACGTCATTCAGCTGCACGCGAGTCCGGGGGACGGGATGATCGACACTCTGCGCGCGAGCTTTCGCGGTGAGATCTGGTCCGTCGTTCGGATCGGTGAAGCAGGCGCGCTCGCCGTCGCCGGCGAGTCGGCCGTCGCGGACGCGATTCTCGTCGACAGCTACGCCGAGGCCGGACTCGGCGGCACCGGCCGCACGTTCGATTGGGAGCGTGAGGTACCCGCTATTCGCCGCCTCACCGGCGAGAAGCCGCTCATCGTCGCGGGCGGGCTCGATGCCGACAACGTCGCTGCCGCCATCCAAGCGCTCGCGCCTGATGTCGTGGACGTATCGTCCGGCGTGGAATCATCTCCCGGGGTGAAGGACCACGCCCGCATGCGCGCTTTCGCGAGCGCTGTAGCGATGGCCAATGCCAGCTAAGAAAAAGTCGGACAGCTCGATGCATACTCCGTCTGTTACCAACAGCCAACAGCCAACAGCCAATAGCTCTCTCGACCGCTTCGGCGAGTTTGGCGGCCGGTACGTCCCCGAGACGCTGATTCCGGCGCTCGATCAGCTCACCGCCGCGTATGCGGAAGCGATGGAAGATCCCGCGTTCACCGGCGAGCTGGACGAGATGTTGCGGGATTACGTGGGGCGGCCGTCGCCGCTCACTTTCGCGCCCCGCCTGTCGGAGCACGTCGGCGCGCGCGTCTTCCTGAAGCGCGAGGATCTCAACCACACCGGCGCGCATAAGATCAACAACACCGTCGGCCAGGCGCTGCTCGCGCGGCGCATGGGCAAGCGCCGCATCATCGCGGAGACGGGCGCGGGCCAGCACGGGGTCGCGACCGCGACGGTTTGTGCGCGGTTCGGGCTCGAATGCGTGGTGTACATGGGCGAAGAGGACATGCGCCGGCAGGAGCTCAACGTGTTTCGCATGCGGCTGCTCGGTGCGACAGTGATTCCGGTTTCGTCCGGCACGCGCACGCTCAAGGATGCCACCAGCGAGGCGATCAGGGATTGGGTGGGGAGCGTGAACGACAGCCACTACATCATAGGATCGGTGGTAGGCCCGGGGCCGTACCCGCGAATCGTTCGCGACCTGCAGTCGATCATCGGGCGCGAAGCACGCGCCCAGATGTTGGACCGGACAAACGCACTGCCGAAGGTGGTGGTGGCGTGCGTCGGCGGAGGATCCAACGCCATGGGGATATTTCACCCATTCGTGGACGATGCGGACGTGGATCTGGTGGGCGTCGAGGCCGCCGGGCGCGGGCTCGACTCGATGGAGCACTCCGCCTCACTCTCGCGCGGGTCGCCGGGGGTGCTGCACGGATCGCTCAGCTACCTCCTGCAGGACGAGCACGGCCAGGTTCGCCCTGCTCACTCGGTCTCGGCCGGGCTGGATTATCCTGGCGTGGGGCCAGAGCACGCCTATCTTATGGAACTTCATCGGGCTACATATGTCTCCGTCAGCGACTCCGAGGCGCTGAGCGCGTTCGTGTTGCTCAGCAGATTGGAGGGGATCATACCGGCATTGGAGTCCGCGCACGCCGTTGCCTGGGTTTCGGAAAACCGTGGCCGCTGGTCGGACAGTGACTCGCTTCTCGTCTGCATCAGCGGGCGCGGTGACAAGGACGTGGCGCAGGTAAGCGAGATGGATCTATTGAGCTGATGACTTCACCCACGAGCGCAGCGCCAACTGAAGGACAGGCTGAGCCGCCGCCGTTCGCGGCGGCAATCGTCACGGACGTCCTCAAGACGTTCTCCAAGGCCGTCCGCGCGCACCAGCTCTACCTGCCTAACAACCCGATGCACGCGCGGTCGATGGAAGCGGCGCGCGCCGCCTTTCAGGGACTCTGGCAGCAGGCCGACGAGATCGTGCTCCAAGTGGTCGAGACGCAGTTTCTCTGGGAAGAGCTCGTCGTGTACGAGGAGGCCGAGAAATCCACGGAGAACCTCGCATGGGTGTTCTTCAAGGACGGCCTCCGCGAGCTGAAGATCTGCAAGGGTTTCGAGATGACGGACATGGCCGCGATCATGGACATCATCCAGCGCGTCCGGTCGGCCACGGCGGACGACGACGACATGCTCACGATCCTCTGGGAGCAGGAGTTCTCGACGTTCGAGTACAAGTACGTCGGCGCGGGCGGCGGGGGCGGCGACACGCCCTATGATCCGTTGGAGCCGGGCGCCGCGCCGGAGCGGCTGCCGCCGCCGGGCGAGGTAGAGCGTGGCGGGAGCGAGCAGCTGGTGTCGTCGGCCAAGCCGGCGGGCGTCGTCAGCATGGAAGACTTCGACTCGACGCTCTATTTCCTGGACGAGCGCGAGATTGAGTACATCGACAACGAGATTGCGAAAGATTATTCGGCGGACTTGAGGCCGCTCGTGATCGCGTCGCTACTCGACACGTTCGAGACTCAGGTGGACGTCGGCGTGCGCGAGGAGATCGCGCGCATTCTGGACGGAATACTCATCAACCTCCTGTCCACGAATCAGGTCCGAACGGTGGCATACCTTCTCCGCGAGGTCGCGACCACCACGCAGCGCGCGAAGGACCTGACCGAGGTGCAGATACAGCGATTCACGGATCTGCCGGAGCGGCTGTCGGATGGAGCGGTGCTCGGCCAGCTCCTGGAGACGCTCGAGGAGACTCCGCTGTCGCCTCCGCAGAGCGACATCTCCGAGCTCTTCCTGCAGCTTCGTCCGACCGCGCTCGAAACGGTGTTCGCGTTCACTCCGCGGTCGCACAACCGGGAGCTGTGCGAGCTGCTCGAGAACGCGGCGGACCGGCTCGCCGCGTCGCACACGTCGGAGCTGGTCCGGCTGATCAATGTCGCCGACCCTGTCGTGGCGCAGGAGGCCATCCAGCGCGCCGCGGTGATGAAGACCGCCGCCGCCGTGCCCGCGCTAGGGCAGGTCATCAACCAGGGTGCCGATTCGTCAATGCGCCTCGCCGCGGTGCTCGCGCTCGCCGACATCGGCTCGCCGGGAGCGCTCCAACTCCTGGAGAAGTGCGTGGAGGATTCCGAGCGCGACGTACGCGTCGCGGCGGTCCGCGCGCTCGGCGCCCGGTCCTACCGCCCGGCGTTGCCGCGCGTGGAGAAGGCGCTCAAGGGGAAGCCCCTGCGCGAAACGAACCTGACGGAGAAGATGGCATTCTTCGAGGCATTCGGAGCCCTCGCCGGAGACGGGGGAGTGGAGTTCCTCGATTCAGTGTTGAACGGCAAGGGCACCTTCGGGAAGCGCGAGGAGCCGGAGTTTCGTGCCTGCGCCGCGATGGCGCTTGGGAGGATCAACACGCGCCGCGGTCGCGAGGCGCTGGAGAAGGCCGCCGGTGACAAGGACGCCGTCGTCAAGAACGCCGTGACGCGCGCGACTCGGGGCGCGGCGGCGTGACGGCCCCGCAGGTCACCACGCCGCACTCGGGCGGCGCGCCGCACTCGGAGCACGCGAATCCGGCATACGTCCGGAAGATCGGCCGCACTCTGATCATCGGCATGTACAGCGCGATGCGCTCCATCAAGCTGTACCCGCCGGAGCACACCTCGGTGCAGCGCGCGCTGGAGGACGTAGCCAATGTGGCCCGCGAGATCCGCGAGCACGAGCACGAGCTCGAGTTCAGGGTGTCCGGGGAATTCATCTTCCTGAACGAGACGCGGCTCCGCCTCGATCTCACCAACTACGCCAGCTTCGGGCAGGTGCTCAACATCTGCAAGGCGAGCGGAGTGGGCGCCATCAGAGTGCCCGACGTCGCGACGGCGAACGACTGGCTGGTGTTCCTCAACGCGCTCGACACTCCACTCAAGAACGATCCGGAGGGAAGCCTCGAGCGGCTGCTGGAGCGTCTCAGGGCGGCGAGCGTCATCGCTTTCGAGCTGGAGGCGCCGTCGGAGTCCGAATCCGATCGCGAGGCGACCGAACAGGTGCATCAGGCGGCGGTGAGGACCTACGCCCAGTCCGTCACCGTCACCAAGGACGTGATGAACTCGGTGCGCCTCGGCAAGACGCCGAGCCTGAAGAAGATCAAGCGGCTCGTGCAGACGATCGTCGATCAGATCCTCAACAACGAGGTGTCGCTCGTCGGGCTCACGACGATCCGCGATTACGACGAGTACACGTTCACGCACTCCGTCAATGTCTGCATCTTCTCCGTGGCGCTCGGCAGGCGGCTCGGATTCACCAAGCGCCAGCTGTACGATCTGGGCATGGGCGCGCTGTTCCACGACATTGGCAAATCGCGCATACCGATCGACATGCTGCAGAAGACCGAAGGGCTGACCGACGAGGAATGGAAACTCATCATGGCCCACCCGTGGCTGGGCGTGCTCGGCCTCTTCCAGATGCGCGGCCAGGCAGAGCTGCCGTACCGGGCGATGGTCGTGGCGTACGAGCACCACATGAAGTGCGACCTCAGCGGCTACCCCAAGCCCATCCGCCCGCGGCAGGTCTGCATGACCGCCAAGATCGTGGCCGTCGCCGACGGGTACGACGCGGCGACGTCGCGTCGCAGCTACCAGACCGAGCCGCTGCCGCCGCCGGCGGTGCTCGAGGAGATGCGCGACAACCCGCGCCGCGGAATGGATCCCGTCGTGGTCAAGGCGTTCATCAACCTGCTCGGGATATATCCGGTGGGCACGCTGGTCGTGCTCGACACCTTCGAGCTCGCGATCGTGAAGACGGCCAACGTCAACCCGGAGCTGCTCGCGCGCCCGATCGTGATGGTGGTCAGCGACCCGATGGGGAATCTCATTACCCCGCCGAGCGAGGCTGACCTCGCCGAGCAAACGGCCGCGGGAGAATACGCGCGCACTATCATCAAGACCGCGGACCCGGAGCGTTATGGCATACGCGTCGGGGATTATTTCCTCTGAGTCTATAGCACAGCGGTTCGAGGCGCTGCGCGCGGAATCGCGCCGCGCTCTTGTGTGCTATGTCACCGCCGGCCACCCCTCGCCGGCGGCCAGCATCGAGCTGCTCCAAGGACTGGAGGCGGCCGGCGCAGACGTGATCGAGCTGGGCGTGCCTTTTTCCGATCCCGTGGCCGACGGCCCGGTAATTCAGGCGAGCTCGTCCGCCGCCCTGGCCAACGGAGTGACTCTCGAGAGCTCACTCGAGTTGCTCGGCGAAGCGGGTGTAGCGGTGCCGGTGGTGCTGTTCACGTATCTGAACCCGTTGCTCGCGGCCGGGCCAGACGTACTCCGCCGCGCGAGCGAAGCGGGGGTCGCGGGGATCCTCGTGACGGACCTGCCGCTGGGCGCCGACCCGGAGCGCGAGGCGTGGCTCGCCGCGAGCGATCTGGATTTCATCCGGCTGGTGGCGCCGACGACACCCGACGACCGTCTCGCCGGCATCTGCGAGCACGGCAGCGGCTTCGTGTATCTCATCAGCCGCATGGGCGTCACGGGTACGCGGGATGAAGCGCCCACGGACGTGGGACCGATGGTCACGAAGTTGCGAGCTGTCACGGATCTTCCCGTGTGCGCAGGATTCGGCATATCGACGCCCGCGCAGGCCCGCGCGGTCGCGCGCATGGCCGACGGTGTCGTCGTGGGAAGCGCGATCGTAAAGGCTGCCGGACAGTCCACCGAAAGCGCGATCAATCTCGTCCGCTCCATGCGGGAGGCGATGGATGGCTGAAGACGTAGTGACTCTGAAGGCGATGCGATTCCACACGCACATCGGCGTGCTGCCGCACGAGGCGGAGGTGGCGCAATCCATCGAGGTGGACGTCTCGGTATGGGTGGAGCGGCCCGCCGGGAGCGACGGTGCGGCGGGCGTGGCGGACTACCGCGACCTGTACGATCGCACGGCTGGCGTTCTGGCGCACGGTCACATGAAGTACCTGGAGGACGTCGCCGAGCGCATCGCGGAGCAGGCGCTCGAGGTGCGGCTGGTCAAGCGAGTGTCGGTCTCGGTGCGAAAGCCGCACGTGGCGTTGCCGGGGCCGCTGGCGTACGCCGAAGTGACGGTGGAGCGGGCAAAGTGATTGGTGATTGGTGATTCGTGATTAGTAACCAACGACCGCCTTTTTCTGTTTACTAATCACCAGTTACCAATCACCAATCACCAGTTCATGGATCTCGCGTTTATCGCATTGGGCTCGAACGTAGGGGATCGGCATGGCTACCTCGGCGCCGCCCGGGCAGCGATTGCCGGCTTACCCGATACATTCATCGTCGCCGCCTCGGACGTGGAAGAGACGGAGCCGCTGGGTGAACGCCAACAGGAGAAGTATCTGAATCAGATGCTTGCCGTGAAGACGTCGCTGGGACCCGAGGAGCTGCTGGACGGGCTGCTGCGGATCGAGCTGGCCAACGGGCGCGAGCGCGGGGAGCGGTGGGCGTCGCGGACCCTCGACCTCGACATCGTGGCGTTTGGCGACGTCACGCTATCGACTACGCGTCTCACGCTGCCGCACCCTGGACTCGCGGACCGCGACTTCTGGCAGCGCGAGCTGGCCCAGCTACGGGAGTGCGTGTGAGCAGCGGCACGGGCGATGCGGCGCGGGCCCTGACCATTCGCGAGTACGTGCAGCGAAAGGAGAAGGGCGAGAAGATCGTGATGGTCACGGCGTACGACGCGCTGTTCGGCCGCCTGGTGGACGAAGCCGGAGTGGACGCGGTGCTAGTCGGCGATTCGCTCGGCAACGTCGTCGCCGGACTCGACACGACGCTCCCGGTCACACTCGACCAGATGATCTATCACGCCACCATGGTGCGGCGTGGGGTGAAGCGCGCCCTGCTGTTCGTGGACATGCCTTTTCTCACGTACCAGGCGAGCGTCGAGCAGGCGATCCTGAACTGCGGTCGCGTACTGCAGCAGACCGGCGCGAGCGCGGTGAAGATGGAAGGCGCGGGCGAAGAGATGGCGGAGACGGTGCGGCGCGTCGTGGGCGCGGGGATCCCGGTCGTCGGCCACATCGGCTTCACGCCGCAGTCCGTGCATACGCTGGGCGGCGCGCGCGTACAGGGGCGGGATGCCGGCGACGCGTCGCGGCTCATCGACGAAGCGAGACGGCTCGAGGACGCGGGCGCGTTTTCCATCGTGCTGGAGCTCGTGCCGGGCGAGCTCGCTTCGCGGATCACAGCGGCGGTCACGGTCCCGACTATCGGCATCGGTGCCGGCGTCGGCTGCGACGGCCAGGTGCTGGTCCTGCCGGACCTGCTCGGGCTCAACGACCGGTTCGCTCCCAAGTTCCTCAAGCGCTACGCAGAGTTGGCGACCGATGTGCGCGGGGCAGTGGAGCGATTCGCGAGCGACGTGCGCGGCGGCAAGTATCCCGGCTCAGAGCACAGCTTCTGACATGAACGTGGTGACGACGATCGCCGACGTCCGCGCGGCGGTCGCGGCGGCGCGCTCTGGAGGGGAGGCCATCTCCCTCGTCCCGACGATGGGGGCGCTGCACGAGGGACACCTGAGCCTGGTGGACGCGGCGCGCAACCGGGGCGGATTCGTCGTCATGAGCATCTTCGTCAACCCGTTGCAGTTCGGGCCGAACGAGGACCTGGCCCGGTACCCGCGCGACATCGCTGGCGACATGGCGCGCGCGGGCGCGCGCGGAACGTCGCTCGTTTTCTCGCCGTCGGTGGACGAGATGTACCGCCGCGAGCGCACGATCGAGATTCGCCCGCTCAAGATCGCCGACGACTGGGAGGGCGCGTCCCGCCCCGGACACTTCGCCGGCGTGCTCACCGTCGTCGCCAAGCTGTTCAACGTCGTGCAACCCGACTTCGCGGTGTTCGGGCAGAAGGATTTGCAGCAAGCCTGCCTGGTACAGTGCATGGCGCGCGAGCTGGACTTTCCGCTCGAAGTCGTCGTCGAGCCCACCGTGCGCGACAGCGACGGGCTCGCCCTCTCGAGCAGGAACCAGTTCCTCAGCCCCGCGGAGCGAAAATCAGCGCTCGCACTGCCGCGGGCCCTCACGAAATTGCGCGCCGCGCACCGCTCCGGTCTGCGCAACGGCGCCGAGCTGGAGCATGTGGCCGAGGAGATTCTCGCCGCGGAGCCGCGGATCGAGCTCGACTATCTCGCGGTCGTGGACAAGCGCACATTCAAGCGGGTGAAGACCGTGGGTGACCATGCGGCCGTGATCGGCGCGGTGCGCGTCGGTGCGACCCGACTTATTGACAACGAGCTTCTGGAATCGTGAAGGACACACTGACGGACTCGGATTCATTCTCCGCGCCATACGTCGAGCTTCCTCCCTGGGCTCAGGTCGGGCCCAAGCGCCGCGCGCATATCGGGCGCGTCACCGCGCTCCTGTCGGCCTGGGCCGCGGGGATGCGGCTGGATCCGGCCAAGGCGAACGAGTGGATCGACGCCGGACGGCTGCACGACTCGCTGCGCGAAGCGCCCGAGGAAGAGCTCCGGCGGATTACCGGCGACAGCAAGTCGCCGGTCGGATTGCTGCACGGCCCCGCGGCCGCGATCAAGCTCGCGCAGGAGGGGGAGAAACGGTCGAGCCTGCTCGACGCGATTCGCTATCACACCGTGGGATCGCCCAAGTGGGACTCGACCGGGAAGGCGCTGTACATGGCGGATTACCTCGAGCCCGGCCGCAAATTTCTGCACGAGGACCGCGAGTTCCTGGCGAGCCAGGTGCCGCACGCGTTCGAGGGAGTGTTCCGTCAGGTCGTGCGCTTCCGCCTGGAGTGGTCCATCAGAGAAGGGAATTACATCTATCCGGAGACGGTCGCGCTGTGGAATGAGCTGAGGTGACGACGGCGCTGTTGGCTGTTGGCTATCGGCTCCTGGCTACCCTGTGACCAACCCGGCGCAATTCGAGCCGGTCGAGCCCACCCGACCCCGAAGGAAAATCGGGCGCTGGCTGCTGCTCCTCGTGCTCGCCTTCGGAGGATGGTTCGGATGGGATCACTACCGCGGATCGAGCGCGTACCGGGCTGCCGGCACGCCGGGGAGCTTCGACGAACCGTCGTACAACGTCGTCGCACCGGCCGGCGTGCGGATCAAAGTCGAAGTGCAGAACGCGACGGCGACGCACGGCCTGGCTCGGCGCGCCACGCTCTATCTGAGAGATCGCGGCTTCGACGTCGTGTCCTTTGGAAATGCGAGCGAGCGCCGCGACTCGACCCTCGTGTTGGACCGCTCGGGCCACGCCGAGTGGGCCGGGCTCGTGGCTACTGCGATGAAGGCGAGAGCGGAGAGCCGCGCCGACAGCTCACGCTACCTGGACGTGACGGTCATTGTCGGCAGCGACTGGCGCCCGCCGGCGCTGCCGTTCTACCCGTAGCTGGCCGCACGCGGCGGCGATGTCCACTCCGCGGCTCTTTCTGATCGCCGTCTGAAGTCGCATCCCGCGCAGTGTGCGCGCGAAGATCGAGATGTCGCGCGCGGAAGTGGGCTTGAAGTCGCCGGCGCCGCCGGGATGCAGCGGAATCAGGTTCACGAACGCCTTGCACTCGAGCGCGAGCTCGCCGAGCTGGCGCGCGTGCCCGGGCGTGTCGTTGACGCCGCCGAGCATGACGTACTCGAACGTCACGCGCCGGTCGAACTGCTTCGCCGCTTCGATTACTTCGGCGAGAGGGTACTTCGTGTTGATCGGCATGAGCGACTGCCGCAGCTCGTCGGTCGGCGCGTGGATCGAGAGCGCAAGCCGGAACTGCTCCGGTCGCTCGCTTAGCGCGACGATGCCGGGCAGCACACCGACCGTGGATACCGTGATGTGCCGAGCGCCGATGCCGATCCCGTCCGGCGCATTCAGTATGGTGAGCGTGGGATCGACCGCCCTCCAGTTCATCATCGGCTCGCCCATTCCCATGAACACGATGTTGGTCGCCCGCAGCGGCGGGTCGAGCAGCGCCAGCTCGCGCACCTGGCCCGCGATCTCGAACGTCTCCAGGTTGCGCGAGAATCCCATCGCCCCAGTGGCGCAAAAGGAGCACTTGAGCGCGCAGCCGGCTTGCGACGAGATGCACAGCGTCAGCCGGTTGTCTTCGGGGATCGCCACGGTCTCGATCAGCTCGCCGTCGGCCAGCTTGAACAGGAACTTCTGCGTTCCGTCCCTGGACAGCTGGCGGGTCGCGAGCTCGAGACGCGGAATCTCGAACCGCTCGGCGAGCTGCTGCCGGAAGCCGAGCGGGATGTTGGTCATCGCCTCGAAGCCCGGGAGCGGTACCTGCCAGAGATGCCGCGCGACCTGGGCCGCCCGGTACGCGGGCTGGCCCATTTCGACGGCGAACCGGCGCAGGCGCTCGGCGGCGTCGGCGGGGGTCAGACTGCGGGGGTTTTCCTTCTGATTCATCTTTCAATCTTTACAATAAA
>JBPCPS010000111.1:0-12571 GCA_050998915.1 Gemmatimonadaceae bacterium
GTTGAACACGCCGATGGCCCCGCGCGCCGGCACCCGCTTATGAATCCGCCAGAGAAAGTCGTGCGACCGCTCTTCTTCCGACGGCGTCTTGAAGCTCGTGATTTCGCAGCCCATCGGGTTGACGGCGCCCAGGACCTTGTTGATGACGCCGTCCTTTCCCGACGCATCGCGCCCCTGCAGCACGACGAGCAGAGCAAAGCGTCCGTCGGCGTAGAACACTTTCTGGAGATCCTTCAGTCGCTCCGCCTGCTTGTGGAAGGCTTTCTCAAGCGCGGCTCCGGTGGGCGCGTCGCGCGGGGGCGCTGCGTCCTCATCGCGCAGGCGCGGGGGGTGGTCTCCGGTAACGGGCTTCAGCTTCATGCGGCGATCCTTTCAGGAGGCCTCATGCACCGGCGTGTCACTCGCAGTAGTAGAACGTCCCGTCCGGTTGTCCTCTCTTTGCACTCGTTCACCGCGAGGGCCGCCGCACTACGGACAAGGTCAGGCTCGACGGAAACGCTCGCGAGTGGTGCACGACGTTGCGCGCCACGAGCCCTGCCGTCGCATCGTAGTTCTTCCCGCCGGTGGTGAGGTTGCGATCAAAACGGGGAAAGTTCGAGCTTGACACCTCGATGCGAATGCGGTGTCCGGCCGCAAAGTAATTGCTCGTCGTCATGGGTTGGAAGGCGACCTTATATACGCGCCCCGCCTCCATGAACGTCTCGCGCTCGTACCCGTCGCGGTAGCGCAGGCGCTGGATGGTCTCGTCCAAGTTGTACGCGCGCCCGTCAGGGTACACGTCCAGCAGTTTAACCGTAATGTCACTGTCTCTGCGATCCGACGACAAGTACACGGTAAACTCGACCGGCCCGCTCACTTCGATTCCCTGCCTGAGCGGCTCGGAGGTATAGACCAGTACGTCGGATCGCTCCTCGATCTTCCGCTGATCCATGGCTCCGCCGGTCAGGGCATTGCCCTGGCAGCAGACATTGCCGCCGAGTGAGGGGACCGGGTTCATGGGATCGTAAACAATGGAATCCGGACTGTCCTTCGACGGCGGGCGCAATGCGAGCACGCCATCGCCCTTCAGCGTGTTGGCTCTGCCGCCGCTGCCCAGGTAGAACGTCATAGGCTGTGCACCACGCGGTGGCCACGTGTCGCTCGCTTGCCACTTGTTGCTGCCCATCGTGAAGTAGCGGACTTTGGGCATCGTGTCGAGCAAGCCGTTGCTCTCGCCTTTCAGGAAGTGGTCGAACCAGCCGTACGTGAGCGCGTCGTAGTCGTAGCGCGCGTCGCCCATGCTCCTCTCCCCGACAACCGTATTCTCGGTCGCGCGCTTGTACGCGCAGTGCAGGGTCGGGGCGATGAAGGCGTACTGCTGGTTGCCGATCGCGGGGTCGGCGGTGCGGCGCACGTGGTTGAACGTCGCGAGATTCGGTCCGGTGCTCACGTCGTACCAGGACATGAACCAGAGTCCCGGGACGTTGATCTTCATGTCGTCGTGAAAGAGGCCGCCGCGATACCACGCCGGATCATTCGGCGCGCGCTTGATCATCGCGCCGCCGGTGGCTATCCCCGGCATCGAGTCTGCAAAAATGCCGCGTGGTCCGCCTGCGTTCTCTATCAACTCCTGCGTCGGGAGATGCCAGAAACTCTTGGCCCAGTCGATCGGCGTCGCTCGCTGCGCGAGATCGAACAGCCGCGCGCCGCGAATGAGATCGTCCTGCGACGTATTCGCGGGAAACATAGGCCGCACCTGGTTCTGCTGGCCCGCGACCCAGGAGATGAACAGCATCTGCACCGCGCCGCCGCGGTACCAGTTCCCCTGCTCAACGTACGGCTTGACACGCCCCACGCCGGCACCGAACCCCTGCGGGATGATCGCAGCCAACCCCTTCGGCGCGCGCGCGGCGACCGCCATCTGCCACTCGGCGGTCGACGAACAGCCGATAAGCCCGACCTTGCCGTTGGACCAGGGCTGCGACGCGATCCATTCGATCTCCTCGACTCCGTCGCTTACCGGGGGCCCAAGAATGTCGTAGCTGCCTTCGGAGAAGAAGTGCCCGCGCTCGTTGGCGCCGACGTACGCGTACCCGCGCTTCACCGCGGTGAGTTGAGCGGTCATGTCCGCCGGCGCGCCGTTGGCGACGTCCCAGAAGTTCATGTTGTACGGCGTGCGGACAAAGATTGCGGGGACGCCGGCAGTCGCGGTCTTCGGGCGATACACATCCATCTGCATGCGCGCGCCGTCTCGCATCGGGAGCATGATCTTTCGCTCGACGACGGCGATCGATTGGAGCTCCCGCTCCATTGAGTCACGCTGCGCGCGCAGGGCGGCCAGCTCCTGCGGTGTGCGGGAAGTTTGCGCCGGCGCGGGCGCTGCGAGGCAGAGGAAGGCGGCGGTTACGGCGATACGGTGACGCATGAGCGCTCCGATGGGATTGATAGGAGGATGATGGCAGCGGGACCACCTTCGCGCGTCAGACCAAGTGCGCGCCGGGAGGCTCGGCAGCGCCAGCGCACTACTCGCCGGATGTGGTGGGCTTACCGGCGTCCTGCCAGGCCTTCAATCCCCCATCCAGGTGCGCGACATTGGAATAGCCCATCTGCTGCAGCGTGTCGGCCGCGAGCGCCGAACGTCCGCCGCCCGCGCAGTGCAGGATGATGCGCCGATCCGCGGCAAACTCCTTCTTATGGTAGGGGAGTGTTGAGTCCGCGTAAAATTCCAGCATTCCTCGAGGGGCGGAGATAGAGCCGGCGATGCTCGCTTGCTTCCGCTCTTCGGGCTCGCGTACGTCGACGATTAGCGCACCGGCTTCAATTTCCCGGGCCACCTGATCCGGGTTCAGGTTCTGAACGCGGGCCTTGGCTTCCCCGATCATTTCCATCGCGGTTTTCTTCATGCATTCTCCTTAGAACGATTGCCGTGCAAGGTTTCTGCGTGCGGAGTCAATACGAACTCCCTCCAGGATATGCCTTGCCAATGCCGACGGGCGCCGAACTGCTTACTCGATCCACTCGGCTTCGCGGCGGATACGCTCGAGAAGTACGTCGACGCTCAGGATCTTCGCCCATTCGTCGAGGTACCCCTGGTCAAGACTTTTGCATTGGACTTCATAAATCCGAAGCGCGTCACCGTAAAGTTTTTCGCTACCGCCGGACAGGTTTGCCCAGCGCAGCTTCTGGAGAATCGTGTCCTCAGGCGCCGAGACCTTCAAGCGGATTCCAAAGACATCTTCCTCGTATTTCCGGTGAAAGCGACCTTGATCGAACGGATCTTCCGTAAGGAGCCAGAAATCGATCTTGTCTCCTTCCACGGTCTCTACGACGTTGAAACCCGTCCGGTCACGGACGGCCTCTCTTGCCGCCAAATCATCGTGATAGAACTCAGGAGTTGGAAAAGCGGCCAACAGCCCCGGAATCGCGCTCTCCTCGATCGACACAACGACGTCCAGATCATGAGTGGCGCGAGGCTCGCCTTGAAGACTTGATGCGATTGACCCGGTGATCATGTAATCGATCTCCAGACCGTCAAGTGCGGCAACTACCCGCCTCAGTAAATCCTGTTGTGACACTTGTCGAGCCGGCTGCGTACAAGCGCGCGAAACTCAGCGGATTCGAGGTGGGGAAAAGCGCGCCGAAGGCCGTGCACGAAGAGCGATCTCGAGAGGTCGGACAGCTCGAACGCCTTTCGGAGGCGATCCTCCGGGGACATCCGTCGCAGGATCCCCAAGTAGACACCGTGATTCGCGTTCGCTTTCACGCAAAGAATATACGCCGGTTTCCTCGGTGCCAGCTGGAAGTCATTTCCCGCAGGCGCAGGCGGAGCTAGTACCTTCCAGAGTGCACCAGCCCGATCCGCTCTGGAAGCCCGACGATCAAGCCGCCCGCCTGTCCGAGCTGCTCGGCCGCGACCCTGAAGCCAAGATCCTCCCGCTGCGTCGGGACGTGCGCTCGCTCGGCACGATCCTCGGCAACGTCATCCGCGAGCAAGCTGGCGAGTCGCTGTATGAAGCCGTCGAGGCGATCCGCCAGCTCGCCATCCGGCACCGCGAGGAGGATCCCACGGGGCAAACAGCTCCGATGCGGGACGCAGAGCGGATTGTAGACTCGCTCGACGTGCGTGGCGCGTACGGGCTGACGAAAGCGTTCGCGATCTACTTCGAGCTGACCAATCTCGCCGAGACCGCGCACAGGAAGCGACGCCGCCGCGCGCTGCAGATGAACGCGAACGATGCGCCGCGGCCGGGCACGATGCTCGGCACCCTGCTCACAATGAAGGCCGCCGGCGTGAGCGCGGACGCGGCGCTGGAGCAGCTGCGGCGGGTGATGGTCGTTCCCGTCTTCACTGCGCATCCCACTGAAGTCTCACGGCGAACCGTGTTGTTCAAGCGCCGCCGAATCGCGGAGTCGCTCGACCGGCTGGACACGTTGCCGCTCACGGACGCCGCCGCCGCGGCGGAGGAAGACCGCATCGCGTCAGAGGTCACCGCGCTCTGGCAGACCGACGAAGTGCGCAGGCGGCGTCCGCTGGTGGTGGACGAAATTCGCATGGGGCTCGACTATTACGCCGACGTGCTGATCGACACGATGCCGGCAGTCTACGCCGAGCTGGCAGAGGCGTTCGCCCGGAGCTACGGCAAATCGTTCGAGCCGGCGGCCATGCCTACCGTGGTGCGGTTCGGCTCGTGGATCGGGGGGGACGGGGACGGTAATCCATTCGTCACGCCCGAGACGACCCGCGCGGCGCTCCAGCTCGCGCGCGAGACGATCCTCGACCATTACGTGCGCGCGCTCGAGAGCTTGGTCGAGCGGCTCAGCATGTCCACCAAGCAGATTGCGGCGTCGCCAGCCCTCGAGGCCAGGCTCCGCGAATACGCCGCGGAGATTCCGTCGCTGGACCCCCGCCCCGAGAGCCGCGCGGACACGGAGCCGTACCGACGCCTGCTGGGATACGTGGGGTGGCGGCTGCGCGCCGCGCGCGACGAGCCGGGGAGCGCGCGCGGATATGCCGACGCGTCGCAGTTCGCGGACGACCTCCTCTGCATACGGGAGAGTCTGGCCGCGAACGGCGGCACGCGCATCGCTTTGCTGCTGATGGATCCGCTGCTCCGGCAGGTGAGCACGTTCGGCTTCCACCTGCACTCGCTCGACCTCCGCCAGCACGCCCGGGTGCACGCCCGCGCTTGGGAGGAGCTGCGCGACGCCGGCGACGCGACCCCGGCGTCGGAGGAGACGTCGAAGCTGCTGGACGCGATGCACGGCATCGCCACGCTCAAGAGCACTTACCCGCCGGAATCCATCCGGAGCTACGTGATCAGCGGCGCAGGGTCGGCGGACGACGTGCTCACGCTCGTACGACTGCTCGAGCGCGCGGGCGTGCGCGTCGCCACGAGCGACGGCGATCCGGGCGTGATGCCCGTGCCGCTGTTTGAATCCATCGACGACCTGCGCAACGCGCCTGCTGTGTGCAAGTCGCTGTGGACCAGCGCGGACTACGTGCCTCTCCTCGACTCGTGGCAACGGCGCCAGGAAGTGATGCTCGGCTATTCCGACTCCAACAAGGATGGCGGAATGCTCACGAGCACATGGGAGCTGTACAAGGCGCACCGTGCGCTGCACGACGTGGCGGGTGAGTGCGGTGTGGTGCTGACCATCTTTCACGGCCGCGGCGGAACCGTGGGGCGAGGCGGAGGGCCCACGCACCGCGCGATTACCTCGCAGCCGCCGGGTGCGTTCTCGGGTGCGATCAGGATCACCGAGCAGGGCGAAGTACTGAACTGGAAGTACGCCGACCCCGTGCTCGCCGAGCGAAACCTGTCGCTGATGGTGGCCGCGTCGCTGGACGCGCTCGCCGGGCTCGATCGTCCCGACGACGTTCAGCTCGCGAGATGGGAGCATGTGCTGGACGAGCTGTCGGCCGATGCGCTCGAGTACTATCGCGAGCACATCGCGGAGAATCCCGACATCCTGCCGTACTTCCAGCAGGCCACGCCGGTCGCCGAGCTGGAGCACGCGCGCATCGGGTCGCGTCCCGCGCGGCGGGGTGAGAGCAAGGGGCTCGGCGACCTGCGCGCGATTCCCTGGGTGTTCGGCTGGATGCAGAGCCGGCACGTGCTGCCAGCGTGGTTCGGCGTCGGCTACGCGTGCGAGAAGTTCGTCGCGCGCGGCGACAGCGAGCGCGGGCTTCTGAAGGAAATGCTGGCTGGTTTTCCTTTCTTTCAGGACCTGATCGGCAACGTGGAAATCGGCATGGCCAAGGCCGACTTCACCATCGCCGCGCGGTACGCGGAGCTCGTGGAGGACGCGGTGTTGCGCCAGCGGGTGTTCGCGACGTTGCGCGACGAGTTCGAGCGCACGCGGCGCGTGGTTCTCGACATCACCGGCCAGCGGGAGCTGCTGGAGGAAAACCGGGTGCTCGCGGAGTCAATCCGCCTGCGCAATCCGTACGTGGATCCGTTGAGCCTGGTGCAGCTGAGCTTGCTGCGCCGCAAGCGCGGGGGTGAGGATAACGAGGAGCTCGACTACGCACTGGCGGGAACGATCAACGGGATTGCGGCGGGGCTGCGGAACACGGGCTGATGGCGGTCTGGGGTGCGGTGGAGGCTTTAAGATCGACGACGTGGGAATCTTGCGGACTACGATCGCAATCGCGCCGCTCGCCCGACCTGGCGAGCAGCGCGGAGGCGGCTTGTTCCAGCGGGGCCGGTGCCCGCAGCCTCAAGCGGCTAGATCGAGCGACCCCGAGGTCCTACCTCTATCACGCGCTCGCGCCGGCCGCCGAACAGAAAGATGAGCGCGGCGCCCGCGACGAACCCGCCGATGTGCGCCATGTAGGCGACTCCGCCGCCTCCTGTGACGGTAAACTGGCCGAAGATCTGGAGTAGTATCCAGAGTCCGAGCACCATGAACGCCGGCATGTGCACCAGTTGCCGCATCACGATCACTTTGACCTTCCGCTTGGGGAAGAGGAGCAGGTATGCGCCGAGCACGCCGGCGATCGCGCCGGAAGCTCCAAGGCTCGGAATGATCGAACCAGGCGTAACGAAGATGTGCGCTACGCTGGCCACCAGTCCGCATAGCAGGTAGAAGGCGAGAAAGCGCACGTGGCCGATGCGGTTCTCGATGTTGTCGCCAAAGATCCACAGGTACAGCATATTGCCGCCGATGTGCATCCACGACGCGTGCATGAACATCGACGAGAGAAGCGTGAGGTGGATCGGGGTGGGGCCCGGATACAGCTGGATGGCGTGGCTTTGACCGCCGGCCTCGACGGTGCGCGTTCCCACCAGATCCTGGCTGTTCGTTATCTCGAACGGAACGGTGCTGTAGCCGTTGATGAAGCGCTCGCCGAGCGAGAGCTCGAGCAGCCACACCAGAATGTTGACGGCGATGAGGGCGTAGGTGACGAGCGGAACGATGTGGCGGTCGGTGTTGTCGTCCCCGAGCGGCATTACCATGTGGGGTTTCCGGCTGGCGTGAGAGGTTGGCTACATCAAGGTGAAGAGGTACCAGAGCACGAACACCACGTGCATCGATAGCAGCGCGGTGGCAACAGGCCGCCAACGTCCACTCGTGCGCCGCGCCACAAACGCCAGTACTGCACCGATCATTCCCACAACGATCAGTACCCAGGTCAGCGCGATGGCGTCGAGGCCCAGCATTGAGTGAGGGAACTGGCTGAGGAAGATCTCGACGCTTTCCTCCTGCGTCCGCCCGCGGTTGGAAGCGCGGATCCACGTGATGAGGAACCAGAGGTGCTTTGCGAGCGCGACGGCGCTCAGGACGATCAGGGCTTTGGCCCTCGAGGTGGGCATGGCTGAATTCCGGAGCTAGCGACCGGTCAATCGATCCCGATCCGCCCTTTCACAGCGGCGATCAGCAAGCGCGAATCGTAGCCGACGCCGTTCTTGAATACCGTCGTGACATTCCGGATGCCGGCTGGGCCAGCTCTCAGATCGGCAGCGAGCACGACGAGATCTGCAAGCTTCCCCGGCTCCACCGATCCCAATCGGTCGTACACGCCGAGAATCTTCGCGCCGTTCGCGCTCATGATCCGCACCGTCTGCTCGGGCGTGAATCCCGCCTCGATGAGCAGCTCGTAATTGCGCTGGTCGCCGAAGCCCGGGAGCGCTCCGCCGATTCCCGTGGGATCGACGCCGGACGCGAGCACGCCGCCCGCGTCGAAGAACGCTTTCTCGAACGCCATCCCGTTCTTCAGCGCCGCGAGGGTGAAGCGGCCGCCGGCCGAGTCGATCTGATGCCTTATCCTGAGATACGACTCGCGCACCTCCGGCGCCATCATCTCGAGCGTGCGCGGGTCCATGTTGTTCGGGCGTGCCGACATGAACGGCTCGTACACGGCCAACGTCGAAGTCATCGACACGCGATTGTCGATCATCCTGCGGATCGTCGCCTGCCCGGCGGGTCCGGTCGGGTTCGCCGTGCCCGCGCTCACCTGGGCCAGATTGCTCGCGGTGCACACATCCGGCGTCCGCTGCGGATCGAAATCCGTCGCGGTGAGCATTCCGTGCTCGAGGTTGTCGATCCCGAACGCAACGGCTTCCTGAAAGCTCACGGAGCAGAGGTGGCCGGTGACTTTCATGCCGCGCTTGTGCGCCTCGTCGATCGCGGCCGCCAGGTCGGCGCCGCGAATGTCGGTGTACGCCTTGAGCCAGGTCATGCCCTCGCTGCCCCAGTACGCGACGAATCGCCGCGCCGCCTCCGGTGAGTCCACGACTGCCATGCTGCCACCACCGGCGGCGCCTGTGATGTACGGCGCGGTGAGATGAATGCGCGGCCCGGGGATCAGTCCGCCGTCGATCGCTTGCTTCGTGTTGATCTCGGCGTACGGCGCGCGGCTGCCTGTCGTGCGGATCGTCGTCACGCCCGCTGCGAGATACAGGCGCGGGGCGGTGTACGTCATCTGCGACGCGCGGCCGCCCGCGGCCGTGTAGAAGAGGTGATCGTGCATGCCCACTATTCCGGGGATCACCGTATGACCCGGCAGGTCGAGCACGGTTGCGCCCTGCGGAATCTGCACGCGCGTCCTGGCGCCCACCGCCGCGATCCTGCCGTTGCGGATGACGATCGTCTGGTCGTGCTTCGCCGGCGCGCCGGTCCCGTCTATGACGGTGACGCGCGTGAGCGCGACGATCGGCGCATTCACGGTGACGTACCGCCGCACCGCAGTGGACAGCGTATCCGGTTGCTGCGCGGGCAGCCCTGCGACGAAAGCCGGCGCCGCGAGCGACGCGAGCGCGAGGACGATGGAGGTCAGGCGGACGATTGGGCGCATCGGATTACTCCACGGTAAAGGCAAGCATCATGTCCGCCGAGAGATGTTCGGCGATATGGCAGTGCAGCATCCACCGCCCGGGATTGGACATCTCCACCAGAATATCCGCCGTCGCCCCCGCCGGGAGCAAGACGGTGTCCTTCCAGACGAGATTGTCGTTGGCAACGCCATTCACCGCCAGGACGAGGAACCGCTGGCCGTGGATATGAATCGGATGCTGCATGGCGTGGAAGCTCTTGCGCTCGTTGGACATGCGGAGCTTCACGACCTCGCCGACATGGAAGCGCCAGTCGATGTCCATGTTCTCCTTGCCGGTCGCGGGATCACGCAACACCCAGGTGACCTGTCGCGCTGTAGACGCCCAGTTCATCATCGGCATCGTGCCGCTCCATTCCACGGGCGCGAAGTAGATCGAGTCGAGCTGCATCAGCCGCTCAGTGACGAACGGCAGGTCGCGCGTCCGGACTGTGAGAACGAGCGACAGGTCCGGCGGGTGATCGAAACGCGATCGATAGCGGTCGATGTCCCTCGAGGCGGCCAGGTTCGTCCGCAGCTCGTGAAAGCCCGGGCCCAAGTCGGGCGAGGCCGGCCCCGAGCCCACGCGCACCGTCCCCAGTGTATCGGTCTCGGCGAAGAAGCGGCCGAACAGGTGATCGAGCCCGACAACGCGATTCACGATGGCGGCTTCGCCCGGCTCGTCGAAGCGCACGTGCACCACGTACCGTTCCGCCGGGGCGATCACGACGCTCTCGACCCATTCCTCCCGCTCGTAGTTCCCGACGTCGGAGCCGACGACTTTCATGCGGGCGCCGCTGAACGAGAGATTGAACGTGCGCGTGTTGGACACGTTGGTGAGAAACAGGCGCACGACCTCGCCGCGACGGACCGAGAGTGTGTAGTCGGGCTCGCCATTTACGAGAAAGACGTTGCCGAACCGGCCCATGAGCGCGTGCGTGGCCGCCTCGCGACCGAACGGCACGAGGCCGTCGTCGCCAGCGAGCAGGTCGTCGAGCATAAGCACCTCCTCGCGATTCGCCTGACCGAACCAGTCGGCGTGAGGTGATCGCACCATGAGATTGCCGTACAAGCCGAGGTCCTGCTGGATGTCTTCGCGCACGTGGGGGTGATACCAGTAGATCCCCGCATCGGGGAAGCGCACGCGATACGTGAAACTCCCGCCGGGTTGCACCGCCTTTTGCGTCAGGTCCGGGACACCGTCGAAGCGATTCTCCACGCGCACACCGTGCCAGTGCACCGTCGTCGGCTGGTCCAGCTCGTTGCCGAACAGGACGACGATCTCCGCGTTCTGCTGCACGCGGATCAAAGGACCCGGATACTGGCCGTTGAATCCGTACATCGTGTAGCTCCGCCCCTTGAAGGTGCGGCGGACGAGCTGCGCGGCGAGCCGGAGCGTATCACCGTCGTCGAGCTCCACCAGATCGCGCGGCCGCGCTGCGTGGACGCTCTGTCCCGCGCGCGGCTGCGGCAGGTACGGCTCGACATTCGGACGGAGCGCCATCTCGGCGGGCAGCATCTGCAGTCCCGCCGGCATCGGCACGGTCGTCCAAGCCACGCTGGCCGTGCGGGGAGCGGCGTGCGCGGCGTGCGTGTCCGGTACGGGTTGCCGACGCGAGGCAGCGGTGTCGACCGGCTCTGCGCCGAGCGCGAACTGAAGAACGTCGGGCGGCTGGAGTCGCGTTGCAGGGGACTGGCCCCGCAGCACGATTCGACCGCGCGGCTCATCGCCAGTGGGCGTCGTCTCCGCCGTTACGAGAACGATGAACTTCTCGATGGCGATCGGAGGTAGAGCGCTCCGCCCGTTGCGGACTTCGCCGAGCCTGGTGACCGGGTGCATCACGGGCGTCGCGAGCCACGCGACGTAGGTCGTGAACGCGCCGAGCGAGGGCGGAGCGGGCAGCCCCGCGAGCATCACGACCGGCTGATGACGGAGCGCCCCGTCCGCTGCGACGGCAATCGTGAAGGGTCCCGGGATGCGGCCGAGCTCGACGCGGCCCGAGGCGCCGCTGATCCCGGGCGCCGCGATCAGCTCGATGCAGTAGAGGTCGCGGCTGGGGGCGAGGGCGGCGGGCGAGTCGTCGCACGGACGATCCTGCGCGGATCCCGGTGCCGGCCCGAATATCGCGCACGCGACAAGCAGGAACGCGATCCGTCGCTGCGTAATCACGGCGTCATGAGTTCTTGGTTTGGAGTTGTCGCGTCAACATGCCAGAAGCTATCAACGGCTCATTGCACGACGGGGCGGGCGACGCGCACCCCAACCGCCGCCCCGCCGCGTCTCGGATCCGCCACGCCGGCGAGCCTCCCGTCGGGAAGCACGACTATCGTTTGCGTATCCCCCTGGTACCCGCGCCTCTCCACCACGTTGTGACCCGATCTCCGCAGCGCGTCAACGACGTCCGGCCGCATTCCTCCGCGCTCGTAGTACAGCGTGTCGGGCTGGTGCTGATGATGCAGCCGCGGCGCGGCCGTGGCGCCCGCGGCGTCCATGCCGAAATCCACGACGTTCGAGATGATCTGGGTGACGGTGGTGATGATGGTCGGTCCGCCCGGTGAGCCGGTGACGAGCCTCACCCGTCCCGCCGCGTCGAGCACGATGGTCGGCGTCATGGCCGATAGCATGCGCTTGTCCGGCGCGATCGCGTTGCTCTCTCCCTGGACGAGCCCGAACTGGTTCGGGGTGCCGGGCCGCGCGGCGAAGTCGTCCATCTCGTTGTTGAGGAGAAAGCCCGCGCCCGCGACGGTCACCAGATTCCCGTACAGCGAGTTGATCGTAGTGGTGACCGCGACAGCATTGCCCTGGGCGTCGACGATGGAGTAGTGCGTCGTGTTCTCTCCCTCGCGGCGGGCCACCTTCGGCAGGGGAGCAGGACCGAGCCCGGGCAGAACCCGCGCGGACGGCGTCGCGCGCGCGTCGTCGATGTCGGCCCGCCGCTCCGCCGCATACTCGTCGGAGATGAGCCTCGCGGTGGGCTGCGTGACAAAGTCCGGATCCGCGAGGTACTCGTTGCGGTCCGCGAAGGCGCGTTTCACCGCTTCCGCCCAGACGTGCGCGTGATCGCGCGACAGGTAGCGTGTTTCCGTGAGATCGTAACCTTCGAGAATGTTCAGGATCTGAGCGAGGGTGATTCCGCCCGAGGAGGAGGGCGACATCGAGATGACGGTGTGCTCGCGATACTCGAACACGATCGGGCCGCGCCAGAGCGCTTCGTAGCGCGCGAGGTCGTCCCGCGTCATGACCCCGCCCCCGCGCCGCATCTCTTCCTCGATCAGCTC
>JBPCPS010000181.1:0-4607 GCA_050998915.1 Gemmatimonadaceae bacterium
ACCTAGTAGCCAATACCCAGCAGCCAGCCAGCACTAATCCTTCGGCGCCGCGGCCAAAGTCCGCGCCAGCGCGAACAGGTCCTGCTGCGACTGTCCTCGCCGAAGAAGCTCGAGCGCACGCGTAAGCTGACGATCCTCCGCGACCGAGCGGCGCCTCGCAGTGGAGTCGCCGAAGGCGATGACCGCGACGCGATCGCGCAGAATGCGATCTATCTCCGTCGCGCCCTGGTTGTACAGATCCTGCTCGACCTTGACCCCCGCAACCGTGAGTCGGCGGTACAGCTCTTGTCTCCACGCCGGCTGGAGCACGAAGTCCGGCTTCACCTGCGATTTCAGCTCGCGCGCGTAGTCGTACAGCGTCGTGCGAAAGACCTGACCCTGCGGCGCGAGCGCGGTGATGAGTCGCTGTTCCGCCGCGGTCAGCGTGTCGGGCCTTACGATGACATCCGGTGTGATCGCGCCGCCGCCGTACACGATGCGTCCGGCGTCCGAGCGGAACTGCGGCTTGTTACGCCGCGTCTCCTCGGTCTCGAGCGAGTCGGGCGCGATTTCGACGAACTCGCCGTTGGGCATGAGCTTGCGCTCTTTCTGAATCGATCTGCCGCTCGGCGTGAACCATTTGGCCGTGGTCATCTTCAGCGCGTAGCCGCCGTTGAGCGGATACACGGTCTGCACCAGGCCCTTGCCGAACGACGTCGTGCCGACGATGAGCGCGCGGTCGTGATCCTGGAGGGCGCCGGCGACAATCTCGGAGGCGGATGCCGAGCCACCATTCTGCAGAATCACCAATGGCAGGTCCGCCGAAAGCGGGCGCTCACGCGCGCTGAAAATCTGCGGCTCCGTGCCGCGTCCGCGCATACTGGAGATCTCCTGTCCCTCCCGCAGGAACAGGTTGCTGACGGTGAGGGCCTCGTCGAGAATTCCGCCCGGATTTCCGCGCAGGTCCAGGATGATTCCCTTTGCTCCCTGGCTCATGAGCGACTGAACCGCGGCCGACAGCTCCCTCGTCGCCGTCTCGTTGAACTGCAGCAGCGGGATGTAGCCGTATCGGTTCTCGAGCATGATCGCGTACGGCACCGCGGGGATGTGCACGATTGCCCGCGTAAACCGGACCGGAATCGGCTCGGCGACACCAGGTCGCTGAAACTGTACCGACACTTTCGTTCCTGGCGTTCCCTTGAGGACGTCCGACACCTGGGTGGTCGTCCAACCGCGCACCTGCACCGTGTCCACGACTACGATGCGGTCACCTTCCTGAACTCCAGCCTGCTCCGCGGGAGTGTGCGGAAATACTTTCTGCACCGTCACGAACCCCTGCACCTCGGCGATCTCCATTCCGATGCCGCCGTATCGCCCGCCGGTCGTCGCGTTGAAGTTCGACAGCTCGCGCGGAGAGAGCAGAGTCGTGTACGGGTCGTTCAGCTCCTGCACGAGGCCGCGAGCCGCCTTTTCGTAAAGCTGGGCCGCGTTTAGCGTGTCCACGAACCTGTTGGATACGAGCTGCATCACCTGCTCGAGCAGTCGCGCACTCTCGAGCGTGCCCCGGTTCTGCTGAACGAACGCGCCAGCGATCAGGGGGAGAACAAGCGCGGCAGCGATGAAGTGCCTTCGGTAACGGCTCATTTTGATCAATTGGAGGGGTGGTGCTTCTAACCTAATGAGTACCGTCGCTGGCGGAGAGGGTTCCTGCGCGACCCGCAATGATGTAATCGACCGTCCACTCGCGACTTATCTGTTTGATCCGGATATCGCGCGCGATTCCGGCCGCGAGCAGCATCTCGTGCGCCGGCTGGAGCACGCGTTGCAGATGCGAGGGGAACCGCTGGGCGAGCGGAAGCTGCTCCGCCAGACTCTCCAGCGTAGTGCGCCAGGTCAACTGTCCTTCGGCGCGCGCGACTTCCAGAAGACGGTACAGCCGTCGCGCAACGGGGCTGCTCAACGCGAGGTAGCGGGACGGAGAGAGGCTGATGACGTGATTGGCGGCGATGTTGGCGCGCAGCACTGGCGAGATGGTGACCTTCGCTTCGCCAGGCTCGGCGGACTCGAGCGCGGGAAAAAAGCTGAATTGGTCGCGGTCGTTCAGCCGGCGCCGGTCGATGGCCACGCCGGTGAGCAGGGTGAAGCCACCGTCGAGGGGCAAATTGCCTTCCGCGACCAGGTAGGCTCCGGTCGATTCGGCCGTGGTCCGGTGCAACCGGGCCAGTCCGCCCCGCAACTGTTCATAGGTCCGCCCGTCCACGCGGCGCCCGATGGACCGAAGAAAGGCATGAAGCGTGAAGGTGATGGACCCGCCGGGCGGGAATCCGGCCTCGTGATAGCGCCGGAGGAGCTCGACGTAGATGTCCTGGTCGAACGTCCCCGGGAGGCGGTCGCCGGGGCTGGGCAGTACCCGCCAGCGCCCACCGGCCGGCGGCGAGTATGATATTGCGGACTCGTCGGCGGAATCGCTGAGGCGAAAGAAGGGCAGCGCCTCGAGCGATCGGTCGAGAACTATCGCCCGGGTGGCTGCACGGCTGCGTGCTGCGACATTCATTACGCCGAAACTGTTGTGATTCGTGACTGGGAGCAAGCTTTGGGACCTTTAGGCCACCGGAGACAGCCGGAATGACGTTCCTGAAATACGCGGGATTGATCATCCTGATTCTGCTGATGCTGGTGCTCATGCTGATCGGAATTCTGTCGGTCACGCGGTCCCACACGGTCGAGCAGGTGATCTCGGATGGCGACGAAGGCGGCCCGCCCCACGTGCGGGATCCTCTGTTCGCGAAGTCGATCGAGCTTCATACCGGCACGCACATCGACGAGGGGAACTTCGTGGACATCCTTCTCAATGGAGAGGGGACGTATCCGCCGCTATGGAACGATCTAGCTTCGGCGAAGAGCACGATCACCGTGCAGATGTACTATTCGCAGCCTGGTGCCGTCGCGGATACCATGGCCCGTCATCTGATGGAAAGAGCGCGCGCGGGAGTGCGGGTGCTGCTCCTGCTCGATGCGTTCGGCTCCGGTCCGCTCAAGAAGGAATGGATCGAGCAGTTGGAGGCCGCCGGAGTTGAGGTCGCGTGGCTCCGTCGGTTGCGGTGGCATTCGCTACATCAACTCGGGCATCGCTCGCACGCGCGAGTGGTGGTCGTGGACGGCCAGACCGGATATACGGGCGGTTTTGGCCTCGCCGACTACTGGCTGGGCGACGGACACAGCGAAGGCCAGTGGCGCGAAACCAGCGTGAAGTTCGGCGGGCCGACCGTGGCAGCGCTGCAGGCCGCGTTCGCCGCCGGGTGGGCGGAGGCGACGGGCGAGCTCCTCACCGGCGACATGTTCTTTCCCTGGCCGGCGCTGGCCAAGCGGGGCGACATCAACGCCGGGCTGATGCACACGATGCCCACAATCGGCAGCACGCCCGCGGAGCGGTTCCTCTCGCTCTCGCTCGCCGGAGCCCGGAAAACGCTCTACATCACCAACTCATATTTCGTCCCCGATCTCAACCTCAAGCGGTTGTTGATCGCGGCGGTGAAGCGCGGCGTCGATGTTCGCGTGATCACGGCGGGCAAGAAGGGCGACGTCAAGACCACGTGGTACGCGGGCCGCTCGATGTATGACGAGCTGCTTGAGGGGGGCGTGCGCATCTACGAGTACCAGCCGTCGATGATGCACGCGAAGACCATGGTGGTCGACAGCTACTGGTCAACGATCGGCTCCATGAACTTCGATAACCGCTCGATCTCGTTCAACAACGAGAGCAACATAGTCGTGCTGAACGAGAACTTTGGACAGCGCCTGGACGGGATTTTCTTCGACGATCTGAAGTACTCGAAGGAGATAAACCTCGAAGAGTTCCGCAAGCGGCCGCTCCAGGACAAGCTTCTGAGCTGGGGCGCCGAAAGGTTGTGGCGTCTGCTGTAGCGGCGCTGGCGGAATTCGACCCGCTCGTCCGTCGGTGGTTTCGTGAGACGTACGGCGCTGCCAGCCCGCCGCAGGAAGGCGGCTGGCCGGTCATCGCGGGCGGCAGCCACACGCTCATCCTGGCGCCCACCGGCACGGGCAAGACGCTCGCCGCATTTCTCTGGGAGATCAACCGGCTCGTAGTCGAGGGCGCGACCGAGCCGCTCGCAAACGCCGTGCACGCCGTGTACGTGTCGCCACTCAAGGCGCTCAACAACGACATACAGCGGAACCTCGAGCAGCCGCTAGCAGCGCTGCGCGGTCTGTTCGAGGGCGAGGGTCGCCCGTTTCCCGAGATCCGGGTCGCGGTGCGCACGGGCGACACGCCAGCCGCGGCGCGCGCGCGGATGATACGCAAGACTCCGCACATCCTCATCACCACGCCGGAATCGCTCAACATCATGCTGACGAGCGAGCGGGCACGCACGATCTTCAGCGGCACGCGGACGGTGATACTCGACGAGATACACGCGATCGCTGGCAACAAGCGGGGAGCGCATCTCGCGCTCACGCTCGAGCGACTCGATCACCAGATCGGCTCGTCGCCGCAGCGCATCGGTCTCTCTGCCACGCAGAAGCCGCTGGACGAAATCGCGCGGTTCCTCGGCGGCTGCCGCCAGGGCGGAGTGCGACCGGTCTGGCGCGATGTCGCCGTGGTCGACTGC